>NZ_JAAXYC010000294.1 GCF_018619185.1 Streptomyces sp. McG3 | reverse complement strand
CCCTGCCCGGCCCCGTCGCGGTGGTCACCGTCCACGGCGGCTCCCCGGCCCCCGGCCTCCCGGTCTCGGGGTGGGACGCCCTCTGCGGGTTCAGCTCCGCCGTCGAGGCGTACCGGGCGCGGCGGGCCGAGGACGCCCGCTCCTGCAAGCTCCTCGGGGCCGAGCAGGTCCTCGTCGACCACCCCGACGGCCCGTACGTCGGCGAGGGCGACGAGCCGGCCGGCCTCGACGCCCTGCTGCGCTCGCTGGCCCCCGGCACCCGGGTGCTCGTACCGCTCGCCACCAACCAGCCGGACCACGAGGCCGTCCGGCTGCGCACCCAGCGCGTCCTCGCCGCGGCCGGGGCCCCCGAGCCCTGGGTGTACGCCGACCTGCCCTACACCGGACACCTCCCCGAATGGGGCACCCCCGGGGCGGGCGAGGCACTGGCCGCGAGCGAGGACTGGGGGCCCGCTTACCGGGAGCTGGACCGCACCCACCGGCTCACCGTCCGCCACGAGCTGGTGCTCTCCGACGAGCAGTGGGCGGCCAAGCGCGACGCTGTCCTGTGCCATGCCTCCCAGCTCGCCGCGCTCGCCCCCGTCCACGGTGCCGTCCTGTCCCGGACGGGGCCGCTGCGCGCCGAGCTGATCTGGAGCCTGGAGCCCCGCGACGACGAGTGAGGCGGACGGCGGGGAACGTACGAGCGAGCGGAACGCCTGAGCGCGCCGGGAACGCACGAAGGCCCGGATGCCGGGGAGCATCCGGGCCCTCGCCCTGTTTCGCCTGTCCGCCGCTACGGCAGCTGTGCCGCCCGCGCCTCGCGCCGGTTGTCACGGAACGTGTTCACCCGTCGCGCCGTGGCGAACAGCGGTATCACCGCGCCGAGCACCACCTGGAGCGCGCAGCCGGTCTGGAGCAGCAGCTGACCGCCGGGCGCGTCGAACGCCCACGCGGCGAGCAGCCCCATCGCGGCCACGATCCAGCCGAGCATCGCCACCGCGAGGATGCCCCTCGGCTTGGGGTACTCCACCCGGCTCACCATCAGCCACGCCACACCGACGATCGCGAGCAGCGTCGGGATGAAGGGCAGCTCCAGGAGCACGATCGAGACGACCGTCAGCGCTCCGAAGGGGCTCGGCATGCCCTGGAACATGCCGTCCTTCAGCGTCACGCAGGAGAATCTGGCAAGCCTGAGCACCACCGCCAGCAACACGACGATCGCCGCCAGTGCCGACACCCGCTGATGGGCGTCGTCGGCGACCATGCCGTACACGAGCACGAAGTAGGCCGGTGCGAGCCCGAAGCTGATGAGGTCCGAGAGGTTGTCCAGCTCGGCGCCCATCGGCGAGGAGCGCAGCTTGCGCGCCACGAGTCCGTCGAACAGGTCGAAGATCGCCGCCATCAGCATGAGGATCACGGCGGTGGCGGCCGAGTGCCGGGCCATGCCCGTCTCGTCGCTGCCCGTGAGGTGCGGGATCAGAATGCCCGTGGTGGTGAAGTACACCGCCATGAACCCGCACGTCGCGTTACCGAGCGTGAGCGTGTCCGCTATCGACAGCCGCATGGACAGCGGCATGTCCTCCGCGCCGTCGGCGTCGTTCTCGTCGTCGGCCTCCGGCACCCAGCCGGCCTTGGTATCAGGATCAATCACGGTCAATTCGAGTCACCCCCGCGGTGGTGGCCTGACCGACCTCGACCGCGACATCGATACCCTCCGGGAGGTAGATGTCCACGCGCGAGCCGAAGCGGATCAGGCCGATGCGCTCGCCCTGCTCCACCTTCGTGCCCTCGGGGAGGTACGGCACGATCCGACGGGCGACCGCTCCCGCGATCTGCACCATCTCGATGTCGCCGAGCTCGGTGTCGAAGTGCCAGACAACGCGCTCGTTGTTCTCGCTCTCCTTGTTGAACGCCGGAACGAAGCCGCCCGGGATGTGCTCGACCGACGTCACGGTGCCCGCCAGCGGAGCGCGGTTGACGTGAACGTTGAGCGGGCTCATGAAGATCGCGACGCGGGTGCGCCCGTCCTTCCACGGCATGATGCTCTGCACCACACCGTCGGCCGGGGAGATGACCCGGCCGTCAGTGATCTCGCGCTCGGGGTCACGGAAGAACCACAGCATGCCCGCCGCGAGCGCGGTGGTGGGCACAGCCACTGCTGCCCAGCGCCCCGACTTGCGGGCGCGGGCCAGGCTGAGGGCTGCGGTGGCGACGGTCGGCAGGAGCCACGGCGATGCTCCGCGGGCGATGCGGACCCCGCCGCGGGATGCGGAGGAAGTGCTGTCGGGCATGAATGACCTTCGTAGCGGATGATGCCGCGCTGGCAACGGGGGACGGCGGCTTTCCGGCGATGGTATCGGTTGCCGGGCGCAACTGGGCAAGCCAGCAGCCGAGTCGGACGGCGGAAAGGCACCCGTCGGGGGTGACCCGGTGTGATGTTCTTCGCCACCAAATCACCTCGAAAGGGACAATCAGCCCTGGAATCGGTACTCCTCCAAGAGACGTCGGCCAATGATCATTTTCTGGATCTCGGCGGTACCTTCACCGATCAGCAGCATCGGTGCCTCGCGGTAGAGGCGCTCGATCTCGTACTCCTTGGAGAAGCCGTAACCGCCGTGGATACGGAAGGCGTCCTCGACGACTTCCTTGCAGTACTCGGAGGCGAGGTACTTCGCCATCCCTGCCTCCAGGTCATTTCGTTCCCCGGAGTCCTTTTTGCGTGCCGCATTGACCATCATCGCATGGGCGGCTTCGACCTTGGTGGCCATTTCGGCCAGTTTGAACTGGATCGCCTGGTGCTGGGCGATCGGTTTGCCGAAGGTGTGACGCTGCTGTGCGTACGAAACGCCCAGTTCGAATGCACGTTGTGCGACACCGCAACCACGCGCGGCGACATTCACCCGGCCGACCTCGACGCCGTCCATCATTTGGTAAAACCCTCGGCCGGTCGTGCCCCCGAGGACGCGATTGGCCGGAATGCGCAGGTCGTCCATGATGAGCTCGGTCGTGTCGACGCCCTTGTAGCCCATCTTGTCGATCTTTCCGGGGATGGTCAGGCCGGGCCGGACCTCTCCGAAGCCGGGCTCCTTCTCGATGAGGAAGGTCGTCATCGACTTGTGGGGCGCGGTGCCCTCCGGGTGGCCTTCGTCACTTCGGCAGAGTACGGCCACCAGATTCGACGTTCCGCCGTTCGTCAGCCACATCTTCTGGCCGTTGAGGACGTACTCGTCGCCGTCCCGGACGCCCTTCGACGTGATCGCCGAAACATCGGAGCCCAGCGCCGGCTCCGACATCGAGAAGGCCCCGCGTACCTCGCCCAGCGCCATCCGCGGCAGGAACGTGTCCTTCTGTTCCTGGGTGCCGTGCTGCTTGAGCATGTAGGCCACGATGAAATGCGTGTTGATGATGCCCGAAACGCTCATCCAGCCGCGCGCGATCTCCTCCACGCACAGCGCGTAGGTGAGCAGCGACTCACCCAGCCCCCCGTACTCCTCGGGGATCATCAGCCCGAACAGGCCGAGTTCCTTGAGCCCCTCGACGATCTCCGTGGGGTACTCGTCGCGGTGCTCCAGCCGGGTCGCGACCGGAATGATCTCCTTGTCGACGAAATCCCGGACCGTGGAAAGGATTTCCCGCTGGATGTCGTTGAGACCGGCGGTCTGGGCGAGTCGCGTCATGGCTGCTTCTCCTGTGGCTTCACGCGGATGGCCTTAAGGCTTCACACAGTTACTTGGCGGGCGTCGGGCGGCCGGGCTGCTCTCCGCCGCGCTCCTTGATGTACGTCTCGGTGGGGACCATCACCTTGCGCCGGAACACGCAGACCACGGTGGAGTCCTGCTTGTAGCCCCTGGTCTCCACGTACACGATCCCGCGGTCGTTCCTGGACTTCGACGGGGTCTTGTCCAGCACGGTCGTCTCGCCGTAAAGGGTGTCGCCGTGGAAGGTCGGCGCGATGTGCTTGAGCGATTCGACCTCCAGGTTGGCGATGGCCTTTCCGGAGACGTCCGGCACCGACATGCCGAGCAGCAGTGAGTAGATGTAGTTGCCGACGACCACGTTCTTTCCGAAGTCGGTCGTGCTCTCCGCGTAGTTGCTGTCCATGTGCAGCGGATGGTGATTCATGGTCAGCAGGCAGAAGAGGTGGTCGTCGTATTCCGTGACCGTCTTTCCGGGCCAGTGCTTGTAGACCGCACCGATCTCGAACTCCTCAAATGTGCGTCCGAACTGCATGATCAGGCCTCCGGGGCTTCGAACTTGGAGGTGCGCCGCATTCCGGCGGCCCGGCCCTTGCCCGCGATGACGAGTGCCATCTTGCGGCTGGCCTCGTCGATCATCTCGTCGCCGAGCATCGCGGAGCCCTTCTTGCCGCCCTCCTCGGAGGTGCACCAGTCATAGGCGTCGAGGATCAGCTCGGCGTGGTCGTAGTCCTCCTGCGAGGGCGAGAACACCTCGTTGGCCGCGTCGACCTGACCCGGGTGCAGCACCCACTTGCCGTCGAAGCCGAGGGCGGCGGCGCGGCCGGCCACCTCGCGGTAGGCGTCCACGTCACGGATCTGGAGGAACGGGCCGTCGATCGCCTGGAGGTCGTGCGTACGGGCCGCCATCAGGATGCGCATCAGGATGTAGTGGTAGGCGTCAGCCGGGTAGCCGGGCGGCTGCTGGCCGACGACCAGGGTCTTCATGTTGATCGAGGCCATGAAGTCGGCCGGGCCGAAGATCAGCGTCTCCAGGCGGGGCGAGGCGGCGGCGATGTCGTCGATGTTCACCAGGCCCTTGGCGTTCTCGATCTGCGCCTCGATGCCGATCCTCCCGACCTCGAAGCCCATCGTCTTCTCGATCTGGGTCAGCAGCAGGTCCAGTGCCACGACCTGCTGGGCGTCCTGGACCTTCGGCAGCATGATGCAGTCGAGGTTCGGCCCCGCGCCCTCGACGACCGTGATGACGTCCCGGTACGTCCAGTGCGTCGTCCAGTCGTTGACCCGCACGACCCGGGTCTTGCCGCTCCAGTCACCGTTGTTCAGCGCGTCCACGATCGTGTGGCGCGCGCCCTCCTTGGCGAGCGGCGCGCAGGCGTCCTCCAGGTCGAGGAAGACCTGGTCGGCCGGGAGGCCCTGGGCCTTCTCCAGGAAGCGCGGGTTCGAGCCCGGCACGGCCAGACACGAGCGGCGGGGACGCAGCCGGTTCACGGGGACTGTGGGCGTGGTCATGCGGGGACCTCCAGAGGGTCGAGCTTGTTCGCTTTCCGGATCTCGTCGACGATACGGCCGATGATCTCGGTGATGCCGAAGTCCTTCGGGGTGAAGACGGCGGCCACTCCGGCTTCGATGAGTGCGGCGGCGTCGGCCGGCGGGATGATGCCGCCCGCGATCACCGGGATGTCCGGGGCCCCGGCCTCGCGCAGCCGGTGCAGGACGTCGGGCACCAGCTCGGCGTGCGAGCCGGAGAGGATGGACAGGCCCACGCAGTGCACGTCCTCGGCGATTGCCGCGTCGGTGATCTGCTCGGGGGTCAGCCGGATGCCCTGGTAGACGACCTCGAACCCGGCGTCCCTGGCCCGTACGGCGATCTGCTCGGCCCCGTTGGAGTGCCCGTCCAGGCCCGGCTTGCCGACCAGCAGCCGCAGCCGCCCCACGCCCAGGTCGGCGGAGGTGCGGGTGACCTTCTCGCGGACCAGGGCGAGCGTGCTGCCCGGCTCGGCGGTGACCGCCACCGGGGCCGAGGAGACCCCGGTCGGCGCGCGGAACTCGCCGAAGACGTCCCGCAGCGCCCAGGACCACTCGCCGGTGGTGACGCCGGCGCGGGCGCACTCGACGGTGGCCTCCATCATGTTCTCGGTGCCGGCGGCGGCCTTCTTCAGCGCGGCCAGCGCCTCGGAGGCGCGCGTCTCGTCGCGGTTGTCCCGCCACTCGTGCAGGGCGGCCACGACCCGGGCCTCGTTCTCGGGGTCGACCGTCATGATCGCGCCGTCGAGGTCGGCGGTGAGGGGGTTGGGCTCGGTCGTCTCGTAGATGTTGACGCCGACGATCTTCTCCTCGCCGCCCTCGATCCGGGCCCGGCGTGCCGCGTGCGAGGAGACCAGCTCCGACTTGAGGTAGCCGGACTCGACGGCGGCCATCGCGCCGCCCATCTGCTGGATCCGGTCGATCTCCGCCAGCGACTCCTCGACCAGCGAGTCCACCTTGGCTTCGATGACGTGCGAACCGGCGAAGATGTCCTCGTACTCCAGCAGATCGCTCTCGTGCGCCAGGACCTGCTGGATCCGCAGCGACCACTGCTGGTCCCAGGGCCGGGGCAGCCCCAGCGCCTCGTTCCAGGCCGGCAGCTGTACGGCGCGGGCGCGGGCGTCCTTGGAGAGGGTGACGGCCAGCATCTCCAGCACGATGCGCTGGACGTTGTTCTCCGGCTGCGCCTCGGTCAGCCCCAGGGAGTTGACCTGGACGCCGTAGCGGAAACGGCGCTGCTTGGGGTTGGCGATGCCGTACCGCTCGCGGGTGACGCGGTCCCAGATGCGGCCGAAGGCCCGCATCTTGCACATCTCCTCGATGAAGCGGACGCCCGCGTTCACGAAGAACGAGATGCGGGCGACCACGTCTCCGAACTTCTCCTCCGGCACCTGCCCCGAGTCGCGGACCGCGTCGAGCACCGCGATGGCGGTCGACATGGCGTACGCGATCTCCTGGACCGGGGTGGCCCCCGCCTCCTGGAGGTGGTAGCTGCAGATGTTGATGGGGTTCCACTTGGGGATGCGGTTGACCGTGTACGTGATCATGTCCGTGGTCAGCCGCAGGGAGGGCACCGGCGGGAAGACGTGCGTCCCGCGCGAGAGGTACTCCTTCACGATGTCGTTCTGCGTGGTCCCCTGGAGCTTGTCGGGGTCGGCCCCCTGCTCCTCCGCGACCACCTGGTAGAGCGCCAGCAGCCACATGGCGGTCGCGTTGATCGTCATCGAGGTGTTCATCTGCTCCAGGGGGATGTCCTGGAACAGCCGCCGCATGTCACCGAGGTGCGAGACGGGAACACCGACACGGCCCACCTCGCCGCGGGCGAGAATGTGGTCCGGGTCGTATCCGGTCTGCGTCGGCAGATCGAAGGCGACCGAGAGACCCGTCTGGCCCTTGGCGAGGTTGCGGCGGTACAGCTCGTTGGACGCCTCGGCGGTCGAGTGACCGGCGTACGTCCGCATGAGCCAGGGCCGGTCCTTCTGACGTTCGTTCATCGGAGAACCTCAGACGTTGCGGAAGCGGTTGATGGCGTCGATGTGCTGCTCGCGCATTTCCTGGTCGCGCACGCCCAGGCCCTCGCGGGGGGCCAGGGCGAGGACGCCGACCTTGCCCTGGTGCAGATTGCGGTGGACGTCGTACGCGGCCTGGCCGGTGTCCTGAAGGGAGTAGACCTTGGAGAGCGTCGGGTGGATCTTGCCCTTGGCGATCAGCCGGTTGGCCTCCCACGCCTCGCGGTAGTTGGCGAAGTGGGAGCCGATGATCCGCTTGAGCGACATCCACAGGTAGCGGTTGTCGTACTCGTGCATGTAGCCCGAGGTGGAGGCGCAGGTGGTGATGGTGCCGCCCTTGCGGGTGACGTAGACCGAGGCGCCGAAGGTCTCGCGGCCGGGGTGCTCGAAGACGATGTCGATGTCCTCGCCGCCGGTGTACTCGCGGATGCGCTTGCCGAACCGCTTCCACTCCTTGGGGTCCTGGGTGTGCTCGTCCTTCCAGAACCTGTAGCCCTCGGCGTTGCGGTCGATGACCGCCTCGGCGCCCATGGCCCGGCAGATGTCGGCCTTCTCCGGGCTGGAGACGACACAGATCGGGTTGGCGCCGCCGGCCAGCGCGAACTGGGTGGCGTAGGAGCCGAGTCCGCCGCTGGCGCCCCAGATCAGCACGTTGTCGCCCTGCTTCATGCCCGCGCCGTTGCGCGAGACGAGCTGGCGGTACGCGGTCGAGTTGACCAGGCCCGGGGACGCGGCCTCCTCCCAGCTGAGGTGCTGGGGCTTGGGCATCAGCTGGTTGGACTTGACGAGCGCGATCTCGGCGAGCCCGCCGAAGTTGGTCTCGAAGCCCCAGATCCGCTGCTCGGGGTCGAGCATCGTGTCGTTGTGGCCGTCGGAGGACTCCAGCTCGACCGAGAGGCAGTGCGCGACGACCTCGTCGCCCGGGTTCCAGGCGTTCACGCCGGGGCCGGTGCGCAGGACGACGCCCGCCAGGTCGGAGCCGATGACGTGGTACGGCAGGTCGTGGCGCTTGGTCAGCTCGCTGAGCCTGCCGTAGCGCTCCAGGAAGCTGAACGTCGACACCGGCTCGAAGATCGAGGTCCAGACGGAGTTGTAGTTCACGGAACTGGCCATCACGGCGACGAGGGCCTCGCCGGGGCCGAGTTCGGGGACCGGGACGTCGTCCAGGTGGATCGACTTGCGCGGGTCCTTGTCGCGGGATTCGAGCCCCGCGAACATCTCCGCCTCGTCCTTGTGCACGGTGATCGCGCGGTAGGACTCGGGGAGGGACAGGGCCGCGAAGTCCGCGGCGGTGCTGTCCTGGGACTGGATCGCGTCCAGGATTTCCTTCACGGTTTTGCCTCCGGTGATGCGGCGTCGAGGGAACGCTTGAGGGGCCCTGCTGGCAGGGGAGTGCGGTGTGGAGGTGTTTGCCGTCGGTTCGGCGGGGTGGAGCTCGGCTTTGCCCGGTGGAGCAGAAGGGTGCCTGTGACGCAGGCGTCCGGGCGCGCAGCACGGTGGTTGCGGGGACAGCCGGCGTACGTGTGAGGTCTCAGCACGCCGGCCGCCCGGACTCCTTCAACGTATGGCACTCCGTGACACCTGACAAGGCACCCAGTGCCAACAATTTCTCTCACTTGTCATCCCGTGGGCACGCATGAGCAACACGATGGGTGTTACGGGACGTTCTGTCCTGCTGGCTGGCTGCTATCGGGCCGGTCGGTACACATACGGCGTCGTCGTGCCGAGCGCCGTGAAACCGAGCCGGACCAGGATCGGGGCCGACATGTCCGTGGCGTCGACCTGGAGGTAGCGGTAGCCGCGCTCTGCGGCCACGGCGGCCCGATGGGCGACCAGGGCCCGGTACAGGCCCCTGCCGCGCCACTCGGCGACCGTTCCGCCGCCCCAGAGCCCGGCGAAGCCCGTGCCCGGGTACAGCTCCATACGGGCCGAGCTGACCGGCTCCCCGCCGGCCATCGCCACCAGGGCCACGAAGTCGTCCGGAGCCCTCTCCAGCCGCGTCAGCACCTGGTGGCGCAGCCGGCTCGCGTCCGTGCCGAACGCCCGCTCGTGGGCCAGCGCCATCAGCTCGGCTCCGGCCGCGTCGGTCACCGGGCGCAGGGTGACGCCCTCGGGCAGCCCCGCCCCGGGCGGATCGGCCAGCGCCTCGACGGGGGCGACCAGCAGGGTCTCCGGCGGGTCCGGTGCGAATCCGGCCGCCCGCAGCCGGTCGCCCAGGTCGGCCGGGCGGTCATGGGAGTAGAGCTTCCACTCGAACTCCCCGTGGCCCAGCGCGGTGTAGTGCCCGATCTGGGCCCTGATCGCCGCGTCGGCCCCCGCGGCGTCCAGCTCCGGGTCCGACCAGACGATCCCGTTCCAGTCGTCGGGGCCGCCGACCTGGCGCACCAGGGGCCCGGCCCGCTCGACCTCGGCCCCGGGGCCCTCGGGGCGGGCGTGCTCGCGCATCGTGCGGTCGTACAGGTCGCGTACTTCATCGGTTCGCATGGGCGAACCACACCACGGGCGTCGGGCCACCGCGAACGGATTCGCACCCCGGCCCGGACGGGCCCCCGGCAGGCCCTCAGCGGTCCTTCAGCGCCTGCTGGATCGTCCGCATGACCTCGTCGAGGGGGGCGTCGGTGCGCGCCACCGCGACGAGCACCTCACCGTCCGCGGCCACCGTCGCGGCCGGGGCGCGCTCGGGCTCGGCCCCGGCGGTCCGGCCCGCTCCGATGCCCGTGCCGAAGGTGTCGCGCACGATGGCGAAGGCACGGTCGAGCTGGGCCTCCACATCACCCTGCCC
>NZ_JAAXYC010000293.1 GCF_018619185.1 Streptomyces sp. McG3 | reverse complement strand
GGGAACGGGCGGGGAACGGATCGGGAACGGCGACCTTCATGGTGGTGATCAACCGAGTCCCCCGACCCGAGAGGGCAGCACCGTGATCTCCACTCTCGCCCCGCCTCCCGCAGATACCTACGCCGGCCTCAGAGCCGGTCTCGACAAGCTCAGGGCGGATGGGCTGTACCGCGACTTCGTCGCCTGCTCCTACCTCGCGGAGGACCGGGGGCACGCCCTCCACCAGGGGCGCCGCATCCAGGTGTGGTGCACCAACGACTACCTGGGCATGAGCCAGCACCCCGACGTGATGCGGGCCCAGATCGCCTCCACCCTGCGCCACGGCACCGGCAACGGCGGCTCCCGCAACATCGCCGGGACGAGCGAGGCCCATGTGGAGCTGGAGGCGCTGCTGGCCGGGTGGCACGCCAAGGAGCGGGCGCTGGTGTTCACCAGCGGTTACGTGGCCAACGTGGAGACGCTGACCACGCTCCTGCGTGCCGAGCCCGAGACCATGGTGTTCTCGGACGCGCTCAACCACCGCTCGTTGATCGAGGGCGTGCGGGCATCCGGCAATGACAAGTACGTCTTCGCGCACAACGATCTCACCGACCTCGAACTCGCCCTCGCGGCACAGCCCCTGGACCGTCCGAAGCTGATCGTCTTCGAGTCGGTGTACTCGATGGACGGCGATGTGGCGCCCATCCGCGAGATCTGCGACCTGGCCGAGCGCTACCACGCGCAGACCTATCTGGACGAGACCCACGCGATCGGCGTCCTCGGGCCCACCGGAGCCGGTGTCTGCGAGGAGATCGGCGAGAGCCGGGCCACCTTCGTACAGGGAGTGTTCGGCAAGGCGGTGGGCTCCACCGGCGGCTACGTGGCCGGCCCGGACGTCCCGCTCGACTACACGCGCTCCCACGCCCCGGGGTTCATCTTCACCACGACCATCCCCCGGGCCTCCCTGGACGCCGCCCTGGCGAGCCTGTCCGTGATCCGGAGCCCCGAGGGCGCCCGGATGCGGGAGCAACTGCACGCCAACGCCGAGCTGATGCGCAGGCGGCTCACCGGGGCGGGCATCGCCCATGTCCCCGCGCCCACCCACCTCGTCCCGATCCTGGTACCGGGCGGGAACCGCGTCAAACGCGTCTCCCGCCGGCTGCTCGACGAGCACTCCGTCTACGTGCAGCCCATCAACTTCCCGTCGGTTCCCCGGGGCGGCGAGCGCTTCCGGGTGACCGTGGCGCCCTTCCGCACGGAACAGCAGATCGAGGGGTTCGTCGAGGCGCTCGCACGGTGCCTGGCGGACGACCCCAGCTGAACGTCCCTCCCACCCGACGCACAAGGAGACACGAGTCGCATGACCATGACCAAAATCCACACGGCCACCGACACCGCCACCGGCATCCGGATCGGCGAGCTCACGCCCTTCATCGGCGCCGAGGTGACCGGCGCGACCTACGAGGACCTCCAGGACCCCGCGCTCTGGGAGCAGTTGACCGCGCTGCTGCACGAGCGGGAGCTGGTCGTCGTCCGCTCCCTGGACATCACCCCGGAGCAGCAGATCGTCCTGGCGAGCCGGCTCGGTCGCCCCGTCCCCTTCCTGATGGCGAAGTACCGCCACCCGGACCACGAGGAGATCATGATCTCCTCCAACGCCAGGAAGAACAACCTGGCGATCGGCGTCGCCCGGGTCGGCAACTTCTGGCACCAGGACTCCTCCTACCAGCGGACGGCGCCGCCCTACACGATGCTGCACGGCATCGATGTCCCCGGGACGAGCGGCCACACCCTCTACGCCAACGCGGCGGATGTCTACGACCGGCTGCCGGAGGAGTGGAAACTGAAGGTCGAGGGCCGCACGGCGGTGCACACCGTCTCCAAGCGCCAGCGGATCTCGCCCGAGCACGCCGGGCTGTCCATAGCCGAGTTCAGGGCGCTGGTGGAGGAGCAGCACCCGCCCGTCGAGCACCCGCTGATCAAGACCGATCCCACCACGGGCCGCCGCTACGTGTACGGCGCGCCGGAGTACATGGAGCGCGTGATCGGCTTCGACGCGAACGAGAACGCGGAGTTCTTCGCCCTCCTGGACCGGCTGATCCAGGACCCCGCACGGGTCTACGAGCACCGGTGGACCCCGCGCGACCTGGTGATCTGGAAGTGCGAGCTCACCTACCACGCGGCCACTCCGGTTCAGCCCGGCGTCGACCGCACCGTGCACCGTGTGAGCATCGGGGCGAGGGAACCGTGGGCGGCATAGTCGACTTCGACGTCTGCTTCCCGTCCGCGACAACGGACATCCGGGACATGCAACTCGTCTCGGGCGTCCCTGTCGCGGACCTCGCGGCCATCACCCACACGCGGTCGTTCCCGGTCCTCGCGGAGCACGAGACGTCGGCCGGGCTGGCGTCGCGGGCGGCCTCCCGGCTGCTGGAACGGCTGGGGACCGACCGCTCGGCCGTCCGCGAGGTGATCTACGCGGGCTCCGGGGTCTGGGACACCCCCTTCTGGTCGCCGGCCGCCAAGGTCGCCGACGAACTGGGCATCAGGAACGCGCACTGCTACGAGATCACGAACTTCTGCAACGCCGGCCTGACCGCGATCCGCCTCGCGGCCGACTCCGTCGCGGCCTCGCCGGGCACGTACACGCTGGTTCTCCTCGGCGACCGGCTGAGCAGGATGGTGGACTACGGTGACCCGGATTCCAAGGCGCTGTTCAATTTCGGTGATGCGGGCGCGGCGGTTCTGCTGGCGGGTGACGGCTGCGCTTTCCGGGTCCTCCACTCGGCCATGCGGACCGACCCCAGCTGGTCGGACTACTACCGGGGCGAGTGGCACGACGGCCGGGTGGTCATCCGGCGCGGTCCACACCGGCGGGGGCTCGGCGCCGCCTACGTGGAGAACTTCCGCCGGCTGGCCGGCGAGGCGCTGGCCGCGGCAGGGCGCGAGATCGGTGACGTCGCCTGGTTCCTGATCAACCAGGGCGACAAGGGGATGCACGAACGCCTCCTGGAGGCCCTGGGCATCCCCGCGGAACGCAGCGTTTTCAACTATGGACGGCTCGGCCACATGGGCGGAGCCGACACCCTGATCGCCCTGAACGACCTCCAGGAGGAGAAGAAGCTCCGCGAGGGTGACCTGATCCTGTTGGCCACCAGCGCCATGGGTTTCAGCTGGGGCATCACAGCCTTGGAGTTTTCCGGATGAAGATTCTCGTGATCCACCAGGTGCCGTACCGCAAGATCTCCTACCACCTCGGCGTCGACCACGCTCGGCACGACGTGACGTACATCGGCCGGCCGGCGTCGCTGCGGGAGGTCCCCGGCGGCCTGCGGTGCACGCTGATCCCGCTGGGTGAGGACGACGACCTGGTGGCCGGGGTGACGGCCCGGGTCCATCCGTCCGACGGCTACGAGAAGGTGCTGTCGCTCTCGGAGTTCGGGATCCTGGAGGCGGTGCGCGTCCGCCGCCACCTGGGGCTGCCCGGCCCCTCGACGGCCCGCGTCGAGCTCGTCCGGGACAAGGTCCGGATGAAGGAGGCGTTGGCCGGTTCGGGGATCCGCCACCCGCGCTTCGTGAGCGCGCCGCCCGCCTGCGGGCCGCTGCCGTGGAGCGGGAAGACGGTGCTCAAGCCCCGCTCGGGGGCCTCCAGCGAGGGGGTCGTGGTGCTGGAGACCGCCCGCGCGGCGCTCAGCGCGTACCGCCGGCTGCCCGACCCGGCGGACTACCAGTTGGAGGAGTACGTCGAGGGCGACATCCTGCACCTGGACGGGCTGATGCGAGAGGGCAGGTTCCTGGAACTGGCGGCCAGCCGGTACGTCAACAAACCGGTCGAGTACGCCGACGGCACCCCGCTCGGCTCGCACCAGACAGCCCTGACCGAAGCGCACCGCGGTCTCGCCCGGGAGGTGGCGCTCGCCCTCGGGATCGAGGACGGCTGTGTCCACCTGGAGGCGTTCCACACCGCCGACGACGAACTCGTCTTCCTGGAAGTCGCCAACCGGGTCGGCGGAGCCGGTGTGGTCACGGCCCATGAGCGGCGTCACGGCGTCCACCTGCCCTCCCACGAGATCGCCGTACGCCTGGGCCTGGAGCGTCCGCCGACGTCCGCGCCCAGTGGCCGCTACCACGGCTGGCTGGCCTTCCCGGGCCACCATCTCCCGGCCGGACCGGCCGAGATCGTCCTTCCGCCCGGTCTCGCGGACCACCCGTGCGTCGACCGGCTGTACCTCCTGCCCGCCGACCGTCCGCTGCCCGACCACATCACCTACCAGGAATGGGAGTGCCCCGTGTTCATCGAGGCCTCGCACCACGACGCCGAGGAACTGGGCCGCTTCCTGCGGGCCTGCGCGGCCGGCATCACCGTCACCGCCGGGGCCCGGGTCCCGGCCGAGTCGGGGAGCGCGGCATGACGCGCCACTACCCGACCGATCTCCTGCTCGCCGTGAGCAGCCTCCAGCGCGACCTGGCCGCCGACGCGTCCTCCCCGGTGGCCCGGCTGCTGAAGGAGGCCGACCTCCTCGAACTCGGGCCCCTGCTGGACGGCGACGCGCTGGCCCAGGCCCTCGACGAGGCGCTCGGGGGTCTGAGCCAGTTCCCCTGGCGGCCACTCGTCGACACCGACGACGTCTGGGCCCACGAGCCGGTGGGCGCGGTCGTCCTCGACGACGACCGGGCCGGCAACACCCTCCGCGGGCTGCTGCTGTCCTGGGCGACGGGCAACTCGGTGACGGTCCGGACCTCCCGGCCCGCCCTGTGGCGCGCCGTGTTCGAGGTGGTGCGCGGGCCGGGGTTCCCGCTGCCCGCGGCCTCGACGGCGGTGCCCGGCGCCGCCGTCGGGGGTGTCGTGGTCCGGGTCCCCGACCTGGTGGTGCTCTCCGACGACGCGGCGGCCTCCTCGGGGGAGCTGTTCGCGGTGGCCGGGCGTCCCGGGACCCCCGCCATCCGCATCCGGGTCACGTCCGGGCAGGACGGGCCGCAGGCGCCCGTGGCGGACATCGACTGCCGCGCGCCGTGGTTCCCGCAACTGTTCACCTCCACCTACCTGGCCGGCACCACGCTGGACGCCGCGCGCCGCGCCGACCCCGAGGGCGCGTCCCGTATGGACGCCCGGCTCCGCTACCTCGTCGGAATGGCCCGCCGCACGCCCCACTACCGCGACCTGCCGCGGATCGGCGGGCTCGCCGACCTGGGCCGGCTGCCCGTACTGGAGAAGGCGACGCTGGAGGCGAAATCGCTGCCGCGGAGCCCGGACCTGTCCAGCGGGGCGCCGCCCAGCGGGGAGGTGCTGCGCAGCGGGGCCTCCAGCGGGGACCCGCGGTACATCGTGTACGCGCGCACCGACTGGGAGAACATGGTCCGCGAGGCGATCCCGCTGCTGCGGGCGCTGGGCATCCGTAACGGGGACCGGGTCCTCAACGCCCTGGTCGGCGGGGGCCTCTACGGAGGCCTCATGACGACGGCCAGTGAGCTGTCCAGGATGCCGGTGGAGGCCTTCTCCGCCGGGCAGCAGGTCACCGCGGACCTGATGCTGATGCTGGTCCGCGACTTCTCGGTGAACGTCCTGCTGGGCCAGCCCGCCCTGGTGCTTCCGCTGCTCCGGGAGGCCCGGCGACGCGATCCCTCCCTGCGGCTGGAGAAGGTCGTCTACGGCGGCACTCCGATGACCGAGTCCGACAAGCAGTGGTTGCGCGACGAGCTCGGCACCCGGTCCATCACCAGCATCCTGGCGGCCAACGACGGTGCGCAGATCGGCTACCAGTGCGACCGGCTCGGCGGGACGCTGCACCATGTCAACGACGACTACAACCTCGTCGAGGTCGTCGACGAGGACGGCCTCCCGCTGCGCGACGGCGAGATCGGGCATCTGCTGATCACCGCGATGCAGAAGTTCGAGGGGCCCCTCATCCGCTACCGCATCGGGGACATGGGCCGGCTGACCGCGCACGACTGCCCCTGCGGAGTCCCGGGCCGGGTGCTGGAGTACCTGGGGCGCAGTGACGGACTACTGAGGTTCAAATCGGCGACGGTGCACCACGGCGACCTTCTCGCCGCGCTGGAGGAGTTCCAGGTGTCGCAGCTCCAGGCGGAGCTGATGACGCGTGAGGGCACCGAGACGCTGGTGCTGCGCACGGAGTCGCGGGAGGAACTGGACGCGGCGGTGCTGCGGGCCGCCCTCGTCGACGCGTTCCCGGTGCTCGGCGACGCCCAGCTGTACGACGACGGGCTCCGGATGTTCGAGCTCGTGGTCGAGTGCCACCCCGAAGGGGCGCTCGAACGGAATCCGGTCAGCGGGAAGATCCGGACCACGGTGGACCGCCGACTGAGCTGACGCCCCCTCTCCTGCCTCCGCACGGCTCTTCGCCCACTGCGTTCCCCGTACCCCTGGAGCACTCCATGTCACACAGCGCACGTTCCGTTCACCAGGTGAGCCGCCCGTCGGGCCGGCCCACCGGCGCCGAGTTCCGCTTCGTCGACGAGCCGGTTCCCGCCCCCGGCCCGGGCACCGCCCTGGTCGAGAACGTCCTGCTCTCCGTCGACCCCTACATGCGGGAGAACATGGACGGCGGCTGGGAGCTGTCGGCCCCCCTGGAGGGACGGTCCATCGGCCGGGTGACCACCTCCCGGACGCACGGCCTGACCGAGGGCGACCTCGTCTTCCACCGCGAGGGCTGGCGTACCCACGCCGTTGTCCGGCCCGAGGACGTACGCGTCCTGCCGCAGGTTCCCGGCATAAGGCCCGAGGCCTACCTGGGCATCCTCGGAGGCACCGGTCTCACCGCCTACGTCGCTCTCACCCGGGTCGCCCGGATCGAGCCGGGCGAGACGGTGTACATCTCCGCGGCCGCGGGAGGCGTGGGCAGCGCGGCCGGGCAGCTGGCACGGCTGATGGGCGCGGGCCGCGTGGTCGGCAGCGCCGGCTCCCCGGCCAAGGTCCGCCTCCTCGTCGAGGAGTTGGGCTTCGACGCCGCGTTCGACCACCGCGACGGCCGGCTCGCCGAGCAGCTGGCGAAGGCGGCGCCCGACGGCATCGACGTGTACATCGACAACGTGGGCGGTGAGCACCTGGAGGCCGCGATCGGAGCGATGCGGGACTTCGGCCGGATCGCCTGGTGCGGCGCGATCGCGCAGTACGACGCGAGCGAGCCGCCGCCCGCCCCGCGCAACCTGTTCGAACTGGTCGAGAAGAGCGTTCGGCTCGAAGGCTTCCTCGTGCGCAACCACCAGGACGCGCAACAGGAGTTGGAGCGGCTTCTGCTGCCGGCGCTCACCGCGGGCACGGTCACCGACCGGCACACGGTCACCGAGGGGTTCGACGGGATCGTCGACGCCTTCCTGGGCATGCTCGACGGCCGGAACACCGGCAAGGCGACGGTCCGGGTGGTGGCGTCATGATCCTGCGGGACACCACGGCACGCACCATGCTCGGCTCGATGCTTCTGTCGAGCGTCGGTGTGGGCCTGTACACCCTGGCGCTGGGGCAGACGCTGTTCCAGCAGACCGGCGACTCCCAGACGTTCGCCATGATCTTCGCCCTCCAGGGGCTCGGGGCGGTGGCGGTGCTCCCGTTCTCCGGGCCGCTGGTCGACGCTTTCGACTCCAGAACCGTGTACGTGCTGTGCAGCATCCTGCGGGCCGCGACCGTCGGCGTCATCATGGTCGCCCTCTCCGTCAGCGACGACAGCCTGGTGGCCGTCGTGGGTACGGCCGCCGTCTTCCTGGCGGTCTTCGACAACGTGCAGCGCACCGCGTTCTTCAAGTTCACCGCACACCACATAGCCGGCGGCCGCGCGGTGGCCTTCAACAGCCTGATCGGCATCGCGTTCCAGGCGGGCAGTCTGGCCGGCATGGCGGCGCTCGGGCTGGTCCTGATGGTCGGTACGGCCACCCAGGCCCTGCTGGTCGATGTCGCCGTGTCCCTGACCGCCGCTCTGGTGGTCTCACGGCTGCGGACGTCGCATCAGGAGTCGGCGGGACGGCTGCGGAACACCACCCTGCGCTCGGCCCTGCCGGACCTGCTGCGGGACTGGGCGGGCCTGTTCCGCCGGCACCGCCACGAGAGCGTGGTGTTCGGCATGGTCCTGATGTGCGCGGGTGACTTCGTGTACGCCTACGGCCTCTCCACGTTGGTGGTGCCACTCGTCGACGCCTGGCCCGGCGGGCAGTCCTGGGCTGCGTCGACCCTTCAGGGGTCCCTGGGCGTCGGCATGATCGCGGCGACCTTCTTCACGCGCTGGACGGTCCGCCCGGCCCTGTTGCCGGTCTGGATGTCGCTCCAGGCGGCGATCGCTCTGGGGCTCGCCTTCACGACCTCCCCGGCCCTGTACTACGCCGGGTTCTTCCTGGCCGGCGTCGCCAACCTGAACGGCATCACCACCCTGCTGACCCTCCTGCAGCAGCAGGCCGGTCCACTGGACAAGGCGAAGATGGCTTCGCTGCGACTCCTCGCGATCGGCCTGGGCACCGCCACGCTGATGCCCGCCGTGGGGCTGGCCTCCCGGCAGTCGGTCGACGCCGGCTTCCTCGCCATCGCCGCACTGATGGTGCCGTTCGTGGCCTGCGGTGTCTGGGCCGCGCTCCGCTTCCGTCCGCGGACCGAGGCCCCGGCGACGGACCCGGTCGAACCGCGCCAGGAACTGGCATCCGTCTGAAGGACCGTCGACCCGCCCCACTCCGCCCTCTCCAGGAGACGTCATGCTCTCTTTCCAGCCGCCCCCCGCACCCGACGCGGCTCCCCGGCCGCCCCTGCTCTTCGCCGACCGCGCGCACGCCATGGTGCCCTCCGAGACCCGGGCGCTGTTCTCGATGGCCGCCCGGGACGATGTCGTCTCACTCGCCGGGGGAATGCCCAGCCCCGACGCCCTGCCCGTGGAGGCCCTCCGCGCGGTCCTCGGGGACCTGCTCGCCGTCGAAGGGCGAAGCGCCCTGCAGTACGGCTCCGCGCAGGGGGATCCGCTGCTGCGCGAGCAGGTGTGCGCGGTCATGCGGGCCGAGGGCATCGAGGCGTCACCGGAGGACGTCCTGGTCACGGTGGGGTCGCAGCAGGCGCTCGACCTGGTGACCCGTGTCTTCGTGAACCCGGGGGACAGCGTGGTGACCGAGGGCCCCACCTACGTGACGGCACTCAGCACCTTCGCCGCCCACCAGGCCCGGGTCGTCGAGGTCGCGATGGACCTGCACGGAGTGATCCCCCAGGCGCTGGCCGACACCTTCGCGCTGCTCGCCGCCGAGGGGCGGCCGGCCACGTTCTACTACACGGTGCCGACGTTCCAGAACCCCACCGGCCGCGTTCTCGGCGCGGAGCGGCGCAAGGAGGTCATCGACGTCTGCCGGCGCGCCGGGGTGCTGGTCGTCGAGGACAACCCGTACGGGCTGCTGCACTTCGACGAGGAGCCGCGGCGGGCCCTGTGCGCCGACGCGCCGGAAGGGGTGGTCTATCTGGGCTCGTTCTCCAAGACCCTCGCGCCCGGCCTCCGGGTGGGCTGGGTCCGCGCTCCGCGCACCGTCACGGGCAAGCTGGTCCTCGCCGCGGAGAGCGCGATGCTCTCCCACTCGCAGCTCGCCCAACGTGCGGTGAGCCGCTTCCTGAGCACCACGTCCTGGCAGGGGCACATCGACGCCGCCCGGGGCCTGTACCGCGACCGGCGCGACGCGATGCTGACCGAGCTGGCCGCTACCATGCCGGACGGGGTGTCCTGGACGGTGCCCGCCGGGGGGTTCTTCGTCTGGCTGACCCTGCCGGGCGGCGTGGACGCGCGGGCGATGCTGCCCCGCGCGATCGAGGGCGGGGTGGCCTACGTACCCGGGACCGGGTTCCACACCCGGGGCGGTGAGCGCAATCTGCGGCTCTCCTACTCCTACCCCTCCGTGAGCCAGGTCAGGGAGGGCGTCCGGCGGCTGTCGGACGTCGTCCGGGCCGAGACGGCCCGCGGTCGCGCGGCCTGCCTGATCGACGCGGTGGCGCGATGACCGCCCGCCCCGCGGACGGCCCCTGTCTCTTGTACACATCT
>NZ_JAAXYC010000292.1 GCF_018619185.1 Streptomyces sp. McG3 | reverse complement strand
CCCCGGCCCCTCCGCCCCGGACCCGACGGGCTGAGCCCCGGATCCGACGGGCTGAGCCCCGGATCCGACGGGCTGAGCCCCGGATCCGACGGGCCGAGGGGGCCGGGCCGGTCGGGGCGGAGGGCCCGGCGGCCTCAGCGCTTCTTCGGCGCCGGGTGCGGGTCCGCCGGGTGCGGGGCCATCGGCAGCAGCGACGACAGCCGCTCCTCGCAGAGCTCCACCAGCCGGTCGTACCCCTCCTTGCCCATCAGCTCGATCAGCTCCGGGCGGTAGGACACGTACACCGGATCACCGGCCCCGTGCGCCGAGGTGGCCGAGGTGCACCACCAGTGCAGGTCGTGACCGCCCGGACCCCAGCCCCGGCGGTCGTACTCCCCGATGGTCACCTGGAGCACCCGCGTGTCGTCGGGCCGGTCGATCCAGTCGTACGTCCGCCGCACCGGCAGCTGCCAGCACACGTCCGGCTTGGTCTCCAGCGGCTCCTTGCCCTCCCGCAGCGCCAGGATGTGCAGCGAGCAGCCCGCCCCGGCGGGAAAGCCGGGCCGGTTCTGGAAGATGCAGGAGCCCTCCCAGCGGCGCGTCTGGCGTTCGCCGTCCTCGTCGACGCCGACCCACCCCGTCTCCGCGCCGACGTCGTGGAACTGCCACAGCTCGGGAGTGAGCCGGGCCACGTGCCCCGCGACCCGCTTCTCGTCGTCCTCGTCGGAGAAGTGCGCGCCCAGCGTGCAGCAGCCGTCGTCCGCGCGGCCCGCCTGGATGCCCTGGCAGCCGCTGCCGAAGATGCAGGTCCACCGCGAGGTCAGCCACGTCAGATCGCAGCGGAAGACCTGCTCGTCGTCGGCCGGGTCGGGGAACTCCACCCAGGCCCGCGCGAAGTCGATGCCCTTCTCGTCGGACGGATCCGGTCCGTTCGCCTCCGGCTGTGCTGCCTGCTCGTTCGACTTCTGCTTCTTCGTGGCTTTGTCCTGCTTAGCCTTTTTCGTCTTTGGCACGCGGACAGCGTAAGTCCCATGGCGCAGTAGCGTTCCCGTATGAGACTCGGAGTCCTCGACGTGGGATCGAACACGGTTCATCTGCTGGTGGTCGACGCGCACCCCGGCGCCCGCCCGCTGCCCGCGCACTCGCACAAGGCCGAGCTCCGGCTCGCCGAACTCCTCGACGAGGGCGGCGCCATCGGCCCCCTCGGCGTGGACCGGCTCGTGGCGACGATCGCCGGTGCGGTCCAGGCCGCCGAGGACAAGGGGTGCGAGGACGTGCTCGCCTTCGCCACCTCCGCCGTGCGCGAGGCGACCAACGCGGACCTGGTCCTGGAGCGCGTACGGGTCGAGACCGGCGTCGACCTCGCGGTCCTCAGCGGCGAGGAGGAGGCCCGGCTGACCTTCCTGGCGGCCCGCCGCTGGTTCGGCTGGTCGGCGGGGAAGCTCCTCGTCCTCGACATCGGCGGCGGCTCCCTGGAGATCGCCTTCGGCATCGACGAGGAGCCGGACACCGCCGTCTCCCTGCCGCTCGGCGCGGGCCGCCTCACCGGAGCCTGGCTGCCGGACGACCCGGCCGACCCCGAGCAGGTCAGGGCGTTGCGCCGGCACGTCCGGGCCAGCATCGCGCGGACGGTGGGCGAGTTCAGCCGGGCCGGCCGCCCCGACCACGTAGTCGCCACCTCCAAGACCTTCAAGCAGCTCGCCCGGATCGCCGGCGCCGCCCGCTCCACCGAGGGCCTGTACGTCCAGCGGTCGCTGAGCCGCAAGGCGCTGGAGGACTGGGTGCCCAAGCTGGCGGCCATGACGGTCGAGGAGCGCGGCCGGCTCCCCGGAGTCTCCGAGGGCCGGGCCGCCCAGCTGCTCGCCGGGGCCCTGGTGGCCGAGGGGGCGATGGACCTGTTCGGCGTCGAGGAGCTGGAGATCTGCCCCTGGGCCCTGCGCGAGGGCGTCATCCTGCGCCGCCTGGACCACCTCCCCGCGGAACGCGCCGCACTCCTGGGGTGACGTACGGCGGAGCACTCCGCGCCGCACCGCTGGCGTGGTGCACGGCGGCGCACTCCGGGCCCCACCGCTGGGGTGACGCACGACGGCGCACTCCGGGCCCCACCGCTCGGGCGTCGTCCGACGGAACGAGCCGCACCGCTCAGGTGACGTACGGTGACGGGCCCATGGCCCTGATCACTTTCCGCCAGGGGCCCTCGGCGCGGCGCACCCGTGCCCGTACGCTGTCCAGGTGGCAGAACCAGTGGTGCGCATCCCCGATGCGAAGGTCGCCCTGTCAACGGCCTCGGTCTACCCCGAGTCCACCGCGACGGCCTTCGAGATCGCCGCGCGCCTGGGGTACGACGGCGTCGAGGTCATGGTCTGGACCGACCCCGTCAGCCAGGACATCGAGGCCCTGCGCCGGCTCTCCGACTACCACCGGGTCCCGATCCTCGCGGTGCACGCCCCCTGCCTCCTGATCACCCAGCGCGTCTGGTCCACCGACCCCTGGGTCAAGCTCCAGCGGGCCAGGGCTGCGGCCGAGAAGCTCGGGGCCTCCACCGTCGTGGTGCACCCGCCGTTCCGGTGGCAGCGCAACTACGCCAAGGACTTCGTGACCGGGATCTGGCGGATGGCGGAGGAGACGGACGTCCGGTTCGCCGTCGAGAACATGTACCCCTGGCGCTACCGGGACCGCGAGATGCTCGCGTACGCCCCCGACTGGGACGTCACCAACGACGACTACCGGCACTTCACGGTCGACCTCTCGCACACCGCGACCGCCCGCACCGAGGCGCTCGCCATGGTGGACCGGATGGGCGACCGGCTCGCCCATGTCCACCTCGCCGACGGCAAGGGCTCGGCCAAGGACGAGCACCTGGTGCCCGGCCGGGGCGACCAGCCGTGCGCGGAACTGCTGGAGCGCCTCGCCCGTACGGGCTTCGACGGCCATGTCGTCATCGAGGTCAACACCCGCCGCGCGATGTCCTCCGCCGAACGCGAGGCCGACCTCGCCGAGGCGCTGGCCTTCACCCGCCTCCACCTGGCCACCGCCTCCGCCACGGCCGACGACCCGTCCGCGAAGATCCACCGCCCGTGACCGAGGAGCCCGGCCGGCCGCCCGTGACCGAGGACGCTCCCGCCCCGCGCCGCCGGGGCCGCCCCTCCCGCAAGGCCGCGTCCGAGGGTCCCGACGCCCGTACGCGCATCCTGGAGGCGGCCCGTACGGAGTTCGCCGAGCGCGGCTACGACAAGACGTCGATCCGGGGCATCGCCAAGGCCGCGGGGGTCGACGCGGCCCTTGTCCACCACTACTTCGGTACGAAGGACGAGGTCTTCGCCGCCGCCGTCGAGGTCACCTTCGAACCCGCCCTGGTCGTCCACACCGTTCTCGGCGGCCCGCCGGATGGCCTGGGGGAGCGGCTGGCGCGCTTCTTCCTCTCCGTGTGGGAGGACCCGGCCACCCGCTCACCCCTGCTGGCGATCCTGCGCTCCGCGCTGACCCACGAGGCGGCGGCGAAGGTGCTGCGGGAGTTCGTCCTGCGCCGGCTGCTGGAGCGGATCGCCGCGGAGCTGGACGTTCCGGACGCCACGTTCCGCGCCGAGCTGGCCGCCTCGCACATGATCGGCATCGCGACGCTCCGGTACATGATCCGCGCCGAGCCGCTCGCCTCCGCCGACCCGGAGGACATCGTGGCGATGGTCGCCCCCACGCTCCAGCGATACTTGGGCGAGCGCTGAACCCTGGCGGGGGCTGACCACCCACCGGCCGTCGCGTCCCGCATTCCGGACGGGCTGTCCAGATCTTGGATCCGGGGCGTACGCTCGAAGGCAGTCTTTTCTTTAACTGTCGTAGGCAGTCCCCCTGCCGAAGGAGCGAGCGACGATGCCGCAGCTGAGGTCCCGCACGGTCACCCACGGACGCAACATGGCGGGCGCGCGCGCCCTTATGCGCGCGTCGGGCGTAGCGAGCGCGGACATCGGCAAGCCGATCATCGCGGTCGCCAACTCGTTCACCGAGTTCGTCCCCGGCCACACCCACCTCGCCCCGGTCGGCCGGATCGTCTCCGAGGCGATCCTGGCGGCGGGCGCGGTCCCGCGCGAGTTCAACACCATCGCCGTGGACGACGGCATCGCGATGGGCCACGGCGGCATGCTCTACAGCCTGCCCTCCCGCGACCTGATCGCCGACTCCGTGGAGTACATGGTCGAGGCGCACTGCGCGGACGCGCTGATCTGCATCTCCAACTGCGACAAGATCACCCCGGGCATGCTGATGGCCGCCATGCGCCTCAACATCCCGACCGTCTTCGTCTCGGGCGGCCCGATGGAGGCCGGCAAGGCCACCCTCGTCGACGGCACGGTCCGAAAACTCGACCTGGTCAACGCGATCAGCGACGCGGTCGACGAGTCCGTCTCCGACGAGGACATGCTCCGCATCGAGGAGAACGCCTGCCCCACCTGCGGCAGCTGTTCCGGCATGTTCACCGCCAACTCGATGAACTGCCTGACCGAGGTCCTCGGCCTCTCCCTCCCCGGCAACGGCTCCGTCCTCGCCACGCACACCGCCCGCCGGGCGCTCTACGAGGACGCCGGCCGCACGGTCGTCGAGATCACCAAGCGCTACTACGAGCAGGACGACGAGACCGTCCTGCCGCGCGCCATCGGTACCCGCGCCGCGTTCGACAACGCGATGGCGCTGGACATCGCCATGGGCGGCTCGACCAACACGATCCTGCACCTGCTGGCCGCCGCCGAGGAAGCGGAGCTGGCGTACGGCCTCGACGACATCAACGAGGTCTCGCGCCGGGTCCCCTGCCTCTCCAAGGTCGCCCCGAACGTCGCCCCCGGCGGCACGTACTACATGGAGGACGTCCACCGGGCCGGCGGCATCCCCGCCCTCATCGGCGAGCTCCACCGCGGCGGTCTGCTCAACGAGGACGTGCACGCGGTGCACTCCGACACCCTGGCCGAGTGGCTGAAGAACTGGGACGTCCGCGGCGGCTCCCCGTCCCCCGAGGCCGTCGAGCTGTGGCACGCCGCCCCCGGCTGCGTCCGCTCCGCGACCGCCTTCTCCCAGTCGGAGCGGTGGGACACCCTCGACCTGGACGCGGCGGGCGGCTGCATCCGCGACGTCGAGCACGCCTACTCCAAGGACGGCGGCCTCGCCGTCCTCAAGGGCAACCTCGCCGTGGACGGCTGTGTCGTGAAGACGGCGGGCGTCGACGAGTCGATCTGGACCTTCGAGGGCCCGGCCGTCGTCTGCGAGTCGCAGGACGAGGCCGTCGACAAGATCCTCCGCAAGGAGATCGAGCCCGGCGACGTCGTCGTCATCCGTTACGAGGGCCCGCGCGGCGGCCCCGGCATGCAGGAGATGCTCTACCCCACCTCCTTCCTCAAGGGCCGGGGTCTGGGCAAGGTCTGCGCGCTGGTCACCGACGGCCGCTTCTCCGGCGGCACGTCGGGCCTCTCCATCGGGCACGCCTCGCCCGAGGCGGCATCCGGTGGCACCATCGCGCTCGTCGAGGACGGCGACCGGATCCGGATCGACATCCCGAACCGCTCCATCGAACTGCTCGTCGACGACGCCGAACTGGCCACCCGACGCGAGGCGCTGAACGGCGTGTACGCGCCGAAGAACCGCGACCGCAAGGTCTCGGCCGCGCTGCGCGCCTACGCGGCGATGACGACGAGCGCGGACCGCGGCGCGGTCAGGGACGTCTCGAAGCTGGGCTGACGCTCGCGCTGCTCGGGGCCCACCCGCTTTTCCCGGAGCCGCCGGGAGCCTTCCCGGCGGCTCCGCGTGCCCCGTTTCAGCCTCTCCGGCGCCCCCGTGCGGCTCCTCCGGCGATCGAGGAGCGGGGGCCCGGGGCAGAGCCCCGGGAGCCAGAGGGTCGACCCGGGCCTCACCAGCCCCCCGGGTCCGCCCCGTCCACCGCGAACACCGACCCGTCCGGCGCCGTCCCCACGACCGTCCGCCCGGCCGTGACCGGGGCGGGCAGGTCGGAGGCGTAGGCGAGCTTCCCGCCGCTCAGCCGCGCCCGGGTCTGCCCCACCAGCGCACCCCGGTCCGTGTCGACGGCCAGCAGCCGCCCGTCCGCGGCGGAGAAGTACAGGTGGCCGCCTTCCCCGAGCACCGGGGCGGAAGCCCGCCCGACCCCCGTCTCCAGCCGCCACAGCTCGGCCTTCGCCCCGCCCGCCGCGGTGTCGACGGCCAGCAGCGACCCGCCCCGCGCCAGCAGGTACGCGACGTCCCCGGCCATGACCACCTGCGGCCCGTCCAGCGTGAAGGGCAGCGGGACCCGGGCCGACCTGCCGGTCCCTGGCGCGTACCGGACCAGCTCGGTGGTGTCCGAGTTCTCGTCCATCGCCGTCAGCACCAGCTCCCCGGCCCCGGCGGTGCCGACCGGGGTGAGGGCCCCCTCCAGCCTCCGCTGCCAGGAGGCCCGGCCGGTCGCCGCGTCCACCGCCGTGACCAGGGTCGACGTACCGGAGGACGTCTGCTCGAAGGCGTAGGCGAGCCCGGACGCCGCGTCGTACAGGGCGAAGTCGGGCCGGGTGTGCTTCGCCGGCGACCCCTGCCAGCGGGTCGCCCCGCTCGCCCCGTCCAGCGCCGTCACCGTGCCGTCGTCCGCGACGGTCAGCAGGGTGTCGCCCGCCGGGAACGCGCCACCGGGACTCGCGGACAGCGCGGTGTCGCGGACGGCGGTGCCCTTCACCGGGTCGAACGCGCGCAGCTTCCCCTCCGGACCGGCGGACAGCACGACCCCGCCCGAGACGATCGGAGCGTGGGCGGCCGTCCGCGAGGAGGAGGACCGGGCCGACCACAGCACACCCCCGTCCGCCGGATCGATCCTGGCGGTGCCGCCCCCGGCCGCCGAGCAGTACAGCGCACCCCCCGCCCCGGCGGTGGAACAGGCGGGCGTGGCGGTGCCGGAGGTCCGCAACGCGGTACGCCACGGGGTGACGGCGTCGTCGCCCTCACCGCCTCCGGCGCCCGCGCGTTCCGGCTCCGGGCGGCTCGCGTCCGTACCGACGCCCCACACGGCGTACGCCCCGGCGCCCGCACCCGCCACCAGCAGGAGCAGCGCCGCCGCCACGACCAGCCGGACGCGCGGCAGCCGCCGGCGCCGCACCACGGGCGCGGGGCCCACATGCGTGTCCGCCTCCGAACCGTCCCGCTCCCGCGCCGCCGGCACCGCCGCCGCGACCACCGCCCGGCGCCGCTGCGACGGCATGAACGCGTCGGCCTCGTACGACGGGGGCAGCAGCGCCTCCATCACCTCGCCCGGCGTGGGCCGGTCGGCCGGATCCTTCGCCAGGCACCGGGCGACCAGCGGCGCGAGGTCCTCCGGCACTCCGCCGAGGTCCGGCTGGTCGTGCACCACCTGGTACGCCACGATGTACGGGCTGTCCGAGTCGAACGGACCCCGGCCGGTCGCCGCGTGGACGATCACGGCCCCCAGCGCGAACACGTCGGCCGGCGGCCCGACCTCGCGCGGCCGCTGGAACTGCTCGGGCGCCATATAGGGCGGCGAGCCGATCAGCTTGCCCGTCTCGGTGCGCAGATCACTGTCGTACGGCCGGGAGATCCCGAAGTCGATGACCTTGGGGCCCCCGTCGGTCAGCAGCACGTTGCTCGGCTTCAGATCGCGGTGGATCACACCCGCCCGATGGATGTCCCGCAGCGCCTCGGCGAGCCCGGCGGTCAGCCTGCGCAGCTCGGCGGGGGCCATCGGGCCGCTCCGCTTCACCTGCTCGGCGAGCGTGGGCCCGGGAATGTAGAGGGTGGCCATCCAGGGCCGCCCGGCCTCCGGATCGGCGTCGACGACGGGTGCCGTGAACGCTCCGCTCACCCGCCGCGCGGCCGCCACCTCCTGCCGGAACCGCGCCCTGAACTCGGGATCCGCCGCGTACGGCGCGTGCACCACCTTCACCGCGAGCTGCATCCCCGAGGCCGAGCGCGCCAGATGCACGACCCCCATGCCGCCCGAGCCGAGACGGGCCTCAAGACGGTAGGTGCCGGCGTAACTCGGAAACTCCGCTTCCGGATGCGCTCCGGGCTCTCGCAGCGGCGGCATCGCCCACCCCCGTGTGTTCGTGCGCATGCGACGCACGGAGCCTAGTCGATGGTGCGTGCGAGAGGCACGGGGCTTGCTAGCCTGCGCGTCGTACGCGCCTCGCGTACGCGACATCTCAACGGGGGAGGCCCATATGGGCGTTGGAGAGCAGACCGCAGAGCCCACGCGCGACGAGGTGGACGGGGCGGCAGGGGCGGCGGCCGAGCCGAGGGTGGAGACCACCGCGTCCGGCACCCGCTACCCGGTCGCCCCGGGCTACCGGGTCAACGTCCGCACCGGCCCCGGCACCAGCTACCGCATCGTCAGGACCATGCCGTACGGGCAGAAGATCCCGATCTACTGCCAGAAGCCGGGGGAGACGGTCACCGGCCCGTACGGCACGTCGAACCTTTGGGACAACATCGCCAACGGCCAGTTCGTCGCGGACGCCTACGTCTACACGGGGCGTGACGGGTACGTCGCACCGCGCTGCGACTGACGGCTTCGCCGGGACACCCGGGGGCTGCGGGGATAATCGACCTCGTGAGCGAGAACAGCGCAGCCCCCGGCACCCCGCCCGCCACGGACACGGCCCCGGGCCCGCGGCCCGAGCCCATCCGCTTCTTCGGCACGACCTGGGTCGACCACGACGGCGGTTACGGCCTCCGGCGGGCCGGCGTCGCCGTCGGCTCGCTGGCCGCCGCCGTGGCCGCCTGCTTCCTCCTGCGCTTCGCCTACGAGGGGCTGGAGATCGCGGAGGTCGGGGGCATCGTCGGGATGCTGGTGATCGGGATGTTCTCCGTCTGCAGCGCCATCGCGTTCCGCAGGACCTGGGAGGGCTTCGGCGCCCGCCCGAAGGACCCGGACCGCGAGGACTCCCTGCGCGGACTGAAGTCGATCGGCTTCATCGGCTCGCTCCTCGCCTACTTCGTCCGCTCGCTCACCGAGGCCCCGGGCGAGAAGCTGCGCCGCACCGAGTACGAGAAGGCCCGCGTCCAGTTCGAGAAGCGCCGCTCGACCCGGACCGGCAACCCGGCGGCCCGCAGGACCTCCGGCCGCAAGCGCCCGAAGCGCGGCTGAGGGCCTGCCCGCCCGCCCGGGAGACGACTCAGCAGCCCGCCGGCACCGTGTCGGCGGGCTGAGCGCTTTCGTCCCGCGACCCCTCTCCTACCCCTTGACGGGCGGCCCTGTCGGGCGAAGAATTCATCACATGATGAATTACAAACCCGGGGCCACACCGGCCGAGCCCCCGACGCACCCACCACCCCCGGCGATCGAAGCCCGCGGCCTCACCGTCGTCCGGGGCGACCGCACCGTCCTGCGCGCCCTCGACTTCACCGTCCGCCCCGGCAGCATCACCGGCCTCCTCGGCCCCTCGGGCTGCGGCAAGACCACCCTCATGCGCACCGTGGTCGGCACCCAGGCCAGGGCCACCGGCACCCTCGACGTCCTCGGCCGCCCCGCCGGCGACCCCGCACTGCGCAGCCGCATCGGGTACGTCACCCAGGCGCCCTCCGTCTACACCGACCTCACCGTCCGGCAGAACCTCGACTACTTCGCCGCCGTCCTGCACCCCGGCCGCGCCCACCGGGACGCCCGCCGCGACGCCGTCACCCGCACCATCGAGGACGTCGACCTCACCAGCCACGCCGACGCCCTCGCCGGGGCGCTCTCCGGCGGCCAGCGCAGCCGCGTCTCGCTGGCCGTCGCCCTCCTCGGCACCCCGGAGCTCCTGGTCCTGGACGAACCGACCGTCGGGCTCGACCCCGTACTCCGCCGCGACCTCTGGGACCTCTTCCACCGCCTGGCCGCCGACCGCGGCACCGCACTCCTCATCTCCTCCCACGTCATGGACGAGGCCGAGCGCTGCCACCGCCTCCTCCTGATGCGGGACGGCCTGATCCTCGCCGAGGACACACCCGACGCACTGCGCCGCCGCACCGGCACGGAGACCGTCGAGGAAGCGTTCCTCCACCTCGTCGACGCGCACCCGGCCGACGAAACCGCGCCACCCACCCCGCCCCTCACCCGGGAGG
>NZ_JAAXYC010000291.1 GCF_018619185.1 Streptomyces sp. McG3 | reverse complement strand
GGGATGCGGACGGCTGGGCCGGGGCGGTCTCGTCTGTCGATGACACGGGACAAGTCTGGCCCATGCCGCCGGCCGCCGGTCCCCCGCCCCGAGCCGACCATTCCGGTTCCGTCCCGGTTCCGATCCCGCCCGGAACGGGGTTCAGCGCTCGCCCACCGGAACGCACCCAGGCTTCAGCGCCTGTCGGCCGGAACGTCCATGGCCCTACAGACCCCGCGCCAGACGTCCTTGGCGTCCCAGCCCGCGTCCAGGGCCTGGTGCACCGTGCGGCCGCCGAGTTCGGCCATCACATGGTCACGGGCGAAGGAGTCCGCGTACGCCGCACCGAAGTGGTCAGCCATCCGTTCCCAGAAAATCGTCAACCGCATGCCACCAGTATCCCGCTCCTGAGAGTGCAGCCGGTCCGCCGGGCATGTGCCGGACGCCTTTCCCCTCTACGGTCGGTCCATGGCTGGAACCGGAGCAAGCACCCTCGCGCGAGCCGAGCAGTTCATCTGGCTCACGGCCCGTGTCCTCGAACAGCGGAGGTTCGCCCATGGCTTCCTGGACGGAGATCCCGACGCCGTCGAAACGGCCCTCTCCGCCTATCAGAACGAGGACGGCGGCTACGGCCACGCGCTGGAACCCGATCTCCGGGGTCCGGTCAGCCAACCGCTGCACACCGCCCACGCACTGAGCGTTCTTGATGCGATCGGTCGCTGCGCCGGACAGCGCGTGGAACGGATCTGTCGCTTTCTGACCGATGTGTCAACCAAAGAAGGCGCGCTTCCCGCTCTGCTTCCTACCCAGCGCGGGTATCCGGCGGCGCCGTTCATCCCCATCGTGGACGACCCTCCGGCGGAGCTGCTCGCGACCGGCCCGGTCGTCGGGCTGCTGCACGGCAATCAGGTGTGGCACGCCTGGCTGTTCCGGGCGACGGACTTCTGCTGGAGTGCCGTCGAGGCTCTGGAACAGTCCCATCCCTATGAGATCGAGGCCGCGGTCGCCTTTCTGGACTGCGCCCCGGACCGGGCACGCGCCGAGGTGGCGGCCGGCCGGCTCGGCCGCCTGGTGCGCGAACAACGGCTCGCGGTGCTCGATCCCTCCCGGCGGGCGGAGTACCCGGTGGCGACGGGGTACGCGCCGGGCGAGCACCACTTCCCGCACGACTACGCCCGTACGCCCGGGTCCCTGGCCCGCCGCTGGTTCACGGACGAGGAGCTGGAGCGCTCGCTCGACCACCTGGCCGCCGAGCAGCAGGACGACGGCGGATGGCCGGTGACCTGGCGTCAGTGGGCTCCGGGAACCGCACTGGAAGGACGCCCCCTGGTGACGCTCAGGGCCTTGGGGACGCTCCGCTCGTACGGTCGTCCGCTCGGCTGACCGCGTGTCCGGGTGTGGCGGACGGATCCCTCCCCCGCGTTCGGTTCTCGGGCGTTCGGCTTGCTCAGGCCAGTGCCCGGACGCCGGCCGTGACCAGGACTCCCGCACCGACGACGACCAGGAAGGGAGCGCGGAGGACCAGGGCGAGTGCCGCTGCCCCGAGACCGGCGGCGCGGGCGTCGAGGACGAGCTGCTGCCCGTCGCCGAAGGTCTGCTGTGCGGTGAGAGCCGCCAGCAGCGCCACGGGCAGCAGGGCGGCCATCCGCTGGACCAGCGGCCGCTCCAGCACACCCGCGGGCACCAGCAGGCCCACGAGCTTGGCGAGGTAGCAGCCCGCCACGGTCAGTCCGATGGCGATCCAGACGTTCATGGGTGCCGCTCCTCCTGCTCCTGCTGTGCCGTCCTATCCTGTCGGGTCGCCACGCCGTCCTCGGGGTTCGGTCCCCGTTTCGTCCGCCCCATGAGGAAGAGGACGACGGGTGCCGCGAGCGCCGACAGCAGAACGGGCACGCCCGCCGGCAGAACGGGCAGCAGCGTCAGCGCCAGCAGGACGGCCAGCCCCGCCGTGACGCGTTCGATGGTGCTCTTGAGCATCGGCGCGAGCAGCGCGAGGAACACCGCGGGACTCGCCGCGTCCAGGCCCCACGCGTCGGTGTCGCCCAGCGCCTCGGCGCCCAGGGCGCCCACCAGGGTGGTGAGGTTCCACAGCACGTACAGGGTGAGTCCGGTGACCGTGAAGCCGATGCGCGCGGCCCGCCGGGTGGGCTGGGGCAGGGTGACCGCGGTCGTCTCGTCGATGACCCAGTGGGCGGCGAAGGGCCGTACCGCGCGGGGAAGCGCGAGCAGTTGCGAGAGCCGCAGGCCGTAGAACGCGTTCCGGACGCCCAGGAAGAACGCCCCGGCCGCCGCGGTGTAGGGGTTGCCGCCCGCGGCCAGCGCGCCGACCAGGGCGAACTGCGAGGCGCCCGTGAAGACGAGAAGACTCAGGACGCAGGTCTGGAGCAGGCTGAGGCCGGAGCCCGCGGAGGTGACGCCGAAGGCGAAGCCGGAGAGCCCGACGGCGATGCCGACGCCGAGCGCGTCGCGGACGACGGCCGCGTCCGGCTTGTCCGGAAGGGCCTCGGCCCGCCGGCCGGGCGGACCGGGCGATATGGCACCGGGTGCACCGGTGCTCCCTGGGGGTGCTGTCTGTTCTGCCACGCCCGGAACGCTACGGGGATCACCGGGGCCGGGTCTTGTACGTTCTTGCACACCGGTCGGCACTTTCCGCGCAGGAACAGTCGCGAGCTGTACTCCCGCTGACATGTTCCGCGTCATCACCGGTACGTTCTTGCGCCCTCACCGTCCGGGCCGCAGCACTCCGCGCTCACGCTGGTAGGCGCCGGGCGGCACACCCACGATCCGGGTGAAGTGGCGATTGAGGTGCGGCTGATCCGTGAAGCCGACGGCGGTCGCGGCCTCGGCGGGAGCGACACCGGCGTCGAGCATGCGGCGGGCCCTGCGCACCCGGGCGTCGGTGAGCCACGTGTGGGGCGGCATCCCGTACTCCTTCTTGAACGCTCTCAGCAGCGCGAACGGGCCGGTGCCCAGCTCGGCGGCGAGCGCCTCCAGGGTGGGCGGGGCGGCCATGCGCTCCTCCAGCGCGGCCCGGGCGCGCACGGCGTTCCGCGCACCCCCGGCGTGCGTGGCCAGTCCGGGCAACGGGCTGCCGTGCCGGCTGAGGAGCCGGGTGACCAGGACCCGCAGCAGGCTGTCGGCCGCCAGCGCGTTGCCCTCCTCCGCCGCCCGGTGCACCTCGGTGATCAGCCGGGAGGCGTGGGGGTCGGTCACCCGGGTCTCGGCGAAGCCGACCGTGCCGCGCAGGGACGTCACCTCGGCCGCGATGTCGTTGACGACCTGGGCCGACGGGTAGAGCGTGGCGTACGCCCAGCCTTCGGGCGCCCCGGAGCGGGCGGTGTGCGGGACCTCCGGGTTGATCATGACGACGGTTCCGGGGACCGCGTGGACCGTGCCGCCCGGCAGCCCCACGTCCTCCACCCCGCCGGTGACGGCGCCGAAGACATAGCCCTCGTGGCTGTGCCGGGGAAAGGTGTGGCGGACATACCGGGCACGCAGCAGATCGAGGTCGGGCAGCGCGGCGTACTGCCAGTGCCGTGCCCATTCCTCCGTGCCGTCCGCTCCCGTCATGCGGCCATTCTCGCAGGTCCCGGTCGTGCGCCACCGGCTGAGCGGGCTGCCGCGGGCGGTGTCACCGGCCCGTTGTCAGTGCCGGGGTGCACGATGGTGAGCATGACCGGATCCGCGCTCGACGCGTTCTCACCCGCGACCCGCAGTTGGTTCGCCGGGGCTTTCAGCGCACCCACCGCGGCGCAGGAGGGCGCCTGGCGGGCCATCGGCGAGGGCAGCGATGTCCTGGTCGTCGCGCCGACCGGTTCCGGTAAGACACTGGCCGCGTTCCTCGCCTCGCTGGACCGGCTGGCGGCCGAGCCGCCGCCCGCCGATGCGAAGAAGCGCTGCCGGGTGCTGTACGTGTCCCCGCTCAAGGCCCTCGCGGTCGACGTCGAGCGCAATCTCCGCTCGCCGCTGACCGGCATCCGCCAGGAGTCGGTGCGCCTGGGCCTGCCGGAGCCGGAGGTGCGGGTCGGCATCCGCTCCGGAGACACCCCGCCCGCCGAGCGGCGCTCCCTGGTGACCAGGCCGCCGGACATCCTGATCACCACGCCCGAGTCGCTGTTCCTGATGCTGACGTCCTCCGCCCGGGACGCGCTGGCCGGCGTCGAGACGGTGATCCTCGACGAGGTGCACGCGGTCGCCGGCACGAAGCGCGGCGCCCATCTCGCCCTGTCCCTGGAGCGTCTCGACGAGCTGCTGCCGCGTCCCGCCCGGCGCATCGGCCTGTCCGCGACGGTCAGGCCGGTCGACGAGGTGGCCCGCTTCCTGTCGCCGCAGCGCAAGGTGGAGATCGTCCAACCCCGGTCCACCAAGGAGTTCGACCTCTCGGTCGTGGTCCCGGTCGAGGATCTGGGCGAGCTGGGCGGCTCCCCCGCCACGGACGGTGACTCCGGCCAGGCGGACAAGCCCTCGATCTGGCCGCATGTCGAGGAGCGCATCGCCGATCTCGTGCAGTCGCACCGCTCCACCATCGTCTTCGCCAACTCCCGGCGGCTGGCGGAGCGGCTGTGCAACCGACTGAACGAGATCGCGTACGAGCGGGCCACCGGCACCGCGTTCGACCCCGACGACCCGGCCCCCGTCCTCCCGGAGGCGCACGCCCCCGCCGAGATCATGGCCCAGTCCGGTGCGGGCAGGGGCGCTCCCGCCCTGCTGGCCCGCGCCCACCACGGCTCGGTCTCCAAGGAGCAGCGGGCCCAGGTCGAGGAGGACCTCAAGGCGGGCCGGCTGCCCGCCGTGGTGGCCACCTCCAGCCTGGAGCTGGGCATCGACATGGGCGCGGTCGACCTGGTGATCCAGGTGGAGTCCCCGCCCTCCGTCGCCTCCGGCCTCCAGCGGGTGGGCCGGGCCGGGCACCAGGTGGGAGCGGTCTCCACCGGGGTGGTCTTCCCGAAGTACCGCGGCGATCTGGTGCAGGCCGCCGTCGTCACCGAGCGGATGCGGACAGGGGCGATCGAGGCGCTGCGCATCCCGTCCAATCCGCTGGACGTCCTCGCCCAGCAGTTGGTCGCCATGGTGGCGCTGGACAGCTGGCAGGCGGACGACCTGCTGGCCCTGGTCCGCCGGGCGGCCCCGTTCGCCTCGCTCCCCGAGTCGGCGTTCACCGCCGTGCTGGACATGCTCGCCGGACGCTATCCCTCCGACGCCTTCGCGGAGCTGCGCCCCCGGGTCGTGTGGGACCGCGTCGGGGGCACGGTCACGGGCCGCCCCGGGGCGCAGCGGCTGGCCGTCACCTCGGGCGGCACCATTCCCGACCGGGGGCTCTTCGGAGTCTTCCTCGCCGGGGCCGACCCGAAGAAGGGCGGCGGCCGGGTCGGCGAGCTCGACGAGGAGATGGTCTACGAGTCCCGTGTGGGCGACGTCTTCACCCTGGGCACCACGTCCTGGCGGATCGAGGACATCACCCGGGACCGGGTCCTCGTCTCGCCCGCCCCGGGCGTTCCGGGCCGGCTGCCGTTCTGGAAGGGGGACCAGCTGGGCCGTCCCCTGGAGCTCGGGCGGGCCCTGGGAGCGTTCCTCCGGGAGATCGGCGGACTGTCCCAGGAGGACGCCCGGCTGCGCCTGCTGGCCGCCGGGCTCGACGACTGGGCGGCGGACAACATCCTGGCCTATCTGGACGAGCAGCGCCGGGCCTGCGGCCACGTCCCGGACGACCGGACGATCCTGGTCGAGCGGTTCCGGGACGAGCTGGGCGACTGGCGGGTCGTCGTGCACTCCCCCTTCGGCGCCCAGGTGCACGCCCCCTGGGCGCTCGCGCTCTCCGCCCGCCTCGGTGAGCGCTACGGGATGGACGCCCAGGTGATGCACGCCGACGACGGGATCGTTCTGCGGCTGCCCGACGCGGACATGATGGGCCTGGACCTGCTCGATTTCGACGCCCCGGAGCCCCCGGACAACGGGAACGGCGGACCCGCGCCGGGAGCTGTGGCGTACGACAGCGACCAGCCCCCGGTGGCGGCCGCCGACGTCGTCTTCGACCAGGGCGAGGTCCAGCAGATCGTCACCGACCAGGTGGGCGGATCGGCCCTGTTCGCCGCCCGGTTCCGGGAGTGCGCCGCGCGCGCCCTGCTGCTGCCCCGGCGCTCCCCCGGCAAGCGCACTCCTCTCTGGCAGCAGCGCCAACGGGCCTCCCAGCTGCTCCAGGTCGCCTCGGAGTTCGGCTCGTTCCCGATCGTTCTGGAGGCCGTCCGCGAATGCCTCCAGGACGTGTTCGACGTCCCCGGGCTCACGGAACTGATGGGCGACCTGGAGGCGCGCCGGGTCCGGCTGGTCGAGGTGACCACGCAGGAGCCCTCGCCGTTCGCCCGCTCGCTCCTCTTCGGATACGTGGCGCAGTTCCTGTACGAGGGCGACTCACCCCTCGCCGAACGGCGCGCCGCCGCCCTCTCCCTGGACTCCCACCTCCTCGCCGAGCTGCTGGGCCGGGCGGAGCTGCGCGAACTGCTCGACCCCGAGGTCCTCACCGAGCTGGAGCGGGAGCTGCAATGGCTCACCGAGGACCGGCGGATCAAGGACGTCGAGGGGTTCGCCGACCTGCTGCGCGTCCTCGGTCCGCTCACCGGCGCCGAGCTCGCCGAGCGGGGCGCCGAGCCGTCCTGGGCACCGGAGCTGGCGTCGGCCCGCCGGGCGATCCAGGTCCGGATCGCCGGGGCCGATCACTGGGCGGCGATCGAGGACGCGGGCCGGCTCCGCGACGCCCTGGGCACCGCGCTCCCGGTCGGCGTGCCCGAGGCGTTCACCGAGCCGGTGAAGGATCCCCTCGGCGACCTCCTCGCCCGCTTCGCCAGGACGCACGGCCCGTTCACCGCCGCCAGGGCCGCCGAGCGCTTCGGTCTGGGCACCGCCGTCACCGACGGGGCGCTGCAACGGCTGTCGGCCTCCGGCAGGACCGTCCAGGGCGAATTCCACCCGGCGGGCATCGGTCAGGAATGGTGCGATGCCACGGTGCTGCGCCGGCTCCGCCGCCGTTCGCTGGCGGCGCTCCGCCAGGAGCTGGAGCCGGTGCCGCCCGCGGCCCTCGCCTCCTTCCTCCCTCAATGGCAGCACTTCGGCTCCAACGGTCTGCGGGGCATCGACGGGCTGGCCCGTGCCGTCGAGCAGCTTCAGGGCGCTCCCGTCCCCGCGTCGGCGCTGGAGAAGCTGATCCTGCCGAGCCGGGTCATGGGCTACGCCCCGGCGATGCTCGACGAGCTGACGACCACGGGCGAGGTTGTCTGGGCGGGCGCGGGGGCGCTGCCCGGCAAGGACGGCTGGGTCTCCCTCTACCTCGCCGACAGCGCGCCGCTCCTCCTGCCTCCCCCGCACCCGCTGGAGCTGTCGGCGCTCCACGAGTCCGTGCTCACCACGCTCTCCGGTGGGTACGGCCTCTTCTTCCGGCAGATCGCCGACCAGGTCCGAGCCACCACCCACCCGGACTGCACGGACCAGCAGCTGGCCGACGCCCTGTGGGACCTGTCCTGGTCCGGGCGGCTCACCAACGACACCCTGGCCCCGCTGCGCTCGCTCCTGGGCTCGGGGCGGACGGCGGGCTCCACGGCCCACCGCTCCCGGCGAAGCGTCCCGCGCGGGCGCTACGGCTCGCTCACCGCAGCCGCCCGCCCCGCGTCCCGGACCGGCCCGCCGACCGTATCGGGCCGCTGGTCCCTGCTGCCCCCGGCCGAACCGGAACCGACCCACCGCGCCCACGCCCTGGCCCGGACCCTCCTCGACCGGCACGGCGTGGTGACCCGCGGCGCGGTGCAGGCCGAAGGGGTGGAGGGCGGCTTCTCCGCGACGTACCGCGTCCTGGCCGCCTTCGAGGACAACGGGCAGGCGCGACGCGGCTATGTGGTCGAGGGGCTCGGGGCCGCCCAGTTCGCGATGGACGGCGCGGTGGACCGCCTGCGGGCGGCCTCCACGGCCCGCGACCGTCGGGATCCGGACTCCGCACCCCAGGCTCTGGTGCTGGCCGCGGCCGACCCGGCCAACGCGTACGGCGCGGCCCTGCCGTGGCCCGAGTCTCCTGACGGCGCCGGACACAAGCCGGGCCGCAAGGCAGGGGCGCTGGTGGTCCTCGTCGACGGCGAGCTGACGCTCTACATGGAGCGGGGCGGGAAGACCCTCCTGGCCTGGCCGTCCGACCCCGAGGCCCCGGCCCTGCGGGCGGCGGCCGAGGCCCTGGCCGCCTCGGCCCGCGCCGGCGCCCTGGGCACGGTGACGGTGGAGCGGACGAACGGGGTCTCCTCCCTCACCTCGCCGCTGGGCCGGACGCTGGAGTCCGCCGGGTTCCTCGCCACTCCGAGAGGCCTGCGCCTGCGCGCCTGACCCGAGCCACCGCTGATCCGAGATGCCGCCCCGCCCGTCCCGGGCCCGACACCTCGGCGTGCGACACCTCGGCGTGCGACACCTCGGCGGACGGCACTTGACGCGCGGCACGTCGGTGGACGGCGACCTGCCCCGTCCGGCCGACGCCACCGCCCCCGGCCGGACGCCACCCGACCCGACGGCGGGCCGCCATCGCACGAACGCCCCGGCCCGGCCCATCATGGAGGCATGCCCGAAGGAGACACCGTCCTCCAGACCGCCGCCCGGCTCCACGAGGCGCTGGCCGGGCACGTGCTGACCCGGTCGGACCTGCGCGTCCCCCGTTTCGCCACCGCCGACCTCTCCGGCCGGACCGTCCTGGACGTCACCGCCCGCGGCAAGCACCTGCTGACCCGCGTCGAGGGCGGCCTGACCCTGCACAGCCATCTCCGGATGGACGGCGCCTGGCGGGTGTACGCCCCGGACGAACGCTGGCGGGGCGGCCCGGGGCACCAGATCCGCGCGATCCTCGGGAACGCGGAGCACACTGCGGTCGGCTACCGGCTCCCGGTGCTGGAGCTGCTGCGCACCAGCGAGGAGGACCGGGTCGTGGGCCATCTGGGCCCTGATCTGCTGGGCCCCGACTGGGATCCCGGCCTGGCCCTGGACCGGCTGCACGCCGCACCGGAGCGCCCCCTCGGCGAGGCGCTCCTGGACCAGCGCAATCTGGCGGGCATCGGCAATGTCTACAAGTGCGAGCTGTGCTTCCTGGCCCGCGTCACGCCCTGGCTTCCCGTGGGCGCGCTCCCCGACGGCGTACTCCCCCGGCTCGTCACCCTGGCCGAGCGGCTCCTGCACGCCAACCGGCGACCGGGTGCGTGGGCGGGCCCGTCGTCCCTGTCTGCGCTGCGGAACCCCGATCCGTCTCGCCGACCAGGACGACCGCCCCACCTACTGGTGTCCCGGTTGCCAATCAGGACCGACCCCCTAGTTGACGCACCGTCAGATATGGTCGTACGGTCCCGTCATGCCTCTCTCCGCGTACGACCTCACGGGCCGCGCCGCGTTCATCACCGGCGCGGCGAGCGGCATCGGGCGGGCGAGCGCCCTGCTGCTCGCGGAGGCCGGGGCGACGGTGCACTGCGCGGACCGCGACGAGACGGGCCTGCGCCGGACGTACGACCTGATCGCCGACGCGGGCGGCAGCGCCCGGACCCACCCTCTCGACGTCACCGACCGCGACCAGGTCCGTGCGGCCGTCGGCGCGGCCGGGGATCTCGACGTCCTCGTCGCCTCGGCCGGGATCATGCACACCAGCAGCGTGCTGGATACGGCGGACGAGGACCTGGACCGCGTGCTGGCCGTCAATTTCAAGGGAGTGCTGTACGCCTGCCAGGAAGTGGCCCGCTCCATGACGGCCCGCTCCGCCCCCGGCTCGCTGATCACGATGGCGTCCGGCGCGGTGGACTCGGCGAGCGCGGGCCTGCTCTGCTACGGCGCCGCGAAGGCCGCCGTGGTGCAGCTCACCAAGACGCTCGCCACGGAGCTGGGGCCTCACGCCATACGGGTGAACGCCGTCGCGCCCGGCTGGATCCGTACGCCCATGACCGACCGGCACGATGCCTCGGGTCAGCACCGGGCCGAGGCGACGATGGCCCGGATCTCCCCGCTGGGCCGGGTCGGCGAACCGGAGGACGTCGCCCATACCGTGCTGCACCTGGCCTCGGACGCCTCGGCCTTCATGACCGGTCAGATTCTCCGGCCGAACGGCGGCGTCGCCATGCCCTGGTAGACCACCGCCGCGCCGACGAACCCAGCGAGCCCGACGGTCCGAGCAGAACCGACCGCCCCGACGGCCTCACCGGCACGACCGACGCGACATGGACCGGCAGCAGGCTCAGCCCCCAGCCCCCCGCCGCCACAGCC
>NZ_JAAXYC010000290.1 GCF_018619185.1 Streptomyces sp. McG3 | reverse complement strand
GAGTACGCCCTGGAGAAGGCCGTCGTCGTGGTCGCCCGGGCCGCGAGGGCGGGGCGCTAGGGGTTTCCGGCTCCCCGCCGGGCGCGGGGCCTGTGGTGACCGGTTCTGTCCTCAAGCGCCGGATGTGCTGGGAGCGTGCCTGTTCTTGTGCGATCGCCGGTTCTGTCCTCAAGCGCCGGACTGGCTGGGATTGCCTCGGCATCGGGCTGGGAGCGTGCGTCTTCTTGTGCCGATCGCCGGTTCCGTCCTCAAGCGCCGGACGGGCTGGGATTGCCCCGGACCGAGCCAGGTGCGCCCCCGGGCGGGCCGGGCGGGGGCGCACCGGGCTCGGATTTGCCCCGGCGGCGCTGGGCGGGTGTGACCGCACGCGCGGAAGCCCCGGAGCGCTGATCTGGGGAGATCAGTGCCCGGGGCTTCCGGGTAACACTCTGGGTGCGCCGCACCCGCGTGGCGAACGCAGGTTCGGTGTGCGGCGCGGGGTGCCGGTCAGGGGCGGGAGAGAGGGCCCGTCTGGTCCGTTCCGGCGGTCACATCAGTGAGCTTCGGGAAGAAGCTCAGGCCTGCAGGGCGGCAACCTTGGACGCCAGCGCCGACTTCTTGTTGGCGGCGGCGTTCTTGTGGATGACACCCTTCGAGACAGCCTTGTCGAGCTGACGGGAAGCGTCGCGGACGGCCGTGGTGGCCTTCTCGACGTCACCGGCAACGGCGGCCTCGCGGGCCTTGCGGATCGCGGTCTTGAGCGACGACTTGACGGCCTTGTTGCGCAGGCGCGCCTTCTCGTTGGTCTTGTTCCGCTTGATCTGGGACTTGATGTTCGCCACGAAAGAGCCTTTTCAGGTTCGTTGGATCTTCTAGGTGAGCCACGCCGCTTGTGAGAGCCACGAGGCACAGCTGTCCACGGTAGCAGTCACCCTCCGACCGGCCCAAACCGGTCGCTGTCCCGCAGGCGTGGGACGATGGAGCCTACGTATCGATCCGACCGACCCGACATCGACCCGAGACACGGCGTTCGGCGTCTCAAGAATCAGGACCCTGCGTGCCCGCGACTCCTTCCAACGTGCCCGAGCCGAGCCGTACCGACCCGGCGCTGATCCGCAATTTCTGCATCATCGCGCACATCGACCACGGCAAGTCGACCCTCGCCGACCGGATGCTTCAGCTGACCGGAGTGGTCGACCAGCGGCAGATGCGTGCTCAGTACCTCGACCGGATGGACATCGAGCGCGAGCGCGGCATCACCATCAAGTCCCAGGCGGTCCGGCTGCCCTGGGCGCCCACCACGGGTGAGGACACGGGCACCACCCACATCCTCAACATGATCGACACCCCGGGCCACGTGGACTTCACCTACGAGGTCTCCCGTTCGCTCGCGGCCTGCGAGGGCACGGTCCTGCTGGTCGACGCCGCGCAGGGGATCGAGGCCCAGACGCTGGCCAACCTCTATCTCGCGATGGAGAACGACCTCACCATCGTCCCGGTGCTCAACAAGATCGACCTTCCGGCCGCGCAGCCGGAGAAGTTCTCCGAGGAGCTGGCCAACCTCATCGGCTGCCAGCCCGAGGACGTGCTCAAGGTCTCCGCCAAGACCGGCGTCGGCGTGGACGCGCTGCTCGACCGGGTCGTGCGGGACGTGCCGGCCCCGGTCGGCGTCGCGGACGCCGCCGCCCGCGCGATGATCTTCGACTCGGTCTACGACGCGTACCGCGGTGTCGTCACCTACGTCCGTGTCATCGACGGTCAGCTCAACAAGCGCGAGCGCATCCGGATGATGTCGACCGGGGCCACCCACGAGCTGCTGGAGATCGGGGTGTCTTCCCCGGAGATGACCCCGGCCGACGGCATCGGCGTGGGCGAGGTCGGCTACATCATCACCGGCGTGAAGGACGTGCGGCAGTCCAAGGTGGGTGACACCATCACCTCGCTGCACAACGGGGCGACCGAGGCGCTGGGCGGCTACAAGGAGCCCAAGCCGATGGTGTTCTCCGGGCTGTATCCGCTGGACGGCTCGGACTACCCGGACCTGCGCGAGGCGCTGGACAAGCTCCAGCTCAACGACGCCGCCCTGGTCTACGAGCCGGAGACCTCCGCCGCGCTCGGCTTCGGCTTCCGCGTCGGCTTCCTCGGCCTGCTCCACCTGGACGTGGTCCGTGAGCGGCTGGAGCGCGAGTTCGGCCTCGACCTGATCGCCACCGCCCCCAACGTGGTCTACCGCGTCGAGATGGAGGACGGCACCGAGCACGTCGTCACCAACCCGAGCGAGTTCCCCGAGGGCAAGATCGACAAGGTGCACGAGCCGGTCGTCCGCGCCACGGTGCTGGCCCCGAGCGAGTTCATCGGCGCGATCATGGAGCTGTGCCAGAACCGGCGCGGCACCCTGCTCGGCATGGACTACCTCTCCGAGGACCGGGTCGAGATCCGCTACACCCTGCCGCTCGCGGAGATCGTCTTCGACTTCTTCGACCAGCTGAAGTCCAAGACCCGGGGTTACGCCTCCCTCGACTACGAGCCCACCGGCGAGCAGTCGGCCCAGCTCGTCAAGGTCGACATCCTGCTGCACGGCGACAAGGTGGACGCGTTCTCCGCGGTCACCCACAAGGACAAGGCGTACGCGTACGGCGTACGGCTCGTCGCCAAGCTGCAGAAGCTCATCCCCCGGCAGAACTTCGAGGTGCCGATCCAGGCGGCCATCGGCGCCCGGGTTATCGCCCGGGAGACCGTCCGCGCCATCCGCAAGGACGTCCTCGCCAAGTGCTACGGCGGTGACATCTCCCGTAAGCGGAAGCTGCTGGAGAAGCAGAAGGAGGGCAAGAAGCGGATGAAGATGGTCGGCAACGTGGAGGTTCCGCAGGACGCCTTCATCTCCGTCCTGTCGACCGACGAGTCCGCGGGTGAGAGCAAGGGCAAGAAGTAGTCCGCTCCCCATCCACTCTCCAGGGCCCCCACGCGGCAGTACCGGCGTGGGGGCCCTTTCGTTATGAAAGCTGCGGTCCGTTGCCTCTTACGTGGCGGACACGCGCGCTCTACTCTGATCACGACTCGATGGTTACTGGTCAGTTAAACAAGCCCGGACAAGCAGGGCGCGCAGCAGCACGAGAGCAGTAGGCGGTAGGCAGTAGGACCACAGCAGCCAGTCGCCGTATCAAAGAAGCCGGTCGTAGCAATGCCGCAGGCCCGGAGGACGTCGTGAGCGACACACAGACCTTGATCGATAACCGGCCGCCCTCCGTGGCGGCCCTCTTCATCGACCGCGTGGCGGCGACCCCGGACGGGGAGGCGTACCGCTATCCGGTGCCGTCGGCCTCGGGCACGGGGCCCGACGACTGGAAGTCGCTGAGCTGGGGCCAGGCCTCGGAGCGGGTCTACGCGATCGCCGCCGGGCTGATCGCCCTCGGTGTGCGGCCGGAGGAGCGGGTCGCCCTCTCCTCGGCCACCCGGGTGGAATGGATCCTCATCGACCTCGGGGTGATGTGCGCGGGCGCCGCGACGACCACCATCTACCCGTCCACGAACGCCGAGGAGTCCGCCTTCATCCTGGCCGACTCCGAGAGCCGGATCCTTATCGCGGAGAACGCCGAGCAGCTGGCCAAGGCCCGGGAGACCCGCACGGACCTGCCGAACCTCGCTCATGTCGTGGTCATCGACCCGGCCGGCGTCGAGCCCGCCGACGACGACCCCGAGGGCTGGATCATCACCCTCGCCGAGCTGGAGGCCCAGGGCGCCGAGCTGCTCGCCAAGACCCCGGACGCGGTCACCGAGCGGGTCGCCGCGATCACCGCCGACCAGCTCGCCACCCTCATTTACACCTCGGGCACCACCGGCCGCCCCAAGGGCGTACGGCTGCCGCACGACAACTGGTCGTACATGGCCAAGGCCACCGTCTCGACCGGGCTGATCAACGCCGACGACGTGCAGTACCTCTGGCTGCCGCTGGCCCACGTCTTCGGCAAGGTCCTCACCTCCGGGCAGATCGAGGTCGGTCACGTCACCGCCGTCGACGGCCGTATCGACAAGATCATCGAGAACCTGCCGGTCGTCCAGCCGACCTACATGGCCGCTGTGCCCCGGATCTTCGAGAAGGTCTACAACGGGGTCGCCTCCAAGGCCCGCGCGGGCGGCGGAGCCAAGTACAAGATCTTCCAGTGGGCCGCCGGAGTCGCCCGCGAGTACGCCAAGGTCTCGCAGGACAACTTCCGCCGCACCGGCAAGGCGTCCGTTCCCTTCGCGCTCGGCGCCAAGCACAAGGTCGCCGACGCCCTCGTCTTCTCCAAGATCCGTGAGGCCTTCGGCGGCCGGCTGCGCGCCTGCGTCTCCGGTTCCGCCGCCCTCGCCCCGGACATCGGCTACTTCTTCGCGGGCGCCGGCGTCCACATCCTGGAGGGCTACGGCCTCACCGAGACCAGCGCCGCCTCCTTCGTCAACCCGGGCGAGGCCTACCGCACCGGCACCGTCGGCAAGCCGCTCCCCGGCACCGAGGTGCGCATCGCCGACGACGGCGAGATCCTGCTGCGCGGCCCCGGCGTCATGGAGGGCTACCACAACCTGCCCGACAAGACCGAAGAGGTCCTGGAGTCGGACGGCTGGATCCACACCGGGGACATCGGCGAACTGTCGGTCGACGGCTACCTGCGCATCACCGACCGCAAGAAGGACCTGATCAAGACGTCCGGCGGCAAGTACGTCGCCCCGGCGGAGGTCGAGGGCCAGTTCAAGGCGGTCTGCCCGTTCGTCTCCAACATCCTGGTGCACGGCGCGGACCGTAACTTCTGCACCGCGCTCATCGCGCTCGACGGCCCCACCCTCCTCGGCTGGGCCGCCGAGAACGGTCTGGAGGGCAAGTCGTACGCGGAGGTCGTCGCCGCCCCGCAGACCGTCGAACTGATCGACGGGTACGTCAAGCGCCTCAACGAGGGCCTCCAGCGCTGGCAGACCATCAAGAAGTTCCGCCTCCTGCCGCGCGACCTGGACGTCGAGCACGGCGAGCTGACGCCCAGTCTCAAGCTGAAGCGGCCGGTCGTCGAGCGGGAGTACCGGGGGCTCATCGACGAGATGTACGCGGGCTCGCGCGAGGCCTGAGCCACGCGGCCGGCGCGAGGCGTGGGCCTCTCATGGCGGCCGTCCGGGGGCTCGGCCCCGGACGGGCACCGGCGGGGCGGCCGGACACCCAGGTGTCCGGCCGCCCCGTTCCGGTCGGCCCGCCCGCCCGGCCGGCCGGAACGGGGCGGCGCGCAGGCCGGCGTGCGCGCCGCGCCGTTCGTTCGCCGCGGTGGTCGACTTCCGTCGCGCCGGCTTCAGTCGCGCCGGCCTCGCAGGACCCTGGCGAGCACCACCACGAGCAGCCCGGCGCAGGGGATCACCAGCAGGCCGGTGCGCAGGCTGGTCGCGTCGGCGACGTAACCGACGACCGGCGGGGACAGCAGGAAGCCCAGGCGCATGAGCCAGGAGACGATCGTCAGACCCGATCCGGGTTTGAGGCCGGGCAGGGCGTCGGCTTCGTGCATCGCCGCGGGCACCAGCGTCGCCACCCCGAATCCGGCCAGGGCGAAGCCCAGGATGGTTCCGGGCAGCGTCGGCACCGCCAGGGCGAGTCCCATGCCGACCGCGGTGATCAGGCCGCCGGTCCGGGCCACGGCACGCTGACCGAAACGGTCGACGAGGCGGTCCCCGATGATGCGCCCGATGAACTGGGCTCCCACCAGGGCGATGAAGCCCCAGGCGGCGAGCGCCGCGGAGGTGTGCAGGGAGTCCGTCAGGTAGAGGGCGGCCCAGGAGTTCCCCGCGTCCTCGACGAGCGTGCCGGCCGTGGCGATCAGAACGAGCGCCGCCAGTACGTATCCGACGCGCGAGGCGCCGGCCGCTCCCTCGGCGCTCCGCCGTTCCGGTCCGGTCTCCTCCGGTTCGTTGTCCGGGCCCGGCAGGCAGAAGCGCCATGCGGTCACGGCGGCGAGAACGAGGACGATCGCCGAGATCGTGAGGTGGACGCCGAGCGAGAGGCCCAGCGACATCGCTCCGGCGGCCATCAGCCCTCCGGTGACGGCGCCGATGGACCAGATCGCGTGGAACGAGTTCAGGATGGAGCGTCCGTAGAGCCGCTGCACCCGCAGACCGTGCGCGTTCTGCGCGACATCCGTCAGTGCGTCCATGGCTCCGGCCAGGAACAGGGCGCCCGCGAACAGAGCAGGCGACGGGGCGAGGCCGGCGGCCAGGATCCCCATCGCCGTCAGCAGGGTGCCGACGACCGCGACCTGCGCCGAGCCCACGCGGCGGATGAGCACCCCTGCCGCGAGGCCGGCCGCGATGGCGCCCGCCGGGAACGCGGCGACGGCCAGTCCGTAGGCACCGTTGCCGATCGCCAGATCCTCCTTGATCTGCGGATACCTCGGCAGCAGGTTGGCGAACAGGGCCCCGTTGGTGAAGAACAGAACGGCTACGGCGGTCCGCGCGTTCCGCCCGGCGCGGAGAGGACGTGCCTCGATGTCGACGGTCATGCGGAGGACCCTAACCCCGGAGCGTACGAACGTACACTCCTGCTGGCGAGAAATCCCGACCGAGTGGTAAGTATTTCACCCGACGGGTCGCGCCCACCGCCCCGCGTCCACCGGGTGTGCGTTCGGTTAGGCTGGCCTTCCTTGGTGGGGGACCGGGGTGTTCTGGCCCGGGTTCCGGCGTCGCGGGTGAAGACCCGGCGGACCGGACGGACACGGCCAGGGCGCAGGTGAGGGACGGCGACCGGACGCGCGTGCGTCGTGCGCCCGGTGAGGCGGGACCGCTCACACGGATGACGGAGATCGCGGGCTTCGCGCCCGCACGCGAGGTGGGGCACTGTGGACAGGATCGCGCTCGCGGCCGGGGCCCTGTACGTCATCGTCCTGCTCCGCGCCGGAGGGACGTTCGCCGTCGGGTGGCTCGCAGGAGCCGGCGCCCGGCGCGGCAGGTTCGCGGGGCTGACCTCTTCGGCGAAGTTCCGGCGCGCCGAGCGCGCCATCCAGCGGTGGGGCGCGCCGGTGGTGGCCGTCTCGTTCCTGACGGTCGGGTTCCAGACCGCCGTCAACTTCCTCGCGGGCACCATGCGCATGCCGTTGCCGCGCTACCTTCCCGCGCTGTTCGTGGGCGGAGCGGCCTGGGCGCTGATCTACGCGACCGCGGGGCTCGGCGTGCTGGAGGTCCTGGGAAGGCTCTTCGCCGAGCGGACGGCCTTCGGGGTGTCCGCCGTGGCGGTGCTCCTGCTCGCGGGGTGCGGGGTGGTGGTGTACCGCAGAAGGAGGACGGCTCCCTCCTCCGGCGGCACCGCTGCCGACGCATCGTGAATCCGTTCCGCACGGCCTGATTCCGCCTCGTTGTTCCTGATCCCCCCTCGTTGTCGCGGAGCGCCGTACGCGGCCCGGCCCGTCGGCCGGGCGCCCGGTTGACGTGGGTCGTGTCGGGGGCCGGTTCCGTTCGTTGATCAAGGGACGGGTGCATATGCCAGGCCGGGCGGAGTCCGGCCCGAACACAGGAGTCGACCATGAGCAGGGAAACGCGGAGTGCCGGTGCGCGGGTCATGGTGCTGGGGGCGGTCGCCGGGGCGGCCCTGCTTCCTGCCGGAACCGCTGAGGCGAACGTCGTCGGCGTCGGGAACGCGGCGTTCGGGAACACCTGCGCCAACCAGGGCGGTGCGCGCGCCGAGGGCGCCACGACCGCCGGGAGCGGCCTGGGCAGCGGCAACCACGCCGGACTGCCCCTGAGTCTGACGCGCAATCACTGCGGCAACAGCGGCATCATCTGCACCGCTCTGTTCAGGGCCGCGTACTGATGCCCTCCGCCGAAGGACCGGTGGCGGAGGGCTCGCGACGGTGACGCCGGCGGGCACGATGAAGGCAACGGGCACGGTGGCGGCCGACGCGCCGGTCGGTGACCGGGCGGTCGCGGAGTTCCTGGCCCTGAGCGGGCAGGCGCTGCCCCTGCTGCGCACATGGGTGGGGGAGGAACCCGGTTGTGGTCTGGCGCGGGGTCTGTTGACGCTCGCTACATCCGAGCGGATGAGCGACACGGTCCTCAAGCAGCAGCTGGTGACCGCCCATCGGGACGCGCAGTCCGCCGGTGAGCGGGAGGCGAGCCTGGTGTACGGGGTGTTCCTGCACGCCCACCGCCAGTACCGCCTGACCGCCGATCACCTGGTGGCGCACTTCGAGCGCTGGCCGGCCGACGAGGTCGCGGCGCTGATGCTCGATGCCTTCCCCGCCGTTGGAGACGCCGCCTACAGCGCTCACGGGGACGCCCTGGTGGAACAGCAGGCGGCGCTCGCCGGGCCGGACAGCTGGGCGTGGACGAGTTGCCTCGCCTCGGTCAGGGCGGAGCAGGGCCGGTTGCGCGAAGCCCACCGGCTCGCCGAACACGCGCTGTGCCGCAACCCCCGCTCAGGGGTGGCCGTGCACGCCCTCGCCCATGCTCAGCACGGACTCGGTGCGGGTCCGGCGTCCACCCGGATGCTGGACGCGTGGCTGGCGGAGGACGCCGGTGCGGTGCAGCTGGGCCATCTGACCTGGCATGCCGCTCTCCAGTCCATCGCCTGCGGTGACTTCGCCGACGCCCGCCGCCGGGCCGATACGGCGCTGCGGCGTGAGGACGTGGGCATGCGGGCGGCGACGAACTGGCGCCTGATGCTCGTCGGCCAGGAGCCGGCCGGGCGCAGCGACCCGGATCACGTACGGGAGCTGCTGGCCGCGCCGGGAGGCATGGCGGAGGTCTTCCACACCTTCAATCTGGCGCTGGCCCTCGCGGTGGAGGCCGCGACCGAGGACCTGGAGATCCTGGCCGGCCGGGCGTCCGCGGACCCCCGCACCGACTACCGGGAGGTTCTTGCCCCCGTCCTCCGGGCCCTGGCCCACCTCACCGCCGGCCGCCCCCGAGCCGCGGCCGACCTCCTCGCCGCCCTCGGCGGAAAGGCCGAACGCATCGGAGGCGTACGCGTGGAACGGGAGATCATCCAGGACACCCTCGCCCGCGCACTCATCGACTCCGGCGACCCCGCGCGCGCGGCCGCTCTGCTGCACCACCGCACCACCACCCGCCACCACCACCGCTACGAGGACCTCCTCCTGGCCCCACGCTGACGACCGGCAGCGGCTTTGCCTGGCGGCCGCGGTGCCTTTTCCGAAGCGTTGCGTTCGAATCTGCTCGATTTTCTGCTCACTTCGGTAACTCGGTGCTTATGGATGCGGCCGGTCTGTCACTCTGTCGGTGTCGTCGGACCGTAGGAGCCGCACCGTGGCGCCCATTCCCTTGCAGCGGGACACCGTGCAGCGTCCCGGCACCACCCGTGCCGGGCACGCGCACGGCCCGCGCCTGGCCAGCCGCACCAGCCTGCCCGGCATACCGCTCGCCCCCTCCGCGGCCCGCCGGTTCGTGCGCGCCGCGCTCGCGGAGTGGACCGGGATCGGGGTGCCTGCGGCCGTGGGCTTCAGCGACCGGCTGGCCGACGACGCCGTGACCGTCACCAACGAGCTGGTCACCAACGCCGTGGTGCACGCCGGGACCACCGTCGACCTGGTGCTCAGGCTGGAGGAGGAGGGCGGCGAGGAGCCGTCCGCCGCCCTCGTCCTGGAGGTCACCGACCACCACCCGGCCCGCCCGGTGAGCGGCGACGAGCCCGGCGCGGGCCCCGGACCGGCCGGGACGCGTCCGGGGGAACTGCCCGATCCCGCCGAGTACGGCCGGGGCCTCCAGCTCGTCGCCACCCTCGCCGACTCCTGGGGCATCACCTACCGCACCGGCCTGAAGACCGTCTGGGCCCGCCTCCCCGTCGACGACTGGAGCGCCCCGACCGCCCCGCCCGACGGGGAGGCCCTCAGACGCGGACTGCGCGCCGCCGAGATCCTCGCCCCCACGGCCAGGCGCGCCGAGCGCGACGACGCGGTCTGGGACAGCCGGGCCGCCCCGGCCTTCCTCGCCGAGGCCTCCGACCTGCTCGCCGGGCAGCTCGACGAGGACCTGGTGGCCGCCATAGCGGGCCAGCTCCTGGTGCCCCGGCTGGCGGACTGGTGCGCGATCTGGCTGGAGACCGAGGGCGGGGGACCGGCCGCCGAACCCCGGCTCGCCCGGGTCTGGCACAGCGACGAGACCGGCACCGAGCCCCTGCGCGCCGTCCTGGAGCGGGAGCCCCTCCGCCTCCCGGCCGGCGTCGGCTCCGGTCCTGTCTCTTATAGACATCT
>NZ_JAAXYC010000028.1 GCF_018619185.1 Streptomyces sp. McG3 | reverse complement strand
CAGCCCGCGCGGTCCGCGCCCGTTACGCCATGCCCACGCGCACAACGACTACCTGCACCCCCGGCCACTGCACGACGCGCTCTCCCACGGGTTCACCAGCGTCGAGGCGGACATCTTCCTCGTCGGCGGCGACCTGCTCGTGGCCCACGAGCCCGCCACGCTCGACCCCACCCGCACCCTCGCCTCGCTCTACCTGGACCCGCTCGCCGCCCTGGTCCGAGCGGGGCACGGCAGCGTCCACCCGCACCACCGCGCCCCGCTGCAGCTCCTCATCGACATCAAGGCCGACGGCGTCGCCGCCTACCGCGAACTGGACCGGCAACTGCGCCGCCACCACCGGATCCTTACCCGCTACAGCCACGGCCGCGTCCACCCCGGCGCGGTCACCCCGGTCATCTCCGGCGACCGCGCCGCCCGCGTCCCCATGGAGGCGCAGCGCACCCGGTACGCGTTCTACGACGGCCGCCTCGACGACCTCGGCACCGCGGCCCCCGCCTCGTTCGCCCCGCTCGTCAGCGCCAACTGGACCCAGAGCTTCGGCTGGCTGGGCGCCGGCCCCTTCCCCCGTGCCGAGCGCGACCGGCTCCACACCCTCGTCGCCACCGCCCACCGGGAAGGCCGCCGCATCCGCTTCTGGGCCACGCCCGACCTGCCCGGACCCGAACGCGAGGCCGTCTGGTCCGAACTGCTCGGCGCCGGGGTCGACCACCTCAACACCGACGACCTGGCCGGACTCGAACGATTCCTCCGAGCTCGCGGGAGCGGCGCCCCGACCCCGTAACGCCCCACCGCCGGGAAGTACCCGTTCGGCCGACACGCCAGTGCGCCGAACAGCCCCTCCGCTGCGCCAAACTGGCGGCCGAATGCCGCAAATCCGGCGCGGCGGAGGAGGTTGGCGATGGCCGTTTCGATCTCGGTGGTCCTGCTCATGCTGATCCTGGCAGTGATCTTCCTGCGCAACGGCGGACTGAAGGTCTCCCATGCACTGGTCTGTGTCCTGCTGGGATTCTTCCTGGCCGGTACGAGCATGGCGCCGACCATCCACGACGGCGTCGGGGCCACCGCCGACCTGGTCAGCGGCCTCCACCCCTGACTCCGGCCCCGCTCCCACCCCCGGCCCCGGGCTCGGCGCGGAACCCCTCGTCGGCCCGGCCGGCGCCGACGGCCGTGCCACGCCGCGCCCGGACATCCCGCACAATGGGCAGATGTCTTTTCCGCCCTCCGGCCGGCACTCGGGCGCCGCCCACCACGAGTACTGCAACACCGGCCTGTGCTGCCGGTGCCAGACGCGTGTCTGGACGACGAAGGCGGGCAACGAGCGGCTCTGCGGGCCGTGCGCGGCCTGCTGCCAGTCCTGCGGACGGGCGCCCGCGCCCCACCTGGACGGGCTCGACGGTGGGCTGTGCGCCGAGTGCCGCGGCCTCTGCGGCCGCTGTCACGCCCCGAAACGGCCCGACGGAACCTGTTTCTGCGACCGCTGGCGGGAGAACGCCAAGAGCAACCCGCGCGGCTATGTCCTCCAGGCGTTGCCGCAGCAGCTCCTCCAGGCGCTCGGCGGCCGGGTCCCGAGCACCGTCCACGACCTGATCCACCAGGAGCTGGCGAACCGCAGCGCGGGTCTCCTCCGTGAACGCGTCGAACGCCGCTGGAACCTGCGCTGGGCCCACGCCCTGAACGAGAAGGACGAGGACGGCCGCCGCCGCTGGAGCGCCCAGGACATCGCCGAACAGTTGCTGATGCCCGGCTCGTGCTCCGACCCGCAGTGCGAGGACGGCCACCGCGTCACCACCGACACCCCGTGCCCCCGCTGCCGTCAGCCGCTGCACCGCTTCGTCACCTCGGTCGCCGACCACACCGCGACGCCGGAGCACGCCCGGGCCGCGGCGGCCCGCATCCGCCGGGCGATGCTGGAGAACCGCTCGCACCGGAAGCCTCCGCCGCGCGGATAGGGCGCGGCGCGGCGTGTCGCGGGCGTTGCCGCGCGTGGCGCGGTGTTGCGGCGGCGTGTCGGGCGCGCGAAACCCTTCTCGTCTCCATGGACACTTCAAGATGCTCCTCCTAACGTCGGGCGGCGGCGCGACCCCCGTCCGTAACCGAGGAGCCCGATGCCCCCGCCGTACCGCAGAGCGCTCGCCCGTGCCCTGGCCCTGACACTCGCCGTCGCCACTCTCACGCTGGCCGGGCCCACCTCCCCCGCACGGGCCGACGAGATCCCCAGAGCCCCCGGCCACCGCCTGGTCGCGGGGTACGAGGGAGCCCCCGCCACCGCGTCGCCGGTCCCCGGCCAGGCGCCCCCGCAGCACCCCTTCCTCGCGCCCAACGGGCGCAGCGGTATGCACGCGGACGCGGCGGGCAGCGGCACCCATCCCTACGCCGGACCGCTCGGCCGGAGCCCCGAGGTGACCAGCGAGAAGATCGCCCCGGTCGGCGGGGAGTGCGCCACCGCGACGTTCGACGCGGCCGGCCGGCTGATCACGGTCTGCGGAACCTTCACCGGCTTCCTTCTCAAACTGCTCGACCCGCGCACCCTCGACACGCTCGCCGAGTACAAGCTGCCGCAGCGGTCCTCCACGGTCGAGGCGATCACCCGCCTCGACTTCTCAAGGATCTTCAAGGACACCTCGGGCGGCGCCTACTTCTACCTGGACGACCAGGACCGGGTCGTCCTCGCCGACTCGCGCCAGCACGTCCTGCGCATCGCCCACCGGCAGGGGCCCGACGGCCGCTGGGAGTTCGTCGTGGAGGACGACTGGGACCTCACCGGCCATGTCCCGCACGACTGCGTGTCCTGGACCAACCTCTTCCCCAGCGGTACCTGCGACCCGGTGACCTCCGTGATGCCCGACTGGCAGGGCCGGATCTGGTGGGTCACCCGGCTCGGCCGGGTCGGGACGGTCGACCCGGACACCTCGGCCGTCCGGTCCGTCCGGCTCGACGGCGAGGAGATCCAGAACTCGTTCTCCGTGGACCGGGACGCGGTCTCCATCGTCTCCGACCACGCCCTCTACAGCTTCACGGCCGGCCCGGACGGCACTCCGCGGATCGGGTGGCGGCAGACGTACGACCGGGGCACCGGCACCAAGCCCGGCTCGGTGAACCAGGGCTCGGGCACCACCCCCGACCTGTTCGGCACCGGTGAGCGGTACGTCGCGATCACCGACAACGCGGACGACCGGATGAACGTCCTCGTCTTCCGCCGCGGCGCGGACATCCCCGCCGACCGCCGCCTCGTCTGCTCGGTCCCGGTCTTCGGCCGGGGTCAGTCGACCACCGACAACTCGCTGATCAGCTGGGGCGACAGCCTCGTCGTCGAGAACAACTACGGCTACGAGAACCCCACCTCCCTGCTGCTCGGCCGCAGCGTCGTCGGCGGCGTCACCCGTATCGACGTCCGGGCCGACGGCAGCGGCTGCGACACCGTGTGGGAGAGCGCCGTCCGCTCGCCCTCCACCGTGCCCAAGCTGTCCACGGCCAACGGGCTGCTCTACTTCTACGAGAAGGAGCCCAACGTCCTCGGCATCGACGCCTGGTATCTGACCGCCGTCGACTTCCGTACCGGCGAACGCCGCTGGCGCACGCTCACCGGCACCGGCCCCGCCTACGACAACAACTGGGCGCCCCTCACGATCGGCCCCGACGGCACCGCGTACGCGGGCGTCTTCAACGGCATCGTCGCGGTGCGCGACACCGCCTGACGGGCGGTGCGGTTCCTCAGCCGTCCACCAGACGGGAGCGGATGAGGAACCGCACCCCCTCCGGGGCCTCCAGCGAGAACCCGCTGCCGCGGCCCTCCACCACGTCCACGATCAGCCGGGTGTGGGACCACACCTCGTACTGGCTCCGCGACATCCAGAAGGGCACGCTCCCGGGCATTCCCTCGACGGCGAGGTCCGCCAGCAGCACATCGGCGTTCCCGGTGCGGAACTCACCGGCCGGATAGCACATCGGCGCGCTGCCGTCGCAGCAGCCGCCCGACTGATGGAACATCAACGGGCCGTGGTCCGCCCGCAGCCGTCGCAGCAGAGCGGCCGCGGCCGGTGTCAGCTCGACGGCGGGAGATTTCGGGTCACACTCCATGGACCTGCCCCTTCCCGGCCGCGGCGACGCCGCGACAACCGCACGCGAGTCAACTCGACCGGACGTTGCGACCGGGTTGCACGCCCTATGCTCGCGGCCATGGAGCAACGGGAAGTCGTGAAGCGCGTGATCGGCATCCTCACAGAGGCGCGCGAAATGCAGCGTCTGCTGGAGGCGGACCTCGAACGGGAAGATCTGGACGCGGGAGCGGGTGCCGTCACCGCCCTGCTGAACGAGACGATGCCCCACATCGCCATCCCCGACGACTTCTCCGTGGAGGAGGTGGTCACCGTCGTCGGGCGCGAGGTCGGCGGTGCGGTCGAACAGCTCGTGAGCGCCTTCACCCTCGCGTTCACGATGCTGGCCCAGGTCCACGACTCCGGGCAGACCGACGTGTCGTCGGCGGACGTCCTCCAGGACCTCGCGTTGCGGGTCGAGGGCGGCGGACCGGACGAAGACGAGAACCCACTGCTGTAGCGCCCTGCGTTCCGCCGCGCGGGTATGCATAGTGGAGGGAGAAACGCGTATCTCCCTCGCGGCATGGAGGCAGCTGTGGGAAAGAGCACCGACATAGCCCGCGCCAAGGCGCGGAGGCTCAAAGGCATGATCAAGGAATCGGACGGCATCGCCCTCGAGAACGAGCGGCTGAAGGCCGAGGGCAGGAAGGAACAGGCCGAGGCCCGCCGCGAGGAGGCCCTGGCACGCGCAGCGCGGGCGGCCTCCGACCGCTGAGAGCAGCGCGGGTGCCCGTGCCGTAGGTGACGGCACGGGCACCCGCGCGGGCTCGACGACCTCCCCGTCGAGGGCCCGCCGCGGCGGGCCCGGCCCGGCTCGGGCCATGCGTCGGTTCCGCCGGTGCGCCGGTGATCCGGCCCATCGACGCGGACACCCAGCGGCTCATCCGTAACCGAAGATCCGGGCGAGGAAGAATCCGGCGACCACGAGCGCGCCGATCACGATCAGGGCGGTCCAGACGCCGGGGTGCTCCCACAGTCCTCCGTCCGGGCGTTCCTCGTGGGCCTCCCCGATGGAACCCTCGGCCGGCGGTGTCTCTCCTGGGGGATTCACTAGAACAGCCATGCGTCAAGGGTCTCTCCGTTCGGGCCCCCGCGCACGCCGTCCGGCCCCTGGGCGGTCCGCTGCCGGTCGGCGGCGGAAGTCTCACCCTCAACTCCAGGGTGAGGCAGAGGGTGCTCCGCCGGGTCGTCCTGCGCCGCCGCCGACGCGGAGGTGGCGGCGGCCACCCCGGTTCCGGCGCGATAGCCCGGGCCGCGCGGGATGCGGAGGCGGCCGGTCGCTGGTTCGCTGGGAGCTGGGGCGTGCCCGGCGGATCAGGGCCGGACAGGCCGCGGCGTCCGGTGCGGTGCATCGCAAGGCGCTGTGCCGGACGCCGGGGACCCGGTCGAGATCCGCCGGACGCGCCCAGAGGTCCCCAGCGTCCAAGGAGTGGTGATGAGCGGTTCGGACGAACCCGCCGGCCTGGCTCGGCAGATGCGTGAGAAGGCCCAGCAGCTAGCGGAGGCCGCGGAGCGCGCGAGCGACCCGCACGAGCGCGAGCGACTGGAGAAGAAGTCCCGGACGATCCGGGACCGGAGCGAGCAGCAGAGCGCCATGGAGGCCGGGGACATCTACCCCGAGAAGTAGCCCGGCCGACACCCGCCCGCCCGCTTCCGGAGGGACCTACCGAACCTCCGGGGCGGGCGGCCGTGTGCCCCCCTACGGCGGCCGCGCGCCCCCGTACGCGGTCAGCGGGCCCACTCCAGGAGCCGGTCCGCGCTCCAGGTCGTCACCACCCGGTCGGCCCGCACCCCGCATTTCTCGGCACGGGCGCACCCCGACCGCTGCCAGTCGAGCTGCCCCGGGGCGTGCGCGTCGGTGTCGATCGCGAACAGCGCCCCCGCCGCTACGGCCGCGCGCAGCAGCCGCAGGGGCGGATCCCTCCGCTCCGGACGGCAGTTGATCTCCACCGCCGTCCCCGCCTCGGCGCAGGCCGCGAAGACCCGGTCCGCGTCGAAGCGCGACTCCGGCCGGCCGCGCCCGGCCAGCAGGCGTCCCGTGCAGTGGCCGAGCACCTTGGCCCGGGGATGCCGTACCGCCGCCTCCAGGCGCCGCGTCATCGGCGCCGGGTCCATCCGCAGCTTGGAGTGGACGGAGACGACCACCACGTCGAGCAGGTCCAGCAGCCCGGGCTCCTGGTCGAGCGAGCCGTCCGGGAGGATGTCGCACTCGATCCCCGTCAGCAGCCGGAACGGGGCCCACTGCTCATTGAGCCGCGCCACCACCGCGAGCTGCTCCCGCAGCCGCTCCGGCGACAGGCCGCGGGCCACCGTCAGCCGGGGCGAGTGGTCGGTGAGGACGGCCCACGCGTGCCCCAGCTCCGCGGCGGTCCGGCCCATCTCCTCGATCGGGCTGCCCCCGTCCGACCAGTCCGAGTGCAGATGGCAGTCGCCCGTCAGCCGCGCGAAGAGATCCTCGCCCCCCTCGACGGGCGGCTCGGCGGCGGCCGCGGCCTCCAGCCGGTCCAGATACCCGGGCGTCTCGCCGGCCAGGGCCTCGCGGATGACCTCGGCGGTGCGTGGCCCGATCCCGGCGACCCGCTCCAGGGAGTTCGCGGTCACCCGCTCGGCCGCCTCCCCGGGGGCCATCGCCTCCACTACGGCAGCGGCCGTACGGAAGGCCTTCACCCGATAGGTGGCGGCCTGGGAGCGTTCCAGCAGGAAGGCGATCCGCCGCAGGGCGGTGACCGGGTCCATCGGCACCTCCACGAGGAGCGTCCCCGGCCGGCGCAGGTCCGCGCCGGGCAGTCCGCCCGCCCCACCAGGATGGGCGCATCCGTCCCCGGTCGCCTCCGCGCGGAGGCCGCCGCTTCAGGACCCGGCCTCCCCGGCGTCCGGCACGGACACCCAGCGGCCGGTGCCCGTGTCGTAGTCGAGCACGGGCCGCCCCCGCACCCCGCTCGTACGGAACGGCCGCCCGCCGTCGTCGACGCGCACCGTGCCGGACCGGCCGTCGGCACTCCAGGTCAGCTCCGCGAACCAGTCGCAGTCGCAGCCGACCGTGCGACCCGTTATCAGGAGGATTTCGGGATCGGTGACGGAGACGCTGTACGGGAAGGCGACCGCCTCGATGGGCTCGCCCGAGTCGTTGCCCGCGACCGAGCGGGCGACGGGGCGGGGCACATCGAGATCCACGTCGAACATCCTCGGGGTGAGGGCCCCGCCGCAGCCGGAGCTCATCCGGTAGACCCGGCCCTCCGCCGGCGAACGACGCTCGACCACCCGGATCCGCAGGGCTTCCAGCACCACGGCCCGCTCGTCCCGGCCCTGCAACGTGATCCGGACACCGGCCTCGCCCGCGTGTACCGCGCCGAGCGCTCCGGCCCAGGACTCGGCGTCCGCCTCCACCGGGGGCGGCGGGACGGCCGCGGGCGCCCGGTCGAGGACGTAGGAGTGGTCGCAGCCGTTCTTCCAGACGTGGTCGTCCGCCGTCCAGGTGAACGGCACACGTCCGGCCGTCGGGCCCGGAGAGCCCCCGGACGCCCGGGGGAGCGCCCCTCCGCGCTGTTCGACGCCGGGCGGCACGGTTGCCGACCGGGTACCGCCGGACGGCGTTCCGCGTGGGGTCCCGCTCGGCGTGCCCTGCGGCTTCCCGGGCGTGAGGGTGCCGGAGGGCGACGGCTCCGGGCTGCCCGACGGGGGCCCACCCGGCCGCTGGGCCACCGACGGGCCCCGGTCCGCGCCCGGGAGCGATGTCCCTCCCAAGGACGCGACCAGGGCGAGAGCGAGCACCCCGGCGGCGAGGACACCGAGCCCCTGCCCGTACCGGCGTGCTCGACGCGACGGTGACACCGGCCCCCGGGGAGTCCCGCTCCCGATCGAGGCCACCTCCCCGGTGACGGAAGCCGGCCCCGGGCGAGGACCGGTGAGGCCGGACGGCCCGTGGGCCGCGGACGGCGGCCCGGGCACGGCCCCGCCGGACGGCCGGGCTCCGGCGGCGTGGGGCACCGCAGCCCACCGCCCGTACGACACGGTCTCCCCGGCCGATCCGTCCACCGGCACGACTTCCGTCGGCTCCGTCTCAGGCTCTGCCTCGGCCGCAGTATCAGCCTCCGCCCTTCCCTCCGCCGCCCCCTGCCGGTCGAGGCGTTCGCGGTCCGCCAGGATCCACAGACGGTGCAGCGCCTCCCGCTCCCCGGCCGGTGCGCCGCACAGGCGGGCCAGCCGCTCCACGGGGGCGAACTCCGCGGGCACCGTCCGCCCCATGCAGTACCGGTGCAGCGTCGATCCGCTGACCCCGATCCGGCGGGCCAGCGAAGCGTACGTCCGGCCCGACCGCTCCCGCAGCGCACTCAGCCGCTCCGCCAGCACCGCCCGTGCTTCCCCCTCGGCGTCACCCGACACGCTCGACCTCCCCGCAGCCGTTCCTTGGCGTTCCAGCCCCCCGGGAACACCCACGTCACCAGGGGTGGGACGGTTCCAGCCCGGCGGGAAGCCGTGTCGTGCTTGTCCGCTTCCGGTGCGGCGGCCCAGGCTGGTGCTCGTTCCCGTACCGCCGCCGCAGGGCCCCTCAGCGGGCTCCGCACACCTCGGCGCGACGGCGTACGACCCACCTGACCGCACCATCCGAAACGGGGAAACCTCACCATGCGCACCCTTCGCACCGCACTGCTGACCGCCGCGGCCGCGGGCCTGGCCGTCACCGCACTGGCCCAGGTGCCCGCCGCCGCGGCGCCGGCCCCCGCTCCCGTCCAGCCGAAGTTCCTGAGCGCTGGCGGGCTGCCCGCCTCCACGACACCCTGGACGGCTGGTCCCGTACGCCAGGGAGTGCCCGAGGAGGGGTCGGTGTGCACCGCCGGCATCGCCCCGGCGTCCGGCACCCGCCACCGGGACTTCCGCACCGAACTGGACACCGGCGCCCGCCAGACCATCACGGTCGCCACCACCACCGCCCGGGCCAAGGCGCTCGCCGCCGAACTGCGCAGCGCCCTGGAGACCTGCCTCGACCGGCTGAAGGAGCAGGACCCCAGCCTGGAGGGGGAGGCGTTCTACCAGGGCCGTGTCGACATCGAGGAGGGCGCGCACGTCTACAGCATCGACACGTCGTACCCGGAGGTCGGCTCCACCGACATCGGGCTCTACTCGGTGGGCCGCGACGGCAGGGCCGTGACCGTCGTCGAGTGGGGACAGCTGGGCGAACTCGACGGCGCACCGCTGGAGGGTTTCAGGAACACGACGCGCACCGCCGTCGCCAAGCTGTACTGAGGCCATGTCCGCGACCGGCCGTCGGGGGGCGGCCGGTCGCCGGAGGTGCGGGGTACCCCGCACCGGGAGCATGCTGGCTGTGTGACCCGGCACGAAACGCCCCGGCATTCCCCGCCCGCCGGAAACGGGGCCGCGGCCGGGGGACACCAGGGTGGCCGAGTGCCCGACGAACTGTCCCTCGTACTCGCGCAGGCCCTCGTCAGCGCCGTCGAGTCGAGCGACGGCTATGCGGGCGGCGTCTTCCTCCGCAGCCGGACGCCCGGACTCCTGCGGCTCGCGGTGCTCGCCGGACTGCCGCCCCCGCTGTTCCGGCCCTGGTGGCGGATGCAGGTGAACCGGCCCTTCCCGGTGTCCGAGGCCTACCGCTCGGGGCGGCCCGTGCTGCTCTCCGACGCGGAGGAGGCGATGCGCCGGTTCCCGCAGCTGATGGCCGGACTGCCGTTCCCGTTCGGTTCGCTGTGGGTGCCGATCACCGGACCCCGGGGGAGCCTGGGCGTGCTGGCGATCCTGCGGGCCTCCACGCCGGGGCAGCCCGTCGCCCCCGCCGACGGCGACCGGCTGCACCGCCTGGGCCATCGACTCGGGGACGCGCTCACCGATCTGGAGCAACGGGGCGTCGACTGCGTATGGGAGGCCGAGCCGGTCCCCGTGCAGCTGCCCGCCGCCACCGCGCCCCCGGTCCGGGTCGGCCGCTTCGACTGGGACCTGCACTCCGGGCAGGTCACCGCCGACGACGAACTCTGCGCGATCCTCGGCTTCGAGCCCGCCGCCTTCCCGGGCACCGTGGACGCGCTCGCCGAACGGCTGGTCCCGGAGGACGTGTACGGGCTGTGGGCGCTGGCCCGCCAGACGGTGGAATCGGCCGAACCGGTCGTCCGGCGGATGCGGCTGCGCGGCCCCGACGGCCGGTCCCATCTGCTGGAGCTGTCCGGCCGCTGGACGCACCCGGACGGCGACGCGTCCGCCAGCCGTCTGAGCGGCTTCCTGGTCGACCTCGGCGCGGGACCCGTCGTGCCGGAGGCCGCCGACCGGCTGCCGCGCGGCATCCTCTCCCTCGACCGGCTGGGCCGGATCACCTACGCGAACGGTCTCGCCGAGGAACTGCTCGGCCACGCCAGGGAAGAGCTCGTGGGCCGTGTCGTGTGGCAGGCCCTGCCGTGGTTCGGGCACGAGGCCTACGAGGACCACTACCGGGCCGCCCTGATGGCCGACGAGCCCGTCCACTTCCTCGCCCGCCGCCCGCCCTCGCGCTGGCTGTCGGTGTCCCTGTACCCGGGCCACGACGGGGTGAGCGTCGTCCTCCAGGGGACCGACCCGCCGGACTACGCCCCGGGCTCGGTCACCGCGCCCGGCCTGGGCATCGGCTCGACCGCCGACCGCTCATCGGCGCTGTACCGACCGGTGGCCCTCGCCATCGCGCTGACCGAGGCGGTCACGGCCCGCCAGGTCTCCGAAGTGGTCACGGAGGAGCTGCTGCCCGCGTTCGGCGGCCGTCAGCTCGCCATCTACCTGCTGGACGAGGGCCATCTCCACCTGGCCTGGGAGACGGGGTTCCCGAAGGGTTTCCTCGACCGTTTCGAAGGGGTCGAGCTCGACGTCAGCATTCCCGGGGTGGAGACCCTGACCACGGGCCGCCCGATGTTCTTCGAGTCCATGCAGCGCCTGGCCGCGGCCTATCCGGGCATCCCGATCGACGCGGACGTCGGGGCGCGCGCGTTCCTGCCGCTGATCGCCTCGGGGCGGCCCGTCGGCTCCTGCATCCTCGGCTTCGACCGCCCTCGCGGCTTCAGCCCGGAGGAGCGAACGGTCCTGACGGCACTGGCCGGGCTCATCGCCCAGGCCCTGAAGCGCGCCCAGCGCTACGACAGCGAGTCGGCCCTCGCCCGCGGACTCCAGAACGCCCTGCTGCCGCACCGGCTGCCCGAGGTGGACGGGGTGGACACCCTGGGGCGCTACCTCTCCGGCACCCAGGGCATGGATGTGGGCGGCGACTGGTACGACGTCATCGAGACCGGCCACGAACTCGCCCTGATCATCGGCGACGTACAGGGTCACGGTGTCTCCGCCGCCGCGACCATGGGGCAACTGCGTAGTGCGGTACGGGCGTTCGCGCTGAGCAATCACGATCCGCAGGAGGTGATGAGCGGGACGAACCGACTGCTCATCGACCTCGACCCGGGACAGTTCGCGAGCTGCTGCTACATCGCGCTGGACCCGGTGACCGGAGTGGCCCGCGCCGTACGGGCGGGGCATCCGCAGCCCGTGCTGCGGCGGCCCGACGGCCGGACGGAGGTGCTGGACCTGCCCGGCGGCATCGTGCTCGGGATCGATGAGCAGGCGTCCTACCCGGTCACGGAGATGCGGCTCGAACCGGGGGCGATGATCGCCCTGTTCACGGACGGGCTGATCGAGCGCCCGGGGACGGACATCGACGAGGGGATCGAGCGGCTGCGCGCCACCGTCGAACGCATCGGCGCGGTCCCCCTGGCCGAGACGGCCGACCAGGTCATCGGAGTGGCCAGGGCGGCCGTCGACCGCCCCGACGACATCGCAATCCTGCTCGCCGCCCGGTGGGCGGGGACCGGGTCGGTCCGGCGGCCCAGGGAGGACCAGTCGGCCGGACCCGACCTGTGGCGCACGTTCAGGCGGCCGGACCCGGGGCGCGCGGCGGGCGCGCCCGATCCGGCCTCCTGAGAGACGGGCTGCCGTTCAGATTCCGGCCCCGGGCTCCGCCGGTGCGAAGGAGCCGGAGGCCTCCAGCATGCCCTCGCGCTCCACGACCTTGATCCGCTCACGGCCCTGGGCCGCACCCAGCGCCTGCTCGTGGGCGTCCAGCCGGTGCCAGCCCTCCCAGGTCGTGTAGCGGACGCCGCGGTCCTCCAGGAAGGCCTCGACGGCCTCCGGAGCGGGTGTGGCCGGCTCGGGCAGCCGGCCGGCCGCCCGGTCCTCCAGGACGCAGGCGACCGTCTCGTTCGCGTCGCCCTTGGTGTGTCCGATCAGGCCGATCGGACCGCGCTTGATCCAGCCCGTGACGTAGACCGAGGACATGTGCTCGTCGCCGGCGATGACGCGTCCCGCCTCGTGCGGCACGGTGCCGGAGGCCACGTCGAAGGGGAGCTTGGGCAGCTCCTCCGAGTAGTAGCCGACGGCACGGTAGACGCTCTGCATGTCCCAGTCCGTGAACCGGCCGGTGCCCCGGACGTTGCCGGTGCCGTCCAGCTCGGTGCGCTCGGTGCGCAGCGCCACGACCTTGCCGTCCTCGCCGAGGATCTCGACCGGGGACTCGAAGAAGTGCAGGAACAGCTTGTGCGGGCGGTCGCCGACGTCGCGGATCGCCCAGTTCTCCAGGGTCTGCGCGACCATGTTGGCCTGCTTGTTCTCCCGGCGGGTCGCGATGGAGCCCTCGTCGTAATCGATGTCCTCGGGGTTGACGATGACCTCGATGTTGGGGGAGTGGTCCAGCTCCCGCAGCTCCATCGGGCTGAACTTGGCCTGTGCGGGGCCACGCCGCCCGAACACGTGCACCTCCAGCGCCTTGTTCTCCTTGAGGCCCTGGTACACGTTGTCCGGGATCTCGGTGGGCAGCAGCTCGTCCGCCGTCTTGGCCAGGATGCGGGCCACGTCCAGGGCCACGTTCCCGACGCCGAGCACGGCGACCTTCTCCGCGATGAGCGGCCAGCTGCGCGGGACCTCGGGGTGCCCGTCGTACCAGGAGACGAACTCGGCCGCGCCGTAGGAGCCGTCCAGCTGGATGCCGGGGACGTCGAGCGCCCGGTCGGCCTCGGCGCCGGTGGAGAAGATCACCGCGTCGTAGAACGACCGCAGGTCGTCCAGGCCGATGTCGTGCGGGTAGCTGACGTTTCCGAAGAGCCGGATCTGGGGCTTGTCCAGCACCTGGTGCAAGGCCTTGACGATGCCCTTGATCCGCGGGTGGTCGGGGGCCACGCCGTAACGGATGAGGCCGAAGGGCGCGGGCATGCGCTCGAAGAGGTCGATGGAGACCCCCGGATCCTGGCAGACCTCGGATTTGAGCAGCGCGTCCGCAGCGTAGATACCGGCGGGGCCGGCTCCGACAATGGCGACGCGGACGGGGCGTGTCATGGCGTGGTGATCCTTCGGGGCGGGCGAACGCGGGCAGGTACAGCGTACGTCGGAGGTAAGGGTTGGCTTACTAGTCTCCACCGCACACCGTAAGCGATCGCCGCGCGGGCCCTTCGACCGGCCCTGCCTAGAGTGTCCGATTGGCCCGTTTCTCTGTGCCGGTATGGGCGATTTATTTCTTTTGGGAATTCTGCTCGATAAGGGGCGCTTATTGGGCCTGCTGGGGCATTTGCTTGAGCTTGTTTTCGCCATCACCGCGAGGGAGTGGTGAGCGTCACGTCCGGGAGCGCGGACGCAGAAGCGGAAGCATCGGTTCCCTTCTGTGCGAAGAAAGTTGACGGCGTGACCGCGTGACCCGATCCGGCAATTCTGCCTTTCGATCTTGTATGGAAAGGGAAATCCGGAATGCGGGGCTTGTTCTGTTCGACGTTTCTCGCCTACGGTCACCGTCAATCCGGATGGAACGCCGAATCCTGCCGCCGTCCGGGAATCCGAAACCCACTCACGTACGGCAGGAGCGGGGGACCCAGGTAAGTCGCCGATCCGTAACCGGAACGGCTTGGGGTGAAGTCGCACGAGCGTGCGGCCAGACATCTCCCGTCTGAACCCGACAGCTCACCTCGCAGGCGCCGGAGAGGAAATCCCCCATGCCCGCACAGGGTAAGCACCGTCGTCCCCAGTCCACCTCGCTGCGCCGCGGCCTTGCCGCCGTGACCGCCGGCGGAGCCGTACTCGCCCTCCCGGTGATCGGCGCCACCAGCGCGTTCGCGGCCCCCGCACCCGCTGCCGCGCCGCAGCAGGCCGTGGCGCCCACCTCGGTGGCCCAGGCGAATTCCGCCGTGAAGGCCGCGCCCGCCCAGCATTCCGTGGTGGCCGGTGAGACGCTTTCCAAGATCGCCCGCGAATATTCCGTCAGTGGCGGCTGGGAGAAGCTGTACGAAGGCAACCGGAAGATCGTCGGAGAGAATCCCGATCTTATTCACCCCGGTATCAAGCTGACCCTCGGAACCAAGACCGAGGCCCCTTCGGGTGGCAAGGCGGACAAGGCCGCCAAGGCTTCCCCGTCCGCCGCGCGCGGTGCCGAGGCGGACCGTGCCGACCGTTCGGAGCGCGTCAACGCCGCGCCCGTGGCAAAGGCCGCTCCGGCCGCCGAGAAGGCCGTCACGTACACGAACGACCTCGACGGCTGGATCAAGGAGTCGCTGGCGGTCATGGCCGAACAGGGCATCCCCGGCACCTACGAGGGCATCCACCGCAACATCATGCGCGAGTCCTCGGGCAACCCGGCCGCGATCAACAACTGGGACTCCAACGCGGTCAAGGGCACCCCGTCCAAGGGGCTGCTCCAGGTCATCGACCCGACCTTCCAGGCCTACCACGTGCCCGGCACCTCGACCGACAGCTACGACCCGGTCGCCAACATCACGGCCGCGTGCAACTACGCCGCGGACCGGTACGGCTCGATCGACAACGTCTTCGGCGCCTACTGATCCTTTGCGCCCAAGCCCGAGGGGCCCCGGACCTCATGGTCCGGGGCCCCTCGGGCATGCCGGGCGGTGCTGGGAAGTTACCCCCAAGTTTCTAGTGACTTACCACGCGATCGACAGTAGAACCTGTTCCACTCTGTCGAGAGTGAGGGATGTCACATGAGTGACACTGGCAAGCAGAATGGCGAGACCAAGGGTGTTTCGCGTCGAAGATTCATCACTGGAACAGGTTCTCTTCTGGGTGCTGCGGCGATAGCCGGGCCCACCGCACCGGCATGGGCGGGCGTCCGGGCGGCAGCAGCGCCGATCGGCTCCGGGGCCCGTGTGCCGGTGCTGGTCGTCGGCACCGGATACGGCGGCTCCGTGGCCGCCCTCCGGCTCGCCCAGGCCGGCGTCGACGTCCATATGGTCGAGATGGGCATGGCCTGGGACACGCCGGGTGCGGACGGCAAGATCTTCGCCAACACGACCAGGCCCGACGACCGCTCCTTCTGGCTGCGGACCCGGACCAAGCAGCCGCTGAGCAACTTCCTCGGCTTCCCCATCGACAAGAACGTCAACCGCTACACCGGCATCCTGGACGCCGAGGAGTTCGGCGGCATCACCGTCTACCAGGGCCGCGGCGTGGGCGGCGGGTCGCTGGTCAACGGCGGTATGGCCGTCACCCCACGCCGGGAGAACTTCGGCGCGATCCTCCCCACGGTGAACGCCGAGGAGATGTACAGCACCTACTACCCGCGCGCCAACACCGGACTGGGCGTCACCACCATCGACCCCGCCTGGTTCGACAGCGTCGACTGCTACCAGTACGCCCGGGTCGGCCGGAAACACGCCCAGCGCTCCGGCTTCCCGTTCCTCTTCGTCCCCGCCGTCTACGACTGGGACTACATGAAGCAGGAGGCGGCCGGGACCGTTCCGAAGTCGGCCCTGGACGCCGAGATCCTCTACGGCAACAACTACGGCAAGAAATCGCTCCAGAAGACCTACATCGACCGGATCAGGGCCACCGGCCGGGTCACCATCTCCCCGCTCCACAAGGTCACCACGGTCACCCCGGCCCCGGGCGGCGGCTACACGGTGCTCATCGACCAGCTGGACACCGTCGGCCGGACGACCGCCACCAAGACCGTCACGGCGGACAAGGTGTTCTTCGCCGCGGGCAGCGTGGGCACCAGCAAGCTGCTCGTCGGCCTCAAGGCCACCGGCGCGCTGCCCCTTCTCAACAACGAGGTCGGCAAGGGCTGGGGCGACAACGGCAACGTCATGTGCGGCCGGGCCAACCACCTCTGGGACCCGACGGGGCAGGTGCAGTCGTCCATCCCCACCGGCGGCATCGACAACTGGGACGCCGGCGGAGCGTTCGCCGAAGTCGCGCCGCTGCCCACCGGGATCGAGACGTGGGCCTCGTTCTACCTCTCCATCACCAAGAACCCGAACCGGGCCCAGTTCACCTGGAACGCGGCGGCGGGGAAGGCCGAGCTGAACTGGCAGACGGCGTGGAAGCAGCCGTCCATCGACGCCGCGAAGACCATCTTCGACAAGATCAACCGGAAGGAGGGGACGATCTACCGCACGGACCTCTTCGGCGTCCACAAGATCTGGGGCGACCACCTCACCTACCACCCGCTGGGCGGCGCGGTCCTGGACAGGGCCACCGACAACTACGGCCGGCTGCACGGCTACGCGGGCCTGTACGTCATCGACGGCGCGCTGATCCCCGGCAACACCAGCGTGAACCCGTTCGTCACCATCACCGCGCTCGCCGAGCGCAACATCGAACGGATCATCGCGACCGACCTGTAGGCGCCCCGGAGGACGCGGGGACCGACGAAGAGCCCGGGGCCGGGAGTGCCAACCCGGCGGCCCCGGACTCCGTCAGGAGGCGCCCGCGCTCACCCGTGACCGGGCAGAACGCACACCGCGTCGATCCCCAGCACATGGTTGAGCCGCCCGAACGCCAGCCACGAGCCGATGCTCATCGTCAGCTCCACGATCTCCGCCTGGCTGTAGTGCGCGCTCATCCGCTTCCAGAAGGCGTCGTCCAGACCGTGGTGGTCGAGCGTGTACCGCTCGGCGTACTCGGCCGCCAGCCGGGTGCGCTCGTCGAAGGCGTCGGTCGTACGCCACTCGGTCACCGCCCCGGCGAACTCCTCCTCGACCTTCGCCCCGTCCCGTTCGGTCCGCCAGTCCAGGCAGAACAGGCACCCGTTGATCTGCGCGACCCGCAGCCTGGCCGCCTCGAACTCCCGCAGCCCCAGAGTCGTGTGCTCGTACACGGACATCGAGAAGGTGGCGGCGGCCATCCCGATGCCGGGGACCATCTCCCCCCACACGTAACCGATGGGCTCCTGGCCCTCCGGGATATCGATGATCATGCCGGTCTCCTTCCCAGCCTGCCGACCGCAGGCCGCAGCGGAACGTCCAGTGCGTCGTACAGGCCCGGCTCCGCGTCCACCAGCCAGTCGATGGCGGAGACGAGTCGCCCGACCGCGGTGGCGTTCCCGCCTGCCGACCGGTTCTCGTCCTCGTCGGAGGCCTCGACCGTCACCTCGATACGGGGACGGCCCTCGATCACCACCCGGTGCGCGCCCACCCCGTCGGGTGGGGACGGCCAGTCCGGGGCGCACGAGGGATGGATCCGGGTGATGTGCTCGATGACGATGCGCGGCACGCCGTCCACGATGCCCTGCACCTCGAAGCGCACCGCCCCCTGCGTACCCGCCGCGAACTCGCCCATCGTGCGGGTGCGTACCGTCGACTTCAGCGCCCGACGGTCCATGGTCTCGCGGATCTCGTCCAGCTCGACGTCCAGCGCCCGTGCCATGAGACGTATCTGACCGCCCCACACCATCGTCGGAACGCTCTCCGCCAGCATCAGCGGCTCGTAGTCCATCGGGTGACCCATCCCGATCAGATGGCGCACCGACTCCTCCTGCTCGTACGTGGAGTAGTCGAAGATCTCCTGGCAGCGGATGACGTCCACCTCGGTACCGAGTCCGCTGACCAGCAGGGGCAGGACGTCATTGCCCCAGCCGGGGTCGACTCCGGAGACGAAGAGGGAGCCGCCGCCCTCGGCGACGGCGGCCAGGACCGGGTCCCGCAGTTCCGGCGGGGCGTTGCGCTGATCGTAGAGCGGATAGAGGGAGGGCGTGACGACCACCGCGCCGGCCCGGACCGCCCGGCCGATGTCGGCGAGGGCGTCGTCGGGACGGATGTCGCCGGACGCCGCGTAGACCACCGCCCGGGGGCGGGCGGCCAGCACGGCGGCGATGTCGTCGGTGGCCGCGACCCCGAGCGTGCGCCCGACCCCGCCCAGCTCGCCCGCGTCGCGGCCGGTCTTGGCGGGATCGTGCACGAGGACGGCGGCGAGTGTCAGTGCCGGATGGGCCTCGACGGCGCGGATCGCCGCGCGGCCGACGTTGCCGGTACCCCAGACAACCGTGGGAATCATGCGCGGAGGGTAGCCCCGGGGCCCTGCACTTCCCAGAGCCATGCGGGACCCAATTCGTGGGGTGGAGAGGGGTGTTCCCGAGAACGGGTGTTCCCGGGCCGGAGACGGTCCACCGGCCCGGGAACGCGGTAGCGGCTACCGCTTGGCCCGTGCGCCGTTCGGGGCGCCGGAGACCGTGAACTGCGAACCGGGCTCGATGAGCACGTGACCGTCACGTGAGTCGGTGATCGTCACGTTCGTGAGCGTCGCGTTGCCGCGTGCGCCGCCCATCGCGAGGATGCCGGACCCGTTGTTGGACTTGTCGATCCGGACGTTCTCGATCTTGACGTCCTGCATCACGCCGCCGCCCGTCTTGAACTGGATGCCGTCGTAGGTGGAGTCGATGATGTCCGTGTCGCGGATGGTGACTCCGGGGATCGGCAGATTCTGCGGGAAGAGGGTGATCGCGCCGAACTCCTGGTCCTCGTTCCAGAAGGCTCCGCCGGTGCGGTACAGGCCGTTGTTGGCGATCAGCGTCTGCCCGGAGAAGGGCAGCGGGTCGTGGTCGGTCGCCAGCATGATGGCCGGGTAGTTCATCGTGTCGGAGATCAGGTTGTTCTCGATCTTGTTGCCGTAACCCCCGTAGATCGCGATGCCGTTGGCACGCCACGGGAGCTGGATGGTGTTGTTGCGGAAGCTGTTGTCGTGGCCGATGTCGACGGACTGGTCCTTGACGTACTTGCTGGACCAGACCGCGAGGGCGTCGTCGCCGGTGTTGCGGAACGACGAGTTGTAGACCGTGGAGTTACGGGTGCCGTTGGCGAAGTTGATGCCGTCGGCGTACGTGTTGCGGATCCGCATCCCGGTGAACTCGACGCCGTCGCCCGGGTTCCACAGCTCCTGGATGTTGTCGAAGTCACGACCGGCCCAGACGCCCACGTTGGCGTGCTCGATCCAGACGTTGCTGATCTTCGTGTCCTTGCCGAACCGGCCGTTCAGCGCGACGCCGCCCTCGTGGTTGCCGTCGCCACCGCGGATGGTGCCGGAGCCGAAGATGGCGATGTCGGAGATTTGCGTGTTCTCGTCGATGTCGAAACCGAAGTTGCCCTCGTGCGGGTGATTGATGCCGCCCGCCTCGTGCGGCGGGGTGAGGGTGTAGAGCTGTGAGTGCCACATGCCCGCGCCCCGGATCGTCACATCACGGATGCCGACCTGGTTCCACTGACCCCGGTCGAGCGGGTCGTCGGTGAGGATCTTCTGCTCCTGACGCCACTGGCCGGCCGGGATCCACACGCAGTCGATCTGACCGGTCTGGTTCGCCGTCACCGCGCGCTGGATCGCCGCCGTGTCGTCGATCCCGTCGTTCGCCACCGCGCCGTACGTCGTGATGGACACACAGCCCGAGGGCTGGGACGAGGGTGCCGCCACCTGCTCCAGGTCGATCAGGTCGATGATGTAGAAGGAGGCGTTGTCGCTCGCGTCGCGCTGGAGCCGGAACTTCGTGCCCGCCGGATAGGTCTGCGTGAGCAGGGCGTGCGACTCGTCGAACAGCCGCCGCGCGTCGCCGCCGGGGGTGTTGGTGAGGCCTTCGGGGCTGTCGGTGTTCCCGTACAGCCAGCTGTGCTTAGAGGAGAGGTCGATCTTGCGGACGAACTGACCGTTGGCGTACAGGCTGATGGTCGCCTCGCGGCCGCCACCGCCCGGCGCGTCCGGGATGGAGTTGCGCACGACGACCGAGTTCGACGGGGCGGTCGAGGTGAACTCCACGAACTCACCGGTCGCGTTGAGCCGTACCGACTCGCGTCCGGAGGACTCGGTGGCGAAGTTGGTGTGCCCGAAGGTGCGCTCGGCGTCCGACTTCAGCAACGTGCCCTGATAGGTGGCGTTCTCGGCCTCCAGCTCGGTGTACGGAACGGCCGCGCCGCGCCCGACCACGATGGAGCGGGCGAAGGTGTTGTTGGTCTCGCTGGTCTCCGTGACCTGGTTCGTGGCGTCCGCGGTGGCGGTCAGCGTCGCGCCGCCGCTCGCCGCCGTCCAGCTGCCGCCGACCGTGACGTTCGCGGTCGCGCCCGCCGCGATGGCCGGTGTGGTGCCGTTGAGCGTCGTGGAACCGACGGTCAGCCGGGTGACGGTGCCCGCGCTCACCGCGCTGGTGCCGCGGTTGTGCACCGCCACGGTGAAGGTGACCGCCGCGCCGACGGCCGGGTTGGCCGGGCTGGAGGAGATGGAGCGGACCTCCAGGTCGGGGCCGGGGCTCTGCCCGATGACCAGCGGGGAGGCGGTGGTACGGCTGTTGTTGGTGTTGTCCGACTCGACGACCGTGTCGGTCGGGTCCACCAGGGCCGAGACGGTGTACGAACCCTGCGGCCGCTTGCCGACCTCGACCGAGACCGGGGCCGAGGCTCCCGCGGCGAGCGGGCCGACCGGGGCGCTGCCCACGACCACGCCGCCCAGACTCACATTGACGGTCGTCGCGGGGGAGGCGGCCGAACCGGCGTTGCGGACGGTCCCCTTGACGGTGATGTCGTCCGTCTCGGAGGGGGACGAGGGGCTCCAGGACAGCGCGCTCACGGTCAGGTCCGGGTTGGGCGCGGCCGTCCCCAGGACCTGGACCTCGGCGATCTGTCCGCCGGGCGCCCCGGTGTTGGTGAAGAACTTGAGCTGGAGGTCGGCGACCCGGCCGTCCACCGGGATCGTCACCGTGTTCTGGTTGCCCGACGGGTTGAACGCGTAGCCGGCGCGGGCCCGGAGCGAGGTGAACGCGGTGCCGTCCTGGGTCCGGCCGAGCACCTGGATGTCCTGGGTGCGGCTGCCCCAGATCGGGTCGGGGTTGAGCTTGACCACCACGGACTCCAGGTCCGCGTCGGCGCCGAGCTTCACCGTGAGGTCGGCCGGCAGCCCGTTCGACTCCCAGTAGCTGTTGACCTTGCCGTCGTTGGCGTTGGCGGCCGGGAACCCGCCGTGCGATCCGCTGGCGACGACGGGCTTGCCCCGGGCCAGATCGGTGGCCTCAGCCGCGCTCGCGGCGACGGGCAGGAGCCCGACCGAGACCATCCCGGCTATCAGCAGCCCGGTGATCGACTGTCCGGTGAGTCGTTTCCATCTCATGATGTCCTCTGCTTCCACAATATTTGAGTCCACAAGTCAATCTTTTGCGGTGAGAGGTTCATAGATTTCTGCCCTGTTTCTGATTTGTCAACGGTCTTCGCATGGCCATGTCATTCGGGGGTCGTTGTTGACGCACCGTCAGGCAGCCGATCGGATGGGCTCGTTCAGGCCCCGGCGGCGCCCCTGGCCAGCAGCAGCGCCAGATCCACCGCAGCCACGGCCACCGCTCCGGCCAAGGCGGCCTTGCGCCACCGGCGGCCGAGAGCCGGGCCCGCGAGCGACGCCGCACCGGCCAGGACGAGTGCCGCCGCACCCATGGCGTCCACCGGTCCCGGCGGGCCGAACGCCAGCACCGCCGTGGCGCCGAGGAGCGGCACCGGCAGCAGCAGCCGGGTGCCCCGGTCGCCCAGCCGGTGCGGGAGGCCCCGGATCCCGGCCGCCCGGTCCGCCGCGATGTCCGGGAGGGTGTCGGCCAGATGCGCCGCGAACCCGAGCAGGGCCCCGGCCGCCACCGTCCACCATCGGGGCCACGGTCCGCCGGGCAGGGAGAGGGCGACGGCGGCGGGCAGGGCGCCGAATCCTGCCACGTACGGCAGCCAGGACAGGGCCGTCGCCTTGAGCCGCAGGTTGTAGAGCCAGGCGGCGGTGACGGCGGCGAGGTGGACCGTGCCGGCGAGCGCCCCGCAGGCCAGCGAGAGCGGTACGCACAGGGCGAGCGCGACCGCCGCCGCCGCCCACACCGCACGGGCCCCGACCGTGCCGTCGGCCGCGGGCTTCCCCCGGCGGCCGGCATCGGCGTCGCGCCGCGCGTCGTACGCGTCGTTGCACCAGCCGACCGAGAGCTGGCCGGTCAGCACCGCCGCCGTGACCAGCACGGAGCGGAGGCCGCCGAGGCCGGAGCCGAGGGCGAGGGCACAGGCGAGCGCGGTCACCGCGAGCGCCGGTCCCGGGTGGCACGCGAGCGCGAGCCCCACGACCCGGCCGCGTCGCCGCGCGCCGGCCGGCCCCGCCGCGGGTCCTACTCCCACCGGCGCGGCACCGGCCGGATCCGCTCCGGCCGGGCTCACCCTGTCCGTGGCGTCCATCGGGCGATCGTAGGGGCCCGACGCCCCGTCAATGCGGCGACCGGGCGGGTCTTTTACGCCGTTCCCTCGCTCCTTGTGGGCAGGATGGGGCCATGACGCCACCGAAGCAGGAGGCAGGATGACCCGCATCGCCGCGGTTCACGGGGCTCTGCCGCCCCACCGCCACACCCAGCGCGAGGTCACCGACATGGTGGCCCGCACCTGCCTGCCGCCCGGAGCCGACCGCCGTGTCCTGGACCGGCTCCACGAGAACGCCCGGGTCCGCACCCGGCACACCGTGCTGCCCCTGGACGGCTACCGCGAGCTCGACGGCTTCGGCGCGTCCAACGACGTGTTCATCCGGTCCGCCGTGGACCTCGGCGCCCAGGCCGTACGCGGTGCGCTGCGGGCGGCGGGGCTGCGGCCCACCGATGTGGACCTGCTGATGTTCACCTCGGTCACCGGGATCGCCGCCCCCTCCGTCGACGCCCGGCTCGTGACCCGCCTGGGCATGCGGTCGGACGTCAAACGGCTGCCCGTCTTCGGCCTCGGCTGCGTCGCCGGAGCGGCCGGGACGGCCCGGCTGCACGACTACCTCCTCGGCCGCCCCGACGACGTGGCCGTGCTCCTGTCGGTCGAGCTCTGCTCCCTCACCTTCCAGCGCCACGACCCGTCGCCCGCCAACCTGGTGGCGACCGCGCTGTTCGGCGACGGAGCGGCCGCCTTGGTCGCCCTCGGCGGCCGCCGGGCCGTCTCGGGCCCCGAGATCGTGGCCACCCGCAGCCGGATGTACCCGGACACCGAGCACGTCATGGGCTGGGACATCGGCAGCACCGGCTTCACCGTGGTCCTCGACCCGGCGGTGCCCGACGTCGTCCGCCGCTATCTCGCGGACGACGTGAGGGAGTTCCTCGATGAGCACGGGCTCAAGCCGAAGGACGTCGCCCACTGGGTGTGCCACCCGGGCGGCCCCAAGGTGCTGGAGACCGTCACCGAGGTCCTCGATCTGCCCGACGGCGCGCTCGACGTCACCTGGCGCTCGCTGGCCGACGTCGGCAACCTGTCCTCGTCCTCGGTCCTGCACGTCCTGCGGGACACCATCGAACAGCGCCGCCCCGAGCCGGGCACCCCCGGACTGCTGCTGGCCATGGGCCCGGGATTCTGTTGCGAACTGGTGCTGCTGCGCTGGTAGGAAGGAGAGACCCCCATGACCTCGACCTGGTACACCCTCCTGGTGCTGGCCGTCGCGGCCGAGCGCCTCGCCGAACTCGTCGTGGCCCGCCGCAACTCCCGCTGGAGCCTCGCCCGGGGCGGCGTCGAATCGGGCCGCGGGCACTATCCGGCGATGGTCGCGCTGCACACCACGCTCCTGGCCGGCTGTCTGGTGGAGGTCCGGTTCGCCGAACGCCCTTTCCCAGCCGTACTCGGCTGGACGATGGCCGCCGTCGTCGTGGCCTCGCAGGTGCTGCGCTGGTGGTGCATCCGCACCCTCGGCCCCCGCTGGAACACCCGGGTCATCGTGGTCCCCGGCCTTCCCCGGGTCACCGGCGGCCCCTACCGGTGGCTGAGCCACCCCAACTACGTCGCCGTCGCGGCCGAAGGCCTCGCGCTGCCCCTGGTCCACGGGGCCTGGGTGACCGCCCTCGTCTTCACCGCCCTCAACGCCGCGCTCATGGTGGTGCGGATCCGGTGCGAGGACGGGGCGCTCGCCCGCCTCCCGGCCGCGGACGCACCCGCGTGATCGACGTCCTGGTCGTGGGCGGCGGACCGGCCGGACTGACCGCCGCGATCCGGGCCGCTTCGGCGGGCCTGGAGGCGGTGGTGGTCGAGCCGCGCACCACCCCCGTCGACAAGGCGTGCGGCGAGGGCATCATGCCCGGCGGCGTCGCGGCCCTGCGCGACCTCGGCGTACGGGTGACCGGCCACGAACTGCGCGGTATCCGCTACACCGACGGCCGGCGCAGCGCGGAGGCGGACTTCCGGGGCGGCCCCGGCGCGGGTGTCCGCCGCACCGAACTCCACACCGCCCTGCACGAGCGGGCCGCCGCCCTCGGCGTCCGCGTCGTCCCCGCGAAGGCGGGGGAGATCCGGCAGGACGAGCACACCGTCACCGCCGCCGGACTCACCGCGCGCTGGCTCGTCGCCGCCGACGGGCTCCACTCGCCGCTGCGCCGCGCCCTGGGCCTCGACCGGCCCGTCACCGGGCCCGGACGCTACGGCCTGCGCCGCCACTACCCGCTCGCCCCGTGGACGGACCACGTCGAGGTGCACTGGTCCCGGCACGGCGAGGCGTACGTGACCCCGGTCGGCGATCGCCTGGTGGGAGTGGCCGTCCTGAGCCGCGACCGCCGCCCCTACGACCAGCATCTGGCCGCCTACCCCACTCTCGCCGCCCGGCTCGCGTGCGGCCCCGGACCCACCCCCGTACGCGGGGCGGGTCCACTGCGCCAGCGGGCACAGGGCCCACGGGCCGGGCGCGTCCTGCTGGTCGGCGACGCCGCGGGCTACGTGGACGCCCTGACCGGGGAGGGCATCGCCCTCGCGGTGGCCACCGCTACGGCCGCGGTCGACTGCCTGGTCGCCGGGCGGCCCGAGGACTACCCCCGGCGCTGGGCGCGGGTCACACGACGCTACCGCCTGCTCACCGCGGCCCTGCTGGGCGCCGCCGGCCATCCGTCCTCGGGGCGGCTGATCGTCGCCGCCGCCCACCGGGCACCCGCCCTCTTCCGTACCGCGGTCCACGCACTCCAGTGAATCCGGCCGCCCGCGCGCGGGCGGCCGGACGCTCGAATGGCGGGGCTCCGGGTTCCGGCATAACGTCGGTCGGGTGAACGCCCGCGTTCATCCGACCGACGCAGAGACCGGCCGCCCTCACCGGGCGCACTGCCCTCGGCACGAGAGACGACCCCCACCATGACGGGCTCCCACGCGACACCCGCTGATACGGCCACCTCCGATCGGCACCGGGGCGGACTGGCACTGCTGGTCATCGCCTCGTGCCAGCTGATGGTGGTGCTCGACGTCACCATCGTCAACATCGCCCTGCCGCACATGCAGAAGGACCTGGGATTCTCCACCGAGAACCTCTCCTGGGTCGTCAACGCGTACACGCTGACGTTCGGCGGTCTGCTGCTGCTCGGCGGACGCCTCGGCGACATCCTCGGCCGCCGCCGGGTCTTCATCTTCGGCGTGCTCCTCTTCGTCTTCGCCTCGCTGCTCGGCGGACTGTCCCAGGAGGGCTGGCAGTTGCTGGCCGCCCGCTCGCTCCAGGGCGTCGGCGGCGCGATCGCCTCACCCACCGCTCTGTCGCTGATCACCACCACCTTCCGCGAGGGCCCCGAACGCAACCGCGCGTTCGGGGTGTTCGCCGGCGTCTCGGCGGGCGGCAGCGCGATCGGTCTGCTGGCCGGCGGAGTCCTGGTGGAGTGGCTCGACTGGCGCTGGGTGCTGTTCGTCAACGTCCCCATCGGCCTGCTGATCGCCCTCGCGGCCCCCCGGTACATCCCCGAGTCCGAACGCCGTCCCGGCCACTTCGACGTGGCGGGCGCCCTCACCTCCACAGCGGGCATGGTGCTGCTGGTCTACGGCTTCATCCGTGCCTCCGAGGAGGGCTGGACCGACACCGTCACGCTGGGATCGTTCGCCGCGGCCGTGGTGCTCCTCGGCCTGTTCATCGCCATCGAGAGCCGCTCCAGACAGCCCATCACCCCGCTGGCACTGTTCCGCGACCGCAACCGGGCCGGCACCTACACGATGATGCTGTGCCTCTCCGCGGCGATCTTCGGAATGTTCTTCTTCCTGACCCTCTTCGTCCAGGACGTCCTCGAATTCAGCCCGTTGCGGGCCGGACTCGCCTTCCTGCCGGTGAGCGTCGTCATCGCGATCAGCGCCGGCCTGGCCTCGCAGCTGCTTCCCCGCTGGGGACCCAAACCCTTCATGGTGGTGGGCGCGCTGCTGGCTGCCGCGGGGCTCGGCTGGCTGACGCTGACCGACGTCCACAGCTCCTACCTCGGCTCGATCCTCGGCCCGATGCTCGTGTTCGGGTTCGGCATGGGCATGCAGTTCGTGTCGCTGACCCTGATGGCGGTCTCGGGCATCGCCCCGAAGGAGGCGGGCGCCGCCTCCGGCACCCTGAACGCCTCCCAGCAGGTCGGCGGGTCCCTGGGCCTGTCGATCCTGGTGACGACATTCGGCACGGCCAGCCGGAACGAGGCCGACGACCAGGTGCCGGCATTCCTCCGGGAGGGCACCCCCGCCCAGCTCCAGGAGTTCCGCAGGACCGGCCAGCTGCCGGGGCCCTGGGGCGACCAGGTCCTGACCTCGGGGGTCTCCAGCGCCTTCGTCGTGGCGGCCTGCTTCGCCGTGCTCGCCGCTCTGGTCGCCCTGTTCGTCATCCAGGTCCGGTCCACCGACCTGGCCCGCCTCCAGGGCGGCGCGACGCCGATCGCCGGGGACGCGGGCGCGGACGGGGTGGCCGTGGGGGCAGGCGAGACGGACGAGCCCAGGACCGGCCCGGACCGGCCCGGGCGCGACCCGGACACCGACCGACCCGCGAAAGGGAGCTGACCCATGGACTGGACCCTCGAAGTGATCGTGCTGCCCGTGACCGACATCGACCGGGCCCGGGACTTCTACCGGGACGGACTCGGCTTCCACGTCGACCTCGACGACGAGGTGATGCCGGGCGCCCGCGTCGTCCAGCTGACGCCACCCGGATCCGGCTGTTCGATCGCCCTCACCGACGGACTGCCCAACCCGACCGGAACCCCGCGGCCGGGCACGTACCACGGCCTCCAGCTCTGCGTCACCGACATCGACGCCGCGCACGCCGAGCTCGTCGGCCGGGGCGTCGAGGTCTCCGAGCCGCAGCGGTACACCCCCGACGACGGGGCGACCTTCATGTACTTCACCGACCCCGACGGCAATGGCTGGGCGGTGCAGGAGTACCGCCGCCGGAAGACCGAACCCCTGCACAAGGTCCTCGCCGACCTGGCCGCGAGCAACGCGGGGGACACGGTGGGGTGAACCGGATGCGGAGGTGGATCGCGCCGCGTCCGGTCCATCAGAATGCTCCCCGTATCGAGTGCAGAGATCCATCAGCGCAAGGGAGCGGCATCCAATGGGCGCCAACGCAGACATGGTGGCCTTCGTCCGGGCGCGGCTCGCCGACGAGGAACACGTCGCACTGGCCGCCGGCGGGGACCGATGGCGGTGCCCGGCCGATGTGCCGGGCGAGGTCCACGACCGCACCGGCGGGGTGGCGTTCACGGTGCGGGGGCGGGGCTTCGACGAGCACATCGCGCTCCAGGACCCCGCGCGGACCCTGGAGCGCATCGAGACGAACCGGGTCATGCTCGGCGAGTACGTCGAGGTGGCCGATCTGGACACCGACCGTCCGGCCGAGGACTTCCGCTCCGGCCGTGCGGTGGGCCTGGGCTTCGCCGTGAGGCAACTGGCCGCCGAGTACGCGGGCCACCCCGACTACCAGGCCCGCTGGCTGCCCCGGTTCATCCAATAGCAGCCGGATCCCCGGGCCGCCCGCGAATCACGTAAGTGCCGGTGCGTCGGGTCCAGTTGATCGATAGCATCTCCCCATCGGCCTACCGGGGGAGCTGCGCGCGTGCCCGACGTCTGGGAGAACACCCGATCACGGTGGGAGAGTGTCCGGCACGCGGTGGACGGCGGCGGCCCGGTGGCCGGGGCCGCCGCGGCCACCCTGCACGGACGGCTCGGCCTCTCGGTCAACCCCATCGCCGTCACCGGCGAGGCGGGGGCGGGCAAGAGCGTCCTGTACGACGCGCTGACGCAGTCCATCCGCACGGGCGACAGCGACAGCTCCCGCAGCCCCGACATCGAGAAGCACGCCACGGTCCTGCGCTCCGGCAACCACCGCACCCGGGCCGCCGTCACCGTCATCCCCGGTCAGCTGTCCACCCAGCGGGAACGGGCCCTCCAGGACACGATGCGGGGCGACGCGTCCCCGCACGGCATCGTCCACGTCGTCTGCTGGGGGCACAACAGGATCTGGCAGCGCGGCTCCCAGCGCGACGTCCACGAGGCGCTCGCCGCCGACGGCGACGTCGACCAGGAAGCCGTACGGAACTGGCACCGCCGCAAGGAGGCGGCCGACTTCCGCCTCCTGGTCGACGAGATCATCGACGGGCAGCTGGCCAAACGGCTGAGGTGGCTGATCGTCGCGGTCTCCAAGTGCGATCTGTACTGGGACCGGCTCGACGAGGCGCGCGACCACTACATCCCGGGGCGGGCCCGCCGGGAGTCCCCGTTCGCCGCGCTCATGCGGGACCTGGAGAACGAGACGTCGCTGCGCCTGTCCGTCCTCCCGATGGCCTCCCGGCTCATCCGCCACCAGTACCTCCCGGGGCTGCCCGTGGGCACCTCACAACTGGACGACGCGCAGATCGGCGCGTTGCGCACCCATTTCGGCCAGGAACTCCAGTCGTTCATCACACAGCGGAACGGGGACTGACATGGCCGCGATCGACGGTGGAGCGGCGTTCCTGCGGACCCTGGCGGCCGCGGAACGGCGGCTGGCCGGCGTCCAGGCCCTGAGCGCGCGCCGGCGGCGGGTCCGCCGGCCGCGGATCGCGTCGGCCTCCCTCGCGGTGCTCATCCCGGGGTTCCTGGCCATCGCCGCCGCCACGGGCGGCGGTCCGGGGGGCCTGCTCGCCGCGGTCGGCCTGGCCGTGGCCGCGCTCTCGCTCGCGGCGTGCGTCACCCTCCTGCTGAGGATCGAACGGCCGCTGAACCGCCGGTTCGTGGAGGAGGAGCGCGCCATGATCGAGGAGGTGAACCGGATGCGGGAGCTGTTCACCCATGTCGCGGAGCGGGACCGGTGGGAGGAACGGCTGAAGCGGTCGGTCCGCGAACGTCTCTCCCGCTTCCCCGTGGACGGGGGGTCGTACCGGTGATCCGACGGCTGACCCTCTTCTTCGGCCTGGTGGCCTTCCCCGCCGCCCTGTTCACCTCGGCCGGATACGTACTGGCCACCCGGAAGCCGGGACCGTATCAGCGGGCGTTCGAGGACCAGTGGGACGCCATCGCGGCCGGGTTCGCCGTCACCGTGTGCGGGGCGCTGGCCGTGGCCTACGGCGTGCGGCTGTGTTTCAGCGTGCTCGGCGGCTTCCAGCCCGACAACGTGCGGCGGGGTGCGCTGGCCCTGCTCGCCGGACTGCTCGTCTGCGGTGTGGGTCTGCTGCTGCTCTGGCGGCTGCTGGCGCCCTGAAGGGTGCGCGGCGCGCCGGGAACCCGTAACTTACTCATAAGTAAGTCCCGTTGCCGAAGGAGCCACATGCCCCGCCAGAGGCGTTCCGCCGTCCTGCTCGCCGCGTTCATGGGCGGAGCGGGGGTACTTCACTTCGCCGTCCCGAAGGCCTTCGACAGCACCGTTCCCCGGATGCTGCCCGGAAGGCCCCGCACCTGGACGTACGCCAGCGGGGTGGTCGAACTCGCCCTGGCCGCGGGTCTGGCCCACCCCCGGACCCGGGTGGCCGCCGCTCGGGCGACCGCCGGCTTCTTCATCGGTGTGTTTCCGGCCAATGTGCAGATGGCCGTCGACTGGCGTCACCGGCCCCGTCCGCAGCGGGTCGCGGCCTGTGCCCGGCTGCCCCTCCAGGTGCCGCTGGTCCTGTGGGCGCGCGGTGTCGCCCGGGGCGCCGACGGCCCCTGAACGGACCGTAGTCGGTGTGGTACGAGCCGGTGACCGCGAAGCTGATCCACAGCAAAATGGCGTTGCTCTCTGGTGAGGAGTGATCCCGCCGTGTAGCGTCGCCGACAGATGTCGTGGTTCGCAGTACCTGCCCGCGCCTGGCGCGGGCGTTTTGCTGTGCAGTGCCTGAGAACCAGGGCGATCACCTCCGGGTCCGCGCGGTGCGGATCCGTTTACTGCTGAGAGGTACGGGCATGGCCAGCGGAACCGTCAAGTGGTTCAACTCGGAAAAGGGCTTCGGCTTCATCGCGCAGGACGGCGGCGGTCCCGACGTCTTCGCGCACTACTCCAACATCAACTCCACCGGCTTCCGTGAGCTCCAGGAAGGCCAGGCGGTGACCTTCGACATCACCCAGGGCCAGAAGGGCCCGCAGGCGGAGAACATCACCACCGCCTGACCCGGGTTGACCGACCCCGGAGCCCCGGAGCGCGGCCGCGCTCCGGGGCTCCAGGGCGTTCCGGATGGATTCCTGACGGGCGCCACCACGATTGGGACGGTGCGTGCCGGGTACGCGGTGGATCTCGCACCGATCGTTCCGGAACTTCCGGAAGGTCTGTGGGGGAATGGAGGGCGACCCATGTTCAAGGCCATCGCAGATGTACTCCGCTCCATCGGAGGAGCCATCGCCACCGTGGTCACGCTGCCCTTCCGGGCCCTGGCCAGGCTGTTCGGCGGCGCGTCGAGCAGCGCGCGCGGCCACCACTGAACGCACATGCCCGTGCCCCGGCCCACGAAGGGCCGGGGCACGGGCATGCCGTGTGCGATGAGCCGTACGGTTCCCCGGGGCGCACGCCCCGGGGCCGACCGGGGGCTAGCCCGTCGACTCGTCCGGGGTCGGATGCGATTCGGGGTGCGCGCCCGCGTTGCGCGGCGCGTTCCGGCCGGCGCCGGCCTCGTCCAGGTCGGGTTGTCCGCCCTGGCGGGCCACCCGGTCCGGCACCGGTATGTCGAGAGCGTCCTCGCCCTCCTGCGTCTGCTGGTCCTGCATGTCCGCCGGAACGGGAGGCGGGCTGCCGGAAGCCCCGGTGTAGGCGGTGCCTTCCGGCCTGCGGTCGTTCATGAGAGCTTCCTTCCGTACTGCCCCGGTACGACCGGGGACGAGTGATGCGTCCTGGTGGGTACCCGCGGCCGGGCGAAGCAGTCCTGGGGTCCGATGAGGACCGGGACACATGACCCCGGCCCGGGGGCTGCCCGGGCGAGGGGCGGAGAAGATGCGGAGGCCTTGCCGCCCGGCCATATTGGAGCTCCGGCCACCGGCCGGGGGCGCGTCGCGCGGCACCGGAGCGGCGGACGCGGTGCCCTGGTGTGTGACTTGCCCGTGGGCGGGTACCCGGGGCGGTGCCCACCCGGGCGAGCAGGACACCACTCGACGACTCCGGCGGAAGGATGCCCCGCATGCTGATGGCCCACCCCACGGTACTGCGCAACCTGATCGAGCAGTACGAGGCACTGCGCATGCTGCACGCGGAGAGCGGCGGCGAGGAGGCCCGGCAGCGCATGGACGACGTGGCATACACACTGTGCGTGTCGACCGGCACGGGTGACGTCGACAGCGCTTTGGTCGCCGCCCGCCACCAGTTGCCCGGCGCCCGGCCCGAGGACGACTCCGTCCTCTCCGCCTGACCGCCGTCGACCGAGGGAGGGGAGGCCACCGTGGCCCGTACGGTGGGTGTCGAGGAAGAACTGCTGTTGGTCGACGCGGTGAGCGGAGAGGCCCGCGCCCTGTCCTCGGCGGTGCTGGCGATCGCCGAGAAGGAAGCGGTCGGGGAGTCGGCCTTTGAGTCGGAACTACACCGCCAGCAGGTGGAGTTCTCCACGCACCCCTGCGCGGACATGGCTGAACTCGCCGCGTCGGTCCACCGGTGGCGCACCGAGGCGATACGGCACGCCGCCGAGGCCGGGGCGTCGGTCGTGGCCCTGGCGACCTCGCCGCTCCCGGTCAGCCCGAAGATCGGCACCGGGGAGCGGCACCGGTGGCTGGCCGAGCGCTTCGGCCTGACCGCCCAGGAACAGCTGACCTGCGGCTGCCACGTCCATGTCTCGGTGGCCTCGGACGAGGAGGGCGTCGCCGTGCTCGACCGGATGCGCCGCTGGCTGCCCGTCCTGCTCGCCCTGAGCGCCAATTCCCCGTTCTGGCAGGGGCAGGACAGCCGGTACAGCAGCTACCGGAGCCAGGTGTGGGGGCGCTGGCCGTCCGCCGGCCCGGTGGACGTCCACGGCTCCGCGGAGGGGTACCACGCCCGGGTGCGGTCCCTGGTCGGCACCGGGGTGCTCCGGGACGAGGGGATGGTCTACTTCGACGCGCGCCTCTCGTACCGCTACCCCACCGTGGAGGTCAGGATCGCGGACGTCTGCCTGGACCCGGCCGACACCGTGCTGCTGGCCACGCTGGTACGAGGGCTGGTGGACACGGCCGCACGCGAGTGGCGGGCCGGTGAGCCACCCCCGGACGTCAGCACGTCCCTGCTGCGGGTGGCCTCCTGGCAGGCGGGCCGTTCGGGTCTGGAGGACCGGCTGGTCGACCCCCGCACCCTGCGCCCGGAGCCGGCCTCCGACGTCCTGTGGGCCCTCCTGGACCATGTGCGGGACGCCCTGGAGGACAGCGGGGACCTGGAGGCCGCGGAGCGGGCCCTGGCCGCCGTGGGCCGGCGCGGGAACGGGTCACGGATCCAGCGCGAGATCCTGGCGCGGACAGGGAGCCTGCGCGACACCGTCGCCGAATGCGTCCGGATCACGGCCGGATGAGCCGCCCCCGCCGGCGCCCGGCCCGCCGATACGACCCGAGGGATCCGCCGCCACGACACGACCGCACGAACGGCGACGGACGAACGACACCACAGGAACGGAGCAGTCCATGTCCACCACCGCTCTCGACGACCGCCGGATCCTGGCCATCGTCACCAACTACGGGGTCGAGCAGGACGAACTCGTCGTCCCCGTGAGGCACCTGCGCCGGCACGGGGCGCAGGTCAGCGTCGCGGCGGTCTCCGCCGACGGGATCCGCACCCTCGTGGGCGACCGGGAGCCCGGCGAGACCGTGCGGCCCGACCTCACGCTCGACGACGTCGACCCCGCCGCGTACGACCTGCTGCTGGTCCCCGGCGGCACGCTGAACGCCGACTCGCTGCGGCTGGAGGACGCCACCACCCGGATCGTCAGCTCGTTCGCCGCTTCCGGCCGGCCGGTGGCCGCCATCTGCCACGGGCCGTGGGCGCTGGTCGAGGGCGGCTACGTCCGGGGCAAGACGCTGACCTCGTACGCGTCGCTGCGGACCGACATCACCAACGCGGGCGGCACCTGGGTCGACAAGCCGGTGGTCCGCGACGACGCCTCCGGCTGGCCGCTGATCACCTCCAGGAACCCCGGCGACCTGGACGACTTCCTCGGCGAGATCGACGCCGTGCTCGACGAGTCCTGAGCCGCTCACTCGCCGGGTCCCGCCGCCCGTGGCCCGCTATCCGGTCAGGGCGGCGACGGCGGCGGACGCCGCCTTCGCGATCAGCGTGTTGTCGTAGTCGGCGTCCGCGTCCGTCCGGTTGGAGAGCACCGCCAGCACCAGCGGCGCCGCGCCGGGCGGCCACACCACGGCGATGTCGTTGCGCGTCCCGTACGTACTGCCCGCCCCGGTCTTGTCGCCGACGGTCCACCCCTTCGGGATCCCTGCCCGGATCAGTTCGCCGCCGGTGGTGTTGGTGGTGAGCCACTGGGTGAGCCGGGCCCGCTCGGGCCTGCCGAGGGCGTCGCCCAGGACGAAGGCCCGCAGATCCTCGGCCAGGGCGCGGGGCGTGCTGGTGTCGCGCGTGGCGCCGGGAGTCCACTCGTTCAACTCGGTCTCCCGCCGTTCCATCCGGGTCGCACCGTCCCCCAGCTCCGCGAGCACCGCCTGCAGCTTCCGGGGCCCGCCGACCGCGTCGAACAGCAGATTGCCCGCGGTGTTGTCGCTGAAGCGCACGGCGGCGTCGCACAGATCGCCCAGGCTCATTCCGGTGGCCACGTGCTTCTCGGTGACGGGGGAGTGGTCGACCAGATCCTCACGGCGGTACGTCACGACCCGCTCCAGCCCGCCCAGCCCGTGCTCGCGGAGCACGGCCCCCGCCGCGAGCGCCTTGAACGTGGAGGCGTAGGCGAACCGTTCCCCGTCACGGTGGGCGACCGCGCGCCCGGTCCCGGTGTCGACCGCGTACACGCCGAGCCGCGCCGCGTACTCCTTCTCCAGTGCCGCGAAGGCGCGCGCGGCGTCCCGCGCAGCGGCCGAGGGCGTGCCGGCCGCCGTTCCGGCGGGCGAGGGCGAGGAGGAGTCGGTCTCCGTGCCGCAGGCCGCGAGCGGCACGGACACGAGGGCGCCGCCCAGCAGACGGAGAACGGAACGCCGGGCGTGGGGGTTCGGCAGTCGGTTCATCCCGCCATGCTAGGGCTCCCGTGCCGTCCGGCGGTCAGTCCAGTGTCTGCGTCAGCTCGCTGCGCTTCGCCGTGTGGACGACCCGGCCCCGCGCCCCGTTGACCAGGGGGAGGTACGGCTGCACGTGGCCGCACTCGACGTCGGCGACGATCGGCACGTTCAGCGGTCCGAGGGCTTCCAGCACCGCCTGACGCTGGGTGAGCGAGCCGCTGTCCGGGGCCGAGGTCCGGGCGACGAGAACGGCGTTGGCCGCGTCGAAGAAACCGGCCAGCCGCATCCCGTGCAGATTGCGGCAGATGGTGAACGCGTCGTGGCCGCCGGCCTCCACGTACACGAGGAGGCCATCCGGGGCATGGGTCCGGGCGAAGGAAGAGGTGTCGAGGTACGGCGTCCCGGTGAGGTTGCTCAGCATCTCGATGCAGCCGCCGATCAGCCGCCCCTCCACGTCCACGTCGCCGCCGCCGTCCAGCCTCGTCCACCGGCCCGGGGTGTCGAGCGTGAACGTGCGGACGTCCGGATGCTCCGCGTAGTCGTCGTAGCCCGTGGCCCGGTGCCGCTCCGGCGGAGTCTGGGTGAACCGGTGCCCCGGCGGCGCGGCGACGACGTCGAGCCAGGACACCAGCCCCTCCGGCACCCGGTAGGGGGTGTCCATGAGGTTGTTCCCGTGCACGGTCGCCGCCCCCGTGAGGAGGGTCAGCGGTGCCATCACGGTCGACATGTCCGAGTAGCCCACCAGCCAGGTGGGTTCGGCCGTGCGCAGCCGGTCCCAGTCGAGCAGGGGCAGCAGGTCGATGGCGGTCTCCCCGCCCCACGGGGGAACCACGGCCCTGATGCCGGGGTCCGTCAGCATCGCCGTCAACTCTGCCGCCCGGTCGGCCGCGGGCGCGCTGACGTGCCCGCCGCCGTCCATGCACCGGCCGGTCACGACCTCGTACCCGCGTGCCTCCACATCGCGCACCGCGACGGCGAGCCGCTCGCGCAAGTCCTCGGGAACTCCGCTGGACGGTGAGGTGATTCCGACCCGGTCGCCGGGCCGCATGGGGCGTGGATATCGAACAGGCATGCGCTGGATTGTGGCACGGCTCGCGGCCGTATGACCGATGCCGTATCGAATCGGCACCCATGGAAGGTTAGGCTGACCTAAGTCAATTCGGTTCTCTCGTCCCGGCGGGCGAGGCGCTCAGGCCGACCACGCGTACGAAGGGGCAGAGTCCATGACGATCCACCGAGCCGTCGTCGCCCGGGTGCAGCAGCTCACCGGGACCATGACCCGCGTCACGCTCCACGGGGACGGTCTGGCGGGCTTCACGACCACCGGAGTCGGTGACGAGTACGTGCGGATCTTCCTTCCGCACGGCCCGGACCGCACCGACGTCTCCCTGCCCCGGACGACCGAGCAGGGCGGGTGGGAGACCCCCGAGGGGCAGCCCGTCGCGCCGATGCGCACGTACACGATCCGCGCCGTGCGCCCCGAGGCGGGCGAGGTCGACATCGACTTCGTGCTGCACGAGGGTGGCGTGGCCTCCGGCTGGGCCGCCGAGGCGCGGCCCGGGGACGTCGTGGGCGTCAACGACCCCACCGGCCTCTACAGCCCCCCGGCCGATCTCTCCTGGCAGGTGCTGGTCGCCGACCAGACCGGTCTGCCCGCCGCCGCCCGTCTGCTGGAGAACACGCCGGACCATGTCAGGACCCGGGTGGTGCTGGAGGCGCCCGCGCCCTCGGCCGTGCTGCCTCTGCGGGAGCCCTCCGACTCCAAGGTGACCTGGACGTACGGTGGGAACGGCCACGGCCCGAGCCGCCTGGCCGACCTGGTGGCCGCGGCCGTACCGCCCGGCACGGACCTCGCGGGCGGATACGTCTGGGTCGCGGGGGAGACCAACGCCCTGCGTTCGGTGCGCCGTTACCTCCGTCGTGACCTCGGGCTCCCGGCGGACCGCTTCAAGGTCGTCGGCTACTGGATACCGAACTCCGACACCTGGTCCGAGCGGTACGAGGCGCTGCCCGACGCCGTGCGCTCCGAGCTGGAGGCCCTCTGGGACAACCCGGCCGGCGACTCCGAGGACCTCACCATCCGCTACGAGGCCCGCCTGAGTGACCTCGGGCTCTGACCGGGCCCGTGTTCCGGGCCCGGCGGGGCGGCCGCGTCGTCGCCCCGCCGGACCGGCCTCCTCAACCGACTCCATCGGGGGCAAGGCCGCCTTGCTCCGCGGGGGTTCCGTTTCGCTCGAACCAGTCATTCGACCTGTGGAACAGGCTGGTTGGCGGCGTGCTGCGCCGCCGCGATGACAGCGGAGGCTCTCGGTCCTGGCGAGCAGGGGAGGGCCCACGGCATCCAGCCAGTTCTTCTCCGTTCTCGTGTGGACCGACCGGCAGGTCGGATGGGTCCACCTCGTGGAGGAGTCGCAGCGCGACAACCTGCTGCCGGCGGGTGTCAACGCCGCTGTGCTGGGCGGTGCGTACCTGGGCTGGGTGCTGTTCGAGCGGCGCGGCACCGGTACCGCGTGAGAGGGCGCCCCGGGCGTTGAGGCGTCCAGGGCGCTGATTTCAAGCCATCAAAACCGGTGATGAACAAGAGAGCTGTGAGATTCGGTGAGTCAACCGCGGAGCGGATGGGTAAGGTCGCTGGCGATCAAGTAAAGATAGCCTTGCCTAATTGGATGGAGGTTGCGGTGACCAATCCGTTCGAGGACGAGGACGGCGCCTACCTGGTGCTCGTCAACGACGAAGGACAGCACTCCTTGTGGCCCGCGTTCGCCGAGGTTCCCTCCGGATGGACCGTGGCCCATCCGGAGGACAGTCGCCAGGCCTGCCTGGACTACGTCGAGCGGAACTGGACCGATCTGCGGCCGAAGAGCCTGATAGAGAGCATGGCGGCCGATCCCACGTGAGAACTCCCCCGCGCTGTCGGGCCTGGTCGCCCGCCGGGGGTTCCTCGTCGGAGCCGGCGCGGCCGGCGTGGGGGCGGCGCTCGACAGCGGACTCGCCCTCCCCGGCGGATCCGGCCGTGCCGTGACCGCCACCGCGCCACCGCGGTCCGCCCTGATCACGGCGGCCCTGGGCGCCCCGTTCGACGGCCTGCCCGAGGCCGTGCGCGAGGCCGGGCAGGCCGGGCCCCGGCTCAGCGCCGCCGCCACCGAGCGCGTCGCCCGCGCGGCGAAGGCGGCGACGGACCTCGTGCCCTTCCTGGACCCGCTTCCCGTGCCCCGGGTGATCCGCGGCCGCGAGGGGACCTGACCGTCACGATGCGCTCGGCCCGCGTGCGCCTCCACCGCGCAGCCTCCCGTACACCCGGCTGTGGACCTGTGAGGGCACGCACGTCGGGCCGGCCATCGAGGCGAGGCGCGGCAGCCGGCTCCGTATCGCCTGGGAGAACGACCGGCTGTCCAAGAAGGCCGCCGACCCGGCCTTCGCCGCCGGCACCGTCGCGACGACCTAACGCGAACTCGTGCAGTCCCGCGAGATGCTCCAGACCGGTGGCGGCATCGGCTTCTGGCGCGATCGTTTCCTCGCCGACTGCGAACGGCGCTGTCGCGCTGCCCGGCGCAGTCAGCGCAGCCTGTTCCTGATCGGTCTCGCCCGCCCTCATCGTCATCGCCCACCGGGAAGCCGCCGTCAAACGGCTTCCCCGCACCATCCGCCTCGACGAGAACGCCCTGCCCGCCCACAACTGAGCCCGCCACCGTCGGCCGCACACCCGCGTGCGGGGCCGCCTCCGTACTCACCGGGCACCCCCTAGGCTGCGACCCTGTACCGGCACCGACCCCAGGAGCGCACCCGCATGCACGACCCCGTCTCCGCACTCCCCTTCCCCGACTCCCTCCGCCCCGGAGCTTCTCCCGCGCCGCATCCGCTGCTCGCCCCGGTGACCGACTACATCGGCACCTGGCGGGGCACGGGCAGCGGCGGATACCCGACCCTGGACGCGGACTTCACCTACGCGCAGGAGGTCACGTTCAGCCACGACGGGCGGCCCTTCCTCGCGTACGAGGCCCGGGCCTGGCTGCTCGACGCGGACGGGCAGCCCCTGCGTCCGTCCGCCCGCGAGACCGGATGGTGGCGCCTGCAGCCGGACGGGCGGGTGGAGGCCCTGATCACCCAGCCCACCGGCATCGCGGAGATCTCGGTCGGCCACGCCCGCGACGGCGCCGTCGACCTCGCCACCGAGCGGGTGTCCCTCGCCTCGACGGCCAAGGAGGTCGACGCGACCCGGCGCCGCTACACCCTGACGGATCAGGACACGCTCGCCTTCGTCCACGACCTCGCGGCGGTCGGCCGGCCACTCCAGCACCACCTGTCGGCGCGGCTCCGCCGGGAAGCTCCTGGCCAGGGCATTTAGGGCCTCTCGTTGCCGGAGTGTGACCAAGGACGTGCATGGCGGACGGCCCACCGGGCAGGTGGACGGGAAGCCAGGAGAACAGGAGCACCTCCCCGATGTCCCTTCCCTCGTACCCGGATTCCCCGTACCCGGGGCAGCCCGCCGCCGACCACGACCCCTACGGCGGCCAGGCGCCCGCCCGGACGAACGGATTCGCGGTCGCCGCACTCGTGCTCGGCCTGATCGCCTGCCTGTTCTTCTGGACCGTGGTGGGCGGGCTGCTGCTCGGTCTGCTCGCCGTCGTCTTCGGGATCATCGCCGCGCTCCGTACCCGCCAGGGCCGCGCGCCGCGCCGGGTGATGGCGATAGTCGGCGCCGCGTTCGGGGCGCTCGGGCTCATCGGTTCCGTGATCGTTCTCGTGGTGGCCGTCTCGGTGTTCGACTCCCAGGAGTTCAAGAACCTTGAGGACTGCATGAACCGGGCCAACGGCCAGGCGGCCGAGGACCGGTGCGCGGAGGACTTCATCGACGAGCTGACCAACTGACGGATCCGCACACCTGTTCCTGCCCGCCCGGCGGCGCGCCGCCGGTTGCACCCGCACCAGGTGTTTGCCACGGTGTCCCTGGGTAGGCGGCCCGGTGATCGCCGGGCCGCACCGCCCGGTGGACCGCCCGCAACGGAAGTCAGAGCAGAGAGAAGGAGGGTTCGATGTCATCGAAGCGACGTCGTAAGAAGAAGGCCCGCCGCAAGAACGCCGCGAACCACGGCAGGCGTCCCCAGAGCTGAGGCGACGCCGCGGCCCCACCGGGCGGAGGAGCCCGGTGGGGCCGCGGCGGTTTCCGTGGGCCGGGGGAGGGCCGTGCGGAACTCGGGTCCTCATGCTGATGCCCGATCCGTGCCGGGTTCACACCCCGAGCGGGGCCGTGGGCTCCGTTCCCGCCCTGGCGCAGACCGAAGCGGCCGTCCCGGCCGCGTACTCCAGCATCTCCTTCGTCCCCTCGGCGGACAGCGCCGGATCCCAGCCCGCCTCGGCCCCCAGCCAGGTCAGCATCCCCGCCATGAACGCGTCACCCGCGCCGATGGTGTTCACGACCCGCACCGGCAGGGCCGGGACAGAGACCGCGGGGGCGTCATGGACGTACGCGGTGGCGCCCTCCGGCCCCCGGGTCATCACCACCAGCCGCCCCTCCGCGGCGAGCTCCCGGCAGCTCGCCTCCGGTGCCGCGTCCGGCCACAGGCGCGCCAGATCCTCGTCGCTCGCCTTCACGACCCGAGCCAGAGAGCACAGCTCGCGGAGCCGGCCGAGGCTCCGCACGGGGTCCAGGGTGCGGTCCTCGCGCACATTGGGGTCCACCACGAGGAGACCCGCGCCGGCGGCGGCCCGCGCGGTGGCGGCCACGACACCGGCCGCCGGTTGCACGACCGCGGCGAGCCCGCCCACGTACACCGCGCCGAAACGCGCCGCCTCCGCCGTCCGGTCGGGCAGCTCGAAGGTCGCCGTGTCACCGAGGTGGAAGCGGTACGTGTTCCCGTGCTCGCCCGGGTCGGCCACCGCGAGCGCCGTCGGCAGCGACGACCGGCCACTCAGTGAGAGATCGACACCCGCACCGGTCAGCCATGCCTCGATGCTCCGGGCGAAGGCGTCGTCGCCGAGCCCGCCGACGAAGGACGGCCGCCCGCCGAGGCGGGCCAGGCCCACCGCGACGTTGGCGGGCGCGCCGCCCGGCTGGGCCGCCCGGATCCCGGCGTCACCGTCGGCCGGCACCAGATCCACCAGCGCCTCACCGAGCACGAGCACGGAACCGGGATCCGCGGCGGGCGAAGGCACGGAATCCGTCACGGCTCCACCACGATCTTGCGGCCGATCCCCGCCTGGAAGCGCTCGATGGCCTGCGGATACTGCTCCAGCGGCAGCCGGTCACTGATGAACACCGACGCGTCCAGAACTCCGCTCGCGAAGAGCGCCGCCGCCCGCTCGTAACTGTGCAGGACCGCCATCGAACCGGTGATGGTGATCTCCTGGTTGTAGATCCGGTACGGCTCGATCACCGCGGTGGTGGCGTAGTCGGAGACCCCGAACTGGAGGAACGTACCGCCCTTGGCGACCCTCCCCAGACCGTCCTGGATGGCCCCGGCATTGCCCGTGGCGTCGATGACGACATCCCAGCCGCCCGGACGGTCCAGCTCATCGGCACGGGCCGCCGCGCCCGTGCAGCCCAGGGTCGTCGCGGTGGCCAGCCGCTGGGCGTTGACGTCCAGCATGTCCACCGACGCCGCGCCGGTGCGCTTGGCCAGCTCCAGCATCATCAGCCCCATGGTCCCCGACCCGTAGATCAGCACCTGGGCCCCGAGATTCCCGTTGAGCACGTCGTACCCGCGCACCGCGCAGGACAGCGGCTCGATCAGCGCCGCGTCCCGGACGTCGATGTGCTCCGGCAGGCGTACGCAGTTGGCGACGGGCGCCACCGCGAACTCGGCCGCGCCCCCGGGCACGGTGACGCCGATCGCCGCCCAGTTGTCGCAGAGGTTGCCCCGGCCCGAACGGCAGTAGCGGCACTCGTGGCAGTGCAGTGAGGGATCCACGGCCACCTTGTCGCCGACGGACAGCTCCGTGACGTCCGTACCGAGCCCGACGACCTCCCCGGCGAACTCGTGCCCGGGCACGATCGGCAGCGTCGGAGCGAACTCGCCCTGGAGGATGTGGAGATCGGTGCCGCACAACCCGCACGACGCCACCTTGACCACCACGTCGCGGGGGCCGGGCGTGGGGTCCGGGACGGTGGTCACGGAGACCTTGCCGGGGGCTTCGACGATGGCTGCCCTCATTTGACTGCTCCCAGAGAGAGGCCCTGGACGAGTTTGTCCTGGGCGGCGTAGCCGGCGACGAGCACCGGCAGGGACACGACCACGGACGCCGCGCACAGCTGGGCGAGGAAGAGGCCCTGACTGGTGACGAAGGTGGTCAGATGGACGGGTGCGGTCCCGGCGACGACGCCGGTCAGCACCCGTGCGAACAACAGCTCGTTCCAGCTGAAGATGAAGCAGATCAGGGCGGTCGCGGCGATGCCGGGACCGGCGACCGGGGCGACGACACGGCGCAGCACCGTCGGCAGCCGGGCCCCGTCGACCTGCGCCGCCTCGATGATCGAGACGGGGACGTCCGCGAGGAAGGACTGCATCATCCACACCGCGATCGGCAGGTTCATCGAGGTGTAGAGGAGGACCAGCAGCCAGATGTTGTCCAGCAGCCCCGTGTTCTTCGCGAACAGGTACACCGGCAGCAGCCCGGCGACCACCGGCAGCATCTTGGTGGACAGGAAGAAGAACATCACGTCCGTCCACTTGCGGACCCGCCGGATGGACAGCGCGTACGCGGCCGGAAGCGCGAGCAGCAGCACCAGCACGGTCGAGAAGAACGAGGCCGCGAGCGAGTTGACCAGCGGGGGCCACGGCGTCGGGCCGCCTCCGCCGCCGAAGAAGGTGCGATAGCCGTCCAGCGTCAGCGCGGCGGCGATCGACGGCGGGTTGGTCGCGGCGTCGGCCTCCGCGTGGAAGGACGTCAGCACCATCCACAGGGCGGGCAGACAGAAACCGATCCCCACGACCCAGGCGGCCACGCCCAGGGCGGCGGAGCGCCGGCGGGCCTTCCGCGTAGCGGCGTTGACGGATGCGGATGCGGATGTCGCGGTCGAGGCGCTCATGCGCGGCTCGCCTCCTCACGGAAGAGGGAGGAGACCGTCCGGAGCGCGAAGGTGGCGATGACGATCGTGCCGATCACCACGACCACGCCCGCCGCCGACGCCAGCCCGTACTCATGGGCCCGGTAGAAGGTCTCGTAGACGGTGTACGGGAGGTTGGCGGTGCCCAGACCGCCGGAGGTGATCGTGAACACCGCGTCGAAGTTCTGCACGATGTACACGGACCCGAGCAGGATGCCGAGTTCGAGGTAGCGGCGCAGATGGGGCAGGGTCAGGTAACGGAATATCTGCCAGGGCCCGGCCCCGTCCAGCCGCGCGGCCTCCATGATCTCGGCCGGCCGGCTCTGCAGCCCGGCCAGCAGGATCAGCATCATGAACGGCGTCCACTGCCACACGAGCGACGCCTCGATGGCGATCAGCGGCATCTGGGACGTCCACTCCGGCTGCGCGATCGACTCGATGCCGAACAGCTCGCCGAACCAGGTGAGCGCCCCGTTGAACAGCCCGTACTCGGGGTTGTAGAGCGCGTGCTTCCAGAGCAGCGCGGCGGAGACCGGCACCAGCAGGAACGGGGTGATCAGCAGGGTGCGCACGAACCCCCGGCCGAAGAAGGCACGGTCCAGCAGCAGCGCGAAGAGGAGCCCCAGCACGACGCTGACGATCACGACGGACGCGGTGAGGACCACGGTCGTCACGACCGATTCGCGCAACGCCTCGTCGGTGAAGACGGAGGCGTAGTTGGAGACCCCGGTGAAGTGGCGCTTCTCCGGCTTGAGGGAGTTCCAGTCGAAGAGCGAGATCACCAGCGTTGCCACGAAGGGCAGCTGGGTGACGGCGATCAGGAAGACCAGCGCCGGCAGCAGGGGAGCGCGGGTCGCCCAGGCGCGCCGCCTGCCGCCGCCGCCCGGCTTCTTGGCCGGAGCCTGCGGGGACGGCGTGGTCTCTCTGGTTGCGGTGACGGTCATCGGTACTCCTCCGCTACCTTCTCGGCCAGCTTCTGGGAGGCGGCGAGCGCGGCGTCCACCGACTGGCGGCCCGCGATGGCGGCGCTGATCTCCTGCGCCACCCGGGTGCCCAGGTCGGTGAACTCCGGTACGCCGACGAACTGGATGCCCGCCGTCGGGCGGGGCTGGGTGCCCGGATTCTTCGGATCGGCCTCCGAGATCGCCCGCTCGGTGACGTCCGCGAACGCGCCGGCCTCCGCCCGGTAGTCGGGGTTGGCGTAGGTGGAGGCCCGTTTGCCGGCGGGCACGTTGGACCAGCCGCTGGTGGCCCCGACGAGCTCCTCGTACTCCTTGCTGGAGGCCCAGGACACGAACTTCCAGGCGTCGTCCGCCTTCTTGGACGCCTTCTGCAGACCCCAGGCCCAGGTGTAGAGCCAGCCCGAGCTCTTGGTCCGCTCCACCGGGGCGGGGACGTACCCGATCTTCCCCTTCACCGGGGAGCCCTTCGCCTCCAGGGACCCGGCGCCCGCCGTGGCGTCGTACCACATGGCGGTCTTGCCCTGCGTCATGTTGTTCAGGCACTCGGCGTACCCGGACTGCGGGGCGCCGAGCTCCCCGTGTTTCCGCACCAGATCGACGTAGAACTTGGTCGCCTTCCTGAACTCCGGTGCGGTCAGGCGCGGTTCCCAGTCCTCGGTGAACCAGGTGCCGCCCATCGTGTTGACGACGGTGGTGAGCGGGGCGATGACCTCACCCCAGCCAGGGAGCCCGCGCAGGCAGATCCCCTTCATCCCGCGCTCCGCCCCGTCCGTCCGCTCGGCGAGCTTCGCCACCTGCTCCCAGGTCGGCTTCCCGGGCATGGTGAGGCCCTGCTCCTCGAAGACGTCCTTGCGGTACATCAGGAAGGACGACTCGCCGTAGAAGGGCTGGGCGTAGAGCTTGCCGTCCTCGGCGGTCAGCGATTCCCGCAGGGGCTGGAGGATGTCCTCCTGGTCGAAGGCGGTGTCGGCCTTCGCGTAGTCGTCGAGGGGGTGCAGCCAGCCGTTCTTCGCGAAGAACGGCAGCTCGAAGTTGCTGATGGTGGCGACGTCGTACTGACCGGCCTGGTTGGAGAAGTCCTGGCTGATCTTGTCGCGTACGTCGTTCTCGGGCAGCACCGTGAAGTGGACCTTGATGCCGGTCTCCTTCGTGAAGTGCTTCGCGGTCAGCTTCTGCAGTTCGACCATCTGCGGGTTGTTCACCATCAGTACGTTCAGCGCGTCGCCGCCGCCGAAGGAGGTCCCGCCCGCTCCGGCGCAGCCGGTGGCGAGCAGGGCCAGTGCGGCGGTCACGGCGCAGGCCCGACCGCGTACACGTGGTCGGCTGCGGCGTCCTGGATGGGGCATGGGGGCTCCTGATCAGTCGTAGCGGCTCGGTGATCGGGTCGTTGCGGGCGGGCATGGCGAACCAGGCCCCGGCGGTGCGGGGGAGCGGTGATGCGGGGTGTGGTGCGCAGCGGATGCGGGAGGCGTTGGCCGGCGGTACGGCGGGCGGGTGG
>NZ_JAAXYC010000289.1 GCF_018619185.1 Streptomyces sp. McG3 | reverse complement strand
ACCCCGGCCCGGCCCGCCCGTTGGTCCAGTTCGGTCACCGCACCGGAGAGGACCTTCGCGGTGCTCACCGTCCTGGCGGCGGCGATCTGCTCGGCGAACGCGTCACGTCCGTCGACGAGTTGGCTGTGCAGATCGCCGGTGGTGGACTGCTCCCAGCTGTCGAGCCCCTTCTCCAGGGAGCGGTGGTCCAGGGTGTTCATGTTCTGCACCGCCTGCTCGCCCGCCGCCCGTGCGTCGTCCCGCGCCTGCGCGAAGGACGCCGCGTCGTCGTGCGTGGCCTCGTAGCGCAGCCAGCCGCCCCAGCCCGCCGCTCCGGCGGCGCAGACCGCCAGGGCCAGTGCGGCGATCACCAGCGGGTTCCGCGTCCCCGCCCGTACGGTCCCTGCCGGCGCCGTGCTCTCCTGTGCCGGGTCCTGCCCTGCCGCGTCCTGCTGTGCCGTCCGCTGCCGTGCCATGTGCTGCCTCTCCCCTGCCTGCCGAACCGGACCGGTGCGCCATCGCCTCCGGTCCGCCGTCATGTGGAGCCGATCTCGACGATCCACCAGCGCCCGTCGCGCAGTCGCGCCGTCACCGTGAGCTGTGCGGAGGCGGTGGTGGGGGCGCGGCCCCGGCGCTCGTAGACCTGGTCGAGGAAGACCAGGAGGTGGGCGCTGCTGCCGGTCAGCCGGGTCACCCCGGCCCGGACGACCTCGGTGGTGAGCGTCAGCTTCTGGTCGGCGGACTGCCGCTCGACCTGGCCGAACAGCGTCGCGTACTGCTGGAGCGCCTTGCCCGCCAGGGCCTCTTCCGCCGCCGCCCTGGTGACGGCGGTGTCCCCGGGACCGTACGAGAAGATCTTCCCGAGCGCGCTGCTGACGTCACCGGTGACGCGGGCGGTCGCCGCCGTGTCGGTGAGCGCGAGGTTCGCCGTGGCCGGGGTGTCCCGCAGGTGGCGTCCCTCGGCGTACAGGGCTCCCCCGGTGGCGAGCAGCACGACCGTCAGCAGTGCGCCGATGACGCGTGGCCACCGCCGGAGGGGTACGTCCGCCGCACCGTCCGGGTCCGCCGTCTCCGTTCCGGTTTCCTGGCCCACGTCGGGATCGAGGACCATGTCGCTCTTCATCGTCGCCGTTCCTCCCCGCGGTCTCATCGGCCGCCGCCCGTTCCGATCGCTGTGAGCGCCTTGACCTTCCAGCCGTCGGCCGTACGGGCGAGGGTCGCCCCGAACCGCTTGCGCTGGGTGCCGGCCGCGCCGGAGCGCGGGGTGACCTCGACGTCCACGGTGGCGATCAGCTCCGCCGTTCCCGTGCGCTCGTCCAGTGCGGTGAGCGCCGCCGAGGTGACCTTGCCCCGGGCCGTGTCGCCCGCGGTCGTCAGGGACTTGGCGTCGGCTTTCCGGGTCCGCTTCAGCTGGTCGTGCAGCGGCCCCGTGGAGGAGTCGAGCCAGGCCCGCAGTCCGTCGTCGACCCGCTTGCCGTCCTTGCCGTCCAGGCTGTTCAGCGTCGCCACGTGCCGTCGGCCCTCGGCCAGGGCCGTGTCGCGGGCCTTCGCGTAGGACAGGGAGCGGTCGCCGCGTGCCTGCCCGTACGACCAGGCCCCCAGGCCGCAGAGCAGGGCGGCGACGAGCAGGACGGCCCAGCCGGCCCGGCGTCGGGTGCGGGGGGTCATGAGCCGTCTCCCAGGCCCAGCAGCCCGGCCATTCCCTCGGCCGGCGGCTGGGCCGTCGCGGACCCGCCGGCCGCCGTTCCGGGCAGCTTCATCGAGCCCGGAACGGCAGGTTTCGGCACCGGGCCGCCCTTGGGTGCGTTGGCGCTGCCCCGCACGTTGATGCCGGTGCCGGGCGAGGAGGCGCAGCGGGCGGCGGTGTTCACGGCGGGCCCGTCCGAGGTGTTGAGGCCGTTGCGGTAGACCGTGCCGCCGTAGCCCGCGGTGCACGGCAGCGGTTCGAAGAAGGTGACGGACATCCCGAACCGGGCGCCGTCGTCGTCGACCGCGCTCGCTCCGGCGGCGGCGACGGCGGGCAGCTTCACGAGGAGTTCCTCCAGGCCTCGTTGGCGGGTGACGGCGACCTCCGAGGTGGTGAGGAGGTTGGCGACGACGACGCCGAAGGCGGGATCGAGGTCGCGCAGCAGTCCGCTGATCTGGACGGCGGCGTCCGGGGTGGTCGCGATGAGGCGGCGCAGGTCGGCGTCGGAGCCCTTGAGTTCGGCGGCCAGTTCCCTGGCCCCCGAGGCGAAGCCCTTGAGAGCCTGCCCCTGTTCGGCCTGGGTGCGCAGGACGCGCTCGCCGTCGGCCATCAGCCGGGTGGTGACCGGCAGGGCCTTGTCGGCGGCCTCGATGAAGTCGCCGCTGGTGTCCAGCAGGACCTGGAGGTCGTCGCCGCGTCCCTCGAAGGCGGCCCCGAACTCCTCGACGACGGTCCGCAGGCTCTCCAGGTCCACGGAGCTCGCCAGGTCGTCGACGCTGGTGAGGACGTCGGTGGGGGGTGCGGGGATGGTGGTGTCGGCCTCGTCGATGACCGAGCCGTTGCCCAGGAAGGGCCCTTCCTCGCGGGTGGGCCGCAGATCGACGTACTGCTCGCCGACCGCCGACAGGTTCGCGACGACGGCGGTGAGGCTGTCCGGGATCGGCGGCGAGTCCTGCTCGATCCGCAGTTCGGCCTCGACGCCGTCCTCGGTCAGCTCGATGGGGCCGACGCGGCCCACGGAGACGCCTCGGTAGGTGACGTTGGAGTGGGTGTACAGGCCGCCCGTCTGGGGGAGTTGGACCGTTACGGTGTAGTAGCTGCGCAGTCCGACGTAGTGACCGAGATCGGCGTACCGCACCCCCAGGTAGCCGAGTGCCAGCGTGGCGATGACGAGGAAGGCGACGTTCTTCAGCCGGATGGCGAGGGTGATCACGGCGTCGCCTCCATCTCCGGCTTCGACGCTCCGGGCTTCGGCGTTCCGGAAGCGCCCGGCTTCGACGTTCCGGAAGCGCCGGGCTTCGGCGTTCCCGACACGGCGGGCAGCGGCAGCGGCAGCGGCAGCGCGCCCCGGGCCGCCGCGCCCTCGCCCTCGGCCGGGGGCAGCGGCGGGATCCCGGGGGGATCCGGGGTGAGCGCGGGGATGATCTGCGTACCGGGCAGGGCCGTCACGTCCAGGTAGACGTTGAGGTAGTCGCCCTTGACGCCGCGCAGCACCTCGTCCGTGAAGGGGTAGGTCAGCAGCACCTGGAGGGAGTCGGGAAGGTCCTGGCCGGAGTCGGCGAGCGCCTTGAGGGTCGGGGCGAGCGCCTTGAGGTCGGCGATCATGTCGGCTTTGCTCCGGTTGATCGTGTCGACGGCCACGGTGGAGAGGGTGTCGAGGGAGCGCAGCATGGTCAGCAGGGAGCCGCGCTGCTTCTCCAGGACCTTGAGTCCGGGGCTGAGCCCGGTGAGGACCGTGCCGACGTCCTGCTTGCGGGTGGCGAGGGTGGCGGCGAGGCGGTTGACGCCGTCCAGGGCCCTGGTGATGTCGCCCTTGTTCCCGTCCAGGTTGGTCACGAGCGTGTCGACCCGGTTGAGCATGGAGCGGATCTGCGGTTCCTGCCCGGCGAGTGCCTTGTTGAGTTCGGTGGTGATGGTCTTGAGCTGGTTGACGCCGCCCCCGTTGAGGAGCAGGGACAGGGCCCCGAAGACCTCTTCGACCTCCGGGTTCCGGTTGGTGCGCGAGTGCGGGATACGGCCGCCGGAGGCGAGCGACCCGCGTGCGGTGCCCTCGGGGGGCGGGGCGAGCTGGATGAACTTCTCGCCGAGCAGGCTGGACTGTTCGAGGCGGGCGTAGGAGTTGGCGGGGAGCTCGATCTTCCCGTTGACCCGCATGGTGACCCGGGCCCGCCAGCCGTCCGGGGCCAGCGCGATCCTCGTGACGCGTCCCACGGCCACGTCGTTGACCTTGACCGAGGACTGCGGCGCGAGGCTGAGGACGTCGCCGAACTCGGCGGTGACCTCGTACGGCCGGTCGCCGAGGTCCGCGCCGCCGGGCAGCGGGATCTGCTCGATGCCGGTGAAGGAGGGGCTCTCGGGGCGGACCACGACCAGGGCGATCAGCGCACCGGTGGCGAGGAGGGCGACCGCTCCGACGGCGGCCCGTACGACGGGTCTGCGCCGGTCGTCGTCGTTCATCGTCGCGCCCCCTTCTGCTTGCCGGACTGCTTGCCGGGCTGCTTCTCGGGGGTGCCGTAGACCGTGCCGACCTCCGGGAGCGGCAGGACGGGCAGGGCCTTCCGGCGGGTCGCGTCGACGGGGGCGAGGCCGGTGAGCCGGCCGGCGGCGGAGGCGGCCCCGGGGTCGACGAGCGGTCCCCCCATGGACAGTTCGTTGAGGTTGGTGCGCCCGTTGAGGGTGCGGTTGGCGGGGTCGTAGGCGTTGAGGACGTTGCCCGCGGCGAGCGGGAGCGTGTCCATCGCCTCGGCGAGCGAGGCGCGCTGGTCGACGAGCGCCTGGGTGACGGGCACCAGGGCCTCGACGTTCTTCTTGAGCGCGCCGCGGTTCTTGGCGATGAACGTCTTGACCTGGCCGAGGGCGGTGCCGAGTTCCTTGAGGGCCGCGCTGAGGTTCTTCTTGTCGTCGGCGAGGAAGGAGGTGACCGTGTTCAGCTGCTGCTCGGCGCTGCGGACGTTGCCGTCGTTCTCCTTGAGCATGGTGGTGAAGGACTGGAGGTGGGCCAGGGTGTCGAACAGGTCGCCGCTGCTCCTGTCGAGCGTCTTGGTGGCCTTGCCGAACTGCTCGATCGAGTCGCCTATGGCCTTGCCGTTGCCGTCGAGGTTCTTCGCCCCGGTGTCCAGGAGCCGGGCGAGCGCCCCGGCGGCGTTGGCGCCGTTCGGGCCGAGGGCGGTGGAGAGTTCGGTGATGGAGGCGTACAGCTCGTCGACCTCGACGGGGGTGGCGTTGCGGGCGGCGGGCAGGACCGCGTCGTCGGCGAGCCGGGGGCCGCCCTCGTAGGCCGGGGCGAGCTGGACGTAGCGGTCGGCGACGAGGCTGGGAGCGACGACGACGGCGTGGGCGTCCTTGGGGACGTCGATGCCGCGGTCGAGGCTCAGCACGACCTTCACCTCCTCGCCGCGGGGCTCGACGGAGGTGACGGTTCCGACCTTGACGCCGAGGATCCGCAGGTCGGATCCGGCGTAGACGCCGGTGGCGCGTTCGAAATAGGCGGTGACGGTCCTCTTCCCGTCCTCCTCCAGGGCGCTCACGCCGGTGGCGGCCGCGACGGCGACGAGGGCGAGTCCGGCGGTGATGCCGGTGATGCGGGTGCGTCTCATGTCAGCGGCCCCCTTGCTGCCGGGGTGGCATGCAGCCGGTCGCCGGGGGTGTGCCGGCGGGGAGGTAGTTCTTGGGCACGACTCCGCAGACGTAGTTGTCGAACCAGCGCCCGTTGCCGAGGGTGTTGCCGACCAGCCGGCTGTACGAGCCGGTCATGGCGAGGACCTTGTCGAGGCTCTTGCGGTTCTTGACCAGGACGGCGGTGACCCGGCCGAGGGACTCCAGGGTCGGCCCGAGCTGCTTGTCGTTGTCCCGGACGAGTCCGGTGAGCTGGGTACCGAGGTCGCGGGTGCCGGTGAGCAGCAGGTGGATGGAGTCGCGGCGGGCCTGGATCTCGCCGAGCAGCAGGTTCCCGTCCTCCAGGAGCGTTTCGAAGCTGCTCTTCTTCCCGGCGAGGGTCTTGCTGAGCTTCTTGCTGTTGCGGAGCAGGGTGGCGAGCTGGGCGTCGCGTTCGGAGACCGTACGGGAGAGGGCGGAGAGCCCGTCCGCGGCGCTGCGGACGTGCGGCGGGGAGTCCTTGAAGGTGGCGGAGATCGTCTCGAAGCTCTTGGCGAGTTGTTCGGTGTCGATCTCCCCGATGGTCTCCCCGAGGCCGTTGAACGCCTGGGTGACGTCGTACGGGGAGGTGGTGCGGCTCGCGGTGATGCGGGAGCCGGGGTCCTGCGGGGCGTCGCCGAGGGGGTCGACGGCGAGGTACTTCTCACCGAGGAGGGTCTTGACGGCGATGCCCACGGTGGAGGAGTCGCCGATCCAGGCGTCTCTCACCCGGAAGTCGACGCGGACCTCTCCGCCGTCGAGGGAGACGCCGGTGACCTCGCCGACCTTCACTCCGGCGATCCGCACCTCGTCGCCGTCGGTGAGTCCGGCGGATTCGGTGAAATCGGCGCTGTAGGAGGTGCCGCCCTGGACGAAGGGCAGGGAGTCGGCGCGCCAGGCGGCGAGGCCGAGCAGGGTCAGGACGAGGAGCCCGACGACGGCGACGGCGACCGGGTTGCGTTCCCGGATGGGAGTGATTCTCATGCCAGGCACCTCGGTTGGGTGATCGCGATGCCGCCCGGCGGCTTGCTGCCGTCGTCGTGGGTGACGCCACTGACCTTCGCTTCGCAGAGGTAGAGGTTGAGCCACGATCCGTAGGACGTCAGCCGGCTGATGGCCGCCATCTTGGCCGGGGTCTTCTGCAGGAAGTTCTCGATCTGCGGAGTTCCCTTGTCCAACTGACCGCTGAGCCGTCCGAGTTGACGGATGTCGTCCTTGAGCGGCTTCCTGCCGTCCTGGAAGAGGTCGGCGGTGACGGTGGTGAGCGCGCCCATCGCGGTGATGGCCTCCCCCAGGGGTTTGCGGTCGCCGGAGAATCCGGTGACGAGCTTCTCCAGGGTGACGACGAGGTCGTCGAAGCCGGCCTCCCGGTCGTTGACCGTCTTGAGGACCGTGTTGAGGTTCTTGATCACCTCGCCGATCACCTTGTCCTTCGCGGCGACGGTGGTGGTGAGCGAGCCGACGTGCCGCAGGATGCTGTCGACGGTGCCGCCCTCGCCCTGGAGGACCTGGACGATGGAGCCGGCGAGCTGGTTGACGTCGGGCGGGGAGAGCCCTTCGAAGAGGGGCTGGAAGCCGTTGAACAGCTCGGTGAGGTCGAGTGCCGGGGTGGTGCGGGAGAGCGGGATGGTGTCGCCGGCCGCGAAGGCCCGGCCGACGGGTCCGGGGCCCCGGTCGAGGTCGACGTACCGCTGGCCGACCATGTTGAGGTATTTGATGGACGCCGTCACCGAGGCGGGGAGGCTGCGCCCCTTGCGTACGGCGAAGGCGACCTCGGCGACCCGGCGGTCGGCGACCTTCACGGATTCGACCTGGCCGACCTTCACGCCGGCGATCCGGACGCTGTCGCCGGGGATGAGGCCGGTGGCGTCGGTGAAACGCGCCTTGTACGTGATGGTGTCCCCGACGCCCTTGTTGGCGATGGAGAGCCCGAGGACGGTGGTGGCCAGCACGGTGACGACGATGAAGACGAGGGACTTGGTGATCGGTCCCGCGAGCGAACGGCGTTTCACTTGAGCTTCACCTCCGCACCGCGGAAGGCCGGGCCGATGAGCACGCTGCTCCAGTCGGCCAGGTCTCCCGGCCGGGCCTTCAGCGAGGGTGCGACCAGTTCGTTGACGAGCCGGGACTCCTGCGGCGAGTTGGGCAGTCCGAGCCCGGCGCCGGCGTCGTCGCCCGGGTCCGCCGGGGGCGCGGTGACGTCGGTGGCCCGGCGGGTGTCGGCGGTCGGAGCGTGCTTGCCGACGTACGGCACCGAGTAGCAGGCGGGCCCGCCGCTCGCGCTGTAGGCCGGGGTGTCCCTGCCGGGGACGTATTTGCCCTTGGAGGGGACGGACTTGATCGACACGTGCAGCCCCGGTTCGTCGGTTCCCTTGCCCAGCGCCTTGTCCATCGCGGGCACGAAGCCGGCCATGGTGCGCAGGGTGCAGGGGAACGACTCGGCGTATTCGGCGAGGAGTTCGAGGGAGGGGCGGCCGGCGGCGGAGAGCCGGATGAGGTTGTCCTTGTTCTCCCGCAGGAAGGAGGTGACGTCCTGCGCGGAGGCCGTGGTGGTGCCGTAGAGCGCGGCGAGCCGCGCCTCCTGGCCGGCGAGGGTGGAGCTGGTGACCGTGGCGTCGGTCAGCGCGTCGAGGACGTCCGGCGCTGCGTCCGCGTACAGCGTGCTCACCTTCACGAGTTCCTTGATGTCGGCGTTCAAGGTGGGGAGTTGGGGGTTGAACTTCTTCAGGTGGCCGTCCAGCGTGGTGAGCGTCTCGCCGAGGCGGCTCCCGCGTCCCTCCAGCGCCTGGGAGACGGCGTTGAGGGTGGCGGAGAGCTTCTCGGGCTTCACGGCGGTCAGCAGCGGGAGAAGGTTGTCCAGGACCTGTTCCAGCTCGATGGCGTTGCTGGAGCGGTCCTGCGGGATGACCGCCCCGGCCCGCATGGTGCTGCCCGTGGGGATGCGGGGCGGGACGAGCGCGACGAACCGCGCGCCGAAGAGGGTGGTGGGCAGCATCTGGGCGGTGACGTCGGCGGGGACCTGGTCGAGCTTGTCCCGGGCGATGGCCAGGGTGAGGCGGGCGCCGTCGCCGTCGGTGGCGATGGAGCGGACCTGCCCGATGACGACGCCGCGCAGCTTCACGTCGGCGTTGTCGTGCATCTCGTTGCCGACCGCTCCGGTGCGGACGGTGACGGTGGCGTCGTCGGTGAAGTCCTTCTCGTACACGGAGACCGAGACCCACACCAGGACGGCGGGCACCACCAGGAAGGTGACTCCGGCCAGCCGCCGGCGGACCGTGCGTGTGCTGGAGGTGCGCATCAGCCGGCCACCTTCACCGTCGTCGTGGCGCCCCAGATGGCGAGCGAGAGGAAGAAGTCGGTGACGCTGATGAGGACGATGGCGTTGCGCACCGACCGGCCGACCGCCACACCCACGCCGGCCGGTCCGCCGGTGGCGTGGAAGCCGTAGTAGCAGTGGGCGAGGATCACCAGCACGCTGAAGATCAGCACCTTGAGGACCGACAGCAGCACGTCCTGCGGGGAGAGGAAGAGATTGAAGTAGTGGTCGTAGGTGCCCGCCGACTGCCCGTTGAAGAAGATGGTGATGTAGCGGGAGGCGACGTACGAGGAGAGCAGCCCGATCGCGTACAGCGGGACGATCGCGACGACTCCGGCGATGATCCGGGTGGTGACGAGGTAGGGCATGGAGCGGACGCCCATCGCCTCCAGGGCGTCGACCTCCTCGTTGATCCGCATCGCGCCGAGCTGCGCGGTGAAGCCGGCTCCGACGGTGGCGGAGAGGGCGAGACCGGCGACCAAGGGGGCGATCTCCCGGGTGTTGAAGTAGGCGGAGATGAACCCGGTGAACGCCGAGGTGCCGATCTGGTTGAGGGCCGCGTAGCCCTGGAGTCCGACGACGGTGCCGGTGAACAGGGTCATGGCGACCATCACGCCGATGGTGCCGCCGATGACGCCGAGTCCGCCGCTGCCGAAGGCGACCTCGGCCAGCAGCCTTTGCACCTCGCGCAGATAGCGGCGCAGGGTGCGCGGGATCCAGACGAGTGCCTTGACGTAGAAGGTGAGTTGGTCGCCCGATCGGTCGAGCCAGCTGAGCATCGCCATGGGTCAGCTCCCCTTCGCGGGGACGATCTGGAGGTAGATCGCCGTGAGGACCATGTTCACGAAGAACAGCAGCATGAAGGTGATGACGACGGACTGGTTGACCGCGTCGCCGACGCCCTTGGGGCCGCCGCGTGGGTTGAGTCCCCGGTAGGCGGCGACGATGCCGGCGATGAAGCCGAAGATCAGGGCCTTGAACTCGCTGATGTAGAGGTCGGGCAACTGGGCGAGGGCGGAGAAGCTCGCGAGGTACGCGCCCGGGGTGCCGTCCTGCATGATCACGTTGAAGAAGTAGCCGCCGAGGGTGCCGACCACCGAGATCAGGCCGTTGAGCAGGACGGCGACGAGCATGGTGGCGAGCACCCGGGGGACGACGAGGCGCTGGATGGGCGAGACGCCCATCACCTCCATCGCGTCGAGTTCCTCGCGGATCTTGCGGGAGCCGAGGTCGGCGCAGATCGCGGATCCGGCGGCCCCGGAGATCAGCAGCGCCACGATGATCGGGCTCGCCTGCTGGATCACCGCCAGCACGCTGGCGCCGCCGGTGAAGGACTGGGCGCCGAGCTGCTGGGTGAGGGAGCCGACCTGGAGGGCGATGACCGCGCCGAAGGGGATGGAGACGAGGGCGGCGGGCAGGATCGTGACGCTCGCGACGAACCAGAACTGCTCGATGAACTCGCGCACCTGGAAGGGGCGGCGGAAGATCGCCCGGGCCACCGCGACGGCGAGCGCGAAGAGCCGGCCGGTCTGCCGCAGCGCCCCGGTGATCACGAGCCGCTCCCGGCGCGGGGGACGGTGAGGGTCGGCGCGGCGGCGTCCTTCGCGTAGGTGTCGCGGATGGCGGTACGGGCGGCCGGGGGCAGGGTGCCCAGCAGGGAGAGGACGCGTTCGCGGCGCCGACC
>NZ_JAAXYC010000288.1 GCF_018619185.1 Streptomyces sp. McG3 | reverse complement strand
GGGTGAAGCCGCCGGGGCGGGCGACGCGGTTGTTGAAGTCCTCGAAGCCGGGGACGACGCGGGAGATGCGGTCGCGGATGGTGGCGTAGTCCCGTTCGAAGGCCTCCCAGTCCGTACGGGAGCCGGCGCCGAGGACCGCGCGGGCGAGGCGGGCGACGATGGCCGGCTCGGAGAGCAGGTGGGGGCTCGCGGGGGCGAGGTTGCCGCGTGAGGCGTGGACCATGCCCATGGAGTCCTCGACGGTGACGAACTGCTTGCCGCTCGCCTGGACGTCCTTGTCGGTCCGGCCGAGCGTGGGCAGGATCAGGGCGCGGGTCCCGGTCACGGCGTGGGAGCGGTTGAGCTTGGTCGAGACGTGGACGGTGAGGCGGGCGCGGCGCATCGCGGCCTCGGTGACGGCGGTGTCGGGCGTGGCCGCGACGAAGTTGCCGCCCATCGCGAAGAAGACCTTCGCCTCGCCGTCGCGCAGGGCCTGGATGGAGCGCACCACGTCCAGGCCGTGGTGGCGCGGCGAGGTGATGCCGAACTCCTTGTCGAGGGCGTCGAGGAAGGCCGGTGCGGGCCGTTCGAAGATGCCCATGGTGCGGTCGCCCTGGACGTTGGAGTGGCCGCGCACCGGGCAGACCCCGGCGCCGGGGCGGCCGATGTTTCCGCGCAGCAGAAGGAAGTTGACTACTTCGCGGATCGTGGGCACGGAGTGCTTGTGCTGGGTGAGGCCCATCGCCCAGCAGACGATGGTGCGCTTCGATGCGAGGACGAGGGTGAGGGCCTGCTCGATCTCGGCGCGGGTGAGGCCGGTCGCGGTGAGGGTCTCGTCCCAGTCGGCCGCTTCGGCGGCCTTGGTGAACTCCTCGTAGCCGTGGGTGTGTTCGGTGACGAACGCGGTGTCGACGGCGCCGTCGGCGGCGAGGATCAGCTTGTTGAGGAGGCGGAAGAGGGCCTGGTCGCCGCCGATGCGGATCTGGAGGAAGAGGTCGTTGAGGGCGGTGCCCCGGATCATGCCCTGCGGGGTCTGGGGGTTCTTGAACCGCTCCATGCCGGCTTCGGGCAGCGGGTTCACCGAGATGATCCTCGCGCCGGAGGTCTTGGCCTTCTCCAGGGCGGACAGCATCCGGGGGTGGTTGGTGCCGGGGTTCTGTCCGGCGACGATGATCAGGTCGGCCTGGTGGAGGTCCTCCAGGGAGACGCTGCCCTTGCCGACGCCGATGGTCTCGGTGAGCGCCGAGCCGGACGACTCGTGGCACATGTTGGAGCAGTCCGGCAGGTTGTTGGTGCCGAACTCGCGGGCGAAGAGCTGGAGCAGGAACGCGGCCTCGTTGCTCGTACGTCCCGAGGTGTAGAAGAGGGCCTCGTCGGGGGAGTCGAGGGCGGTCAGCTCCTCGGCGATGATCGCGAACGCCCGCTCCCAGGTGACCGCCTCGTACCGGTCGGCGCCCTCGGGGAGGTACACCGGCTGGGTGATCCTGCCCTGCTGACCGAGCCAGTAGCCGCTGCGTCCGGCGAGGTCGGCCAGCGGGTGGGCGGCGAAGAAGTCGGGGGTGACGCGGCGCAGGGTCGCCTCCTCGGCGACGGCCTTGGCGCCGTTCTCGCAGAATTCGGCGGTGTGCCGTTTGTCGCCCTCGGGCCAGGCGCAGCCGGGGCAGTCGAAGCCGTTCTTCTGGTTGACCTTGAGGAGGGTCCGTGCGGTGCGGCCCACACCCATCTGCTGCTGGGCGATGCGCAGGGAGTGGGCGACGGCGGGCAGGCCCGCGGCGGCGTGCGGGGCCGGCTCGACCTGCGGGGCGTCCTGGACCGGGTCACCGGTCGGCGGCTTGGTGGCCATGATGCTGCTCCCCTTCGAGCGCTCTTCCACGTGAGCGACGTAACCCTGTCCTCACCGTCCTCACCATCGATCCTGTCACGCTCGCGCAAGGCCGTGCCGGTCCGGATTGTCAGTGGGCCGTGGCAGGATCGGGGGCGTGGCTGAGACGGCATCGAAGAAGACGGCAGACAACCGACCGCGCCTGCTCCTCATGGACGGGCACTCCCTGGCGTACCGGGCGTTCTTCGCCCTGCCCGCGGAGAATTTCACGACGGCGGTGGGGCAGCCGACGAATGCCGTGTACGGCTTCATGTCGATGCTGGCGAACACCCTGCGTGATGAGGCGCCCACGCACTTCGCGGTGGCGTTCGACGTGTCCCGCAAGACGTGGCGTGCGCAGGAGTTCCCGGAGTACAAGGCGAACCGCTCGAAGACCCCCGACGAGTTCAAGGGGCAGGTCGAGCTGATCGGCGAGCTGCTGGACGCGATGCACGCGGACCGGTTCGCGGTGGACGGTTTCGAGGCGGACGACGTCATCGCGACGCTGGCGACCCAGGCCGAGGAGGCCGGGTTCGAGGTGCTGATCGTCACCGGCGACCGGGACTCCTTCCAGCTGATCACGGAGAACGTGACCGTGCTGTACCCCACCAAGGGGGTCTCCGAGCTGACCCGGTTCACCCCGGAGAAGGTCGTCGAGAAGTACGGGCTCACCCCGCAGCAGTATCCGGACTTCGCCGCCCTGCGCGGCGACCCGTCGGACAACCTTCCCGGCATTCCCGGGGTGGGGGAGAAGACGGCCGCGAAGTGGATCAACCAGTTCGGTTCCTTCGCCGAGCTGGTCGAGCGGGCGGAAGAGGTCAAGGGCAAGGCCGGGCAGAATTTCCGCGACCACCTGGACGCGGTGAAGATGAACCGGGTGCTGACCGAGATGGTCCGGGACGTGGAGCTGCCGAAGACCCCGGCCGAGCTGGAGCGCGCCCCGTACGACCGCACGGCGGTCACCGGTGTCCTGGACATACTGGAGATCCGCAACCCGAGCCTGCGCGAGCGCCTCCTCGCCGTCGACCCCGGGGCGGCGGAGGCCGAGCCGCCCGCGCCCGCCGCCGGGATCGAGCTGGACGGGGCCGTGCTCGGCTCCGGCGAGGTCGCCCCCTGGCTGGAGGCGCACGGCGCGCGGCCGCTCGGCGTCATGACGGTGGACACCTGGTCGCTGGGCGCCGGCACGGTCACGGAGATCGCGCTCGCCGCCGCCGACGGGGCCGCCGCCTGGCTGGACCCCACCCAGCTGGAGGAGGCCGACGAGCAGGCGTTCGCCGCCTGGGTGTCGGACCCGGCCCGGCCGAAGGTCCTGCACAACGCGAAGAACGTGATGCGGGTCCTGCCCGAGCACGGCTGGCGGCTCGAAGGCGTCGCGATGGACACCGCGCTCGCCGCGTATCTGGTGAAGCCGGGCCGTCGCTCCTTCGCCCTGGACGCGCTCGCCGTGGAGTATCTGGGCCGGGAGCTGGCGCCGGCCGCCGCCTCCGACGGGCAGCTGGCCTTCGGCGCGGACGACCGGGCCGAGCAGGACGCCCTGATGGCACAGGCCCGCGCCGTGCTCGACCTGGGCGACGCGTTCACCACCCGGTTGAAGGAGGTGGGCGCGGCGGAGCTGCTGCACGACATGGAGCTGCCGACGTCGATCCTCCTGGCCCGGCTGGAGCGGCACGGGATCGCCGCGGACCGGGCCCATCTGGAGGGGATGGAGCAGCAGTTCGCGGGGACCGTGCAGCAGGCGGTGAAGGAGGCGCACGCGGCGGTGGGCCGTGAGTTCAACCTCGGATCGCCCAAGCAGCTCCAGGAGATCCTCTTCGGCGAGCTGGGCCTGCCGAAGACGAAGAAGACCAAGACGGGATACACGACGGACGCGGACGCGCTGGCCTGGCTGGCCGCGCAGACCGAGCACGAGTTGCCGGTCCTGATGCTGCGCCACCGTGAGCAGGCCAAGCTGCGGGTCACCGTCGAGGGTCTGATCAAGACGGTCGCGGCCGATGGACGCATCCACACCACGTTCAACCAGACGGTCGCGGCGACCGGCCGGCTCTCCTCCACCGACCCCAACCTGCAGAACATCCCCGTCCGTACGGACGAGGGCCGGGCGATCCGCCGGGGCTTCGTCGTCGGCGAGGGCTTCGAGACGCTGATGACGGCGGACTACAGCCAGATCGAGCTGCGGGTGATGGCGCACCTGTCCGAGGACGCCGGACTGATCGAGGCGTTCGCCTCCGGCGAGGACCTCCACACCACGGTCGCCTCGCAGGTCTTCGGCGTCGAGAAGGACGCGGTCGACGCGGAGATGCGCCGCAAGATCAAGGCCATGTCCTACGGCCTGGCGTACGGACTCTCCGCGTTCGGCCTCTCCCAGCAGCTGAACATCGACCCCGCCGAGGCCCGGGTGCTGATGGACACCTACTTCGAGCGGTTCGGCGGGGTACGGGACTATCTCCACCGGGTCGTCGAGGAGGCCAGGGCCACCGGGTACACGGAGACGATCCTCGGCCGGCGCCGTTATCTCCCCGACCTGAACAGCGACAACCGCCAGCGCCGCGAGGCAGCTGAGCGGATGGCGCTCAACGCCCCGATCCAGGGCACCGCCGCGGACATCGTGAAGGTCGCGATGCTGCGGGTGGACAAGGCGCTCACCGAGGCGAAGCTGACCTCGCGGATGCTGCTCCAGGTCCACGACGAAATCGTCCTGGAGATCGCGAAGGGCGAGCGGAAGCGGGTGGAGGAGATCCTGCGCCACGAGATGGCGCACGCGGTCGAGCTGCGCGCCCCGCTCGACGTCTCGGTCGGCGTCGGCAAGGACTGGGAGTCGGCCGCGCACTGAGCGACCGGCAGAGGCCGGGCCCGGACCGCACAGCGGTTCCGGGCCCGGCCCTTCCGCTCGTCGCTACCTGCTGCCGGCCGACGCTCCCGTACGGGACCCCTCCGGTGCCGGCGCCCGCTCCGGTCCCCGCGTCCGCCGCCTGCCCGGCAGCCGCATCCACACCCCGTACAGCAGCAGCCCGGCCGCCAGCCCGGCGCCCGCGCCGAAGCAGGCCGTGGGGATGATGTCGAGCGGGCTCTCCACCCGGCCGAAGCGGGCGTACCAGCGGACGCACCGGTGGACGACGCCGAGCAGCACGCACAGGCCCAGCAGACCGAGAGCACCCCACCTCTCGCGGCGGCCGAGCACCGGCACCTCCTCGGGCGCGGGGACCTCCGGGGTCAGCCGGAGCCCGGTGACGGCGAACCAGCCGATGACCACGAGGGCCAGGGCCGAGCTGCCGTACTGGACGAACTGGTACACCGGGAAGCCGCCGACGATGCGGCTGAGCACCGGCACCAGATCCGTCCCCCACCGGCTGTGGTGGGTGAACGCGTCCCACACCACATGCGTGGCCGCGCCCAGCGCACCGGAGACCGCGAACCACAGCCAGGAGGAAGGGCCGAAGGAGGCCCGCGTCCACCGCTGCCCCCGGACGAAGGCGTGGACGCGGCCCCGTACCCGTACCGGCAACAGGGCCGCCAACGGCTCCCGCAGCAGGACCCACACCATCACCAGCGCCGCTGCGATGACCACGTTCACCGTGACGACCCCGAGGAAGGTGTGCGTGAACGACCCGAACTCCATCGCCCCGGGGATCACCGTGTCCGCGAAGTAGGTGATGTCGGGCGCGAACGAACCGGCGACGAGAGCGGAGGGGAACAGCGGCCACCGGGCCGTCCCGTTCCGGCGGATCGCCGGGAGCACGGCGGCGGCATGACTGAGCGTGAACGGCATGGCGGCAAGTATGCGGGACCGTTCGGGCACCCTTCCGTGGCCGGCAGGACAACATGCGCCCGCGAACGTGAAAAAACAGTAAGAAGCGGTCAGGGCTCGGTGCTCGGCCGACACAAGGTGCCGTAGGGTCGCTGGAGTCCTTGCGCTGGGGAGCGCGAGCAGCCTTCGAGGGGGAGGGACCGGAACGTATGGCAGCGCACATTCGCCGAAGTCTGCGCAAGGGGGCCACGACCGCTGCGGTGGCGGCGGCCGCCGTGGCGGCACTCGCGGCCTCGCAGGCGCCCGCAGCGACCCTGGCCGACGGACCCGTCGGCGGCGGTGACCCGAAGGCGGCCGGTGAGGACACCGCGAGCACCGAGGACGACGGCGCCGCGACCGGCAACTCGCCCTACTACACGGACCTTCCGCCCCTGGTCACGCCAGACAAGCCCGGTTCCTCCAGCAGTCTGCCGGCGACCGGGAGCGCGGAAGCGGGCATTCCGGCGTCGATCCTGGCCGCGTACAAGCAGGCCGAGCAGACCGTCAGGACGACCGACCCCGCCTGCCGGCTGCCCTGGCAACTCCTCGCGGCGATCGGCAAGGTCGAGTCCGGCCAGGCCCGCGGCGGACGCGTCGACGCCAACGGCACCGCCAGCCCCCCGATCCTCGGCCCGGCCCTCAACGGCCAGGGCTTCGCGCTGATCAAGGACACCGACGGCGGGGCGTACGACAGCGACGCGGTCCACGACCGCGCGGTCGGCCCGATGCAGTTCATCCCGTCGACCTGGGCCGCCTGGGGCCAGGACGCGAACAGTGACGGCCGCAAGGACCCCAACAACATCTACGACGCGGCGCTCGCCGCCGGCCGCTACCTCTGCGCCAACGACCGGGACCTGGCCATCGCCGCCGACCTCGACAAGGCCGTGCTGAGCTACAACCGGTCGGGGGAGTACCTGCGTACGGTCCGCTCCTGGTTCTCGTACTACCAGCGCGGTACGCACGAGATCCCCGACGGCACCGGAACGCTGCCCAGCTCTCCGAGCAGCCCCTCCCCGAATCCGGGCCCGAGCACCAACCCCGGCCCGAGCACCACCCCGAGCCCGAAGCCCTCCCCGGACAAGCCGGGCGGGAAGCCGAGCCCGGGCCCCTCGAAGCCCGGCGACGGCTCCACCGGCCCGACACCGAAGCCGCCGAAGCCGCCCACCTCCAAGCCGACGCCGGCCGAGACCTTCGGCTCCCTGGAGAACGCCGGCACCGGCCCGCTGCGCGCCACCGCGGGCCAGGCCTTCGACGAGCGGGTCACCGTCCTCGCCCGCAACGCGCTCGGCGCCCCGCTCGGCAAGGTGCCCGTCACCTTCACCGTCACCGGGAACACCGGCACGCTCTTCGCCGGCGGAAAGAAGACCGTCACGGTGCGGACCGGGGCCGACGGCACCGCCACCGCGCCGGAGCTCAAGGCCGGCGAGAAGGCCGGGGAGTTCACGGTGACCGCCGTCGCGGGCACCGGCAGGCCGCGCACCCTGACCTACGCGGCGACCGTCACCGCCCGCCAGGCCGACGCGATCGCCCGGACCGGCGAGAAGGCACTCGTCGCCGCACCCGGTGAGAAGTTCGCGGACGCCGTCACCGTCAAGGCCACGTACAAGGACGCCGCGGCGCCGGGAGTGGCCGTCACCGCCACCATGGTCAAGGACCCCCTGGGACTCTTCGACAACGACAAGGGCCCGTACTTCAAGGACGCGGCCGGCAAGCCGGTGCGCACCCTGACCACCCTGACGACGGACGCCGAGGGCGTGCTCCGGCTCCCGGAGATCTTCGCGGACGACACCGAGGGCACCTTCAGGCTGCGCCTGACCACCGAGGGCGGCGCCTCGGTCGTCATCGAACTCACCATCCAGGCCCCGGAGGAGACCGCACCCGAGGAGACCGCCCCGGAGGAGACGGCGACCCCCGAAGCCTGACCCCGCGGCCCCGCCGCACCGCACAGCCGTCGCACAGCCCCTCGGTCATCCTGCCGAGGGGCTGTCCGCTGTGTTCTCATCTCGCGCCCCGGTTGCTACGGTGCCCCAGCCCTGACGACCCATCAGGTCGCCGTCATCGGATCACCGCCCCGGGAGGCCGAGCATGCGTGCCCTCGTCGCCGCCGCCATCGGACTGGCCGCCGCCCTCGTGCTCGTGTTCACCATCTCCGCCGTCGGCTCCCCGGCCGGGGAGACCTCGCCGAAACCCCTGCTGACCACCGTCCCGGGACCGAAGAGATAGCCGCCGCAGAGGGAGAGGTCACCACCATGCGCCGCCGAGTCGGTCTCGTACTCCTGGCCTTCGCCGTGTTCTTCGCCGCCCTGTCACCACTGCTGCGCTGGTACGCCTTCCCGCGCCTGGCCAAGGTCCCGCCGAACCAGTACCAGGAAGTCGTCCTGGAGGCGTCCCCCGCGACCCTCCTCGACTACACCACCCTCAAGGCCAGGAAGGTCGACAAGGTCACCATCGTCCAGACGCTCAAGGGCAACGTGGAGGAGTCCGAGAAGATCGAACGCAGCGCAGGACGCGACGTCGTCGTCTGGGACGCGCTCTCCTACATCCAGGGCCCCGACGGCAAGATGGTCTCCGAGATCCCCGAGCGCTACATCTTCGACGCCCACAGCCAGGCCCCCGTCAACGCCACCGGCGAGATGGTCGACGGCGACCCGGTCCGGCGCGAGGGCATCGAGTACAAGTGGCCCTTCCTCACCGAGAAGCGGGACTACGAGTACTTCGACGCCCAGAGCCGCACCACCGCCCCCATCCACTACAAGGGCACCCAGACCTTCCGCGGCCTGGAGGTCTACTACTTCGAGCAGACCATCCCGTGGACCAAGGTCCCGATGCCCAAGAAGATGCCCATCAAGGGCATCACCGCCGAACAGATCGCGCAGACCGGCATGACCCGCTGGTACACCACGAAGCGCATGTTCTGGGTCGACCCCGTCACCGGAGCCCCCGTCAACGGCGAGGAGATCCACACGGAGGAGCTGCGCGACGCCAAGAAGATGGGCATGTCCGAGGACACCGTCACCGCGTTCTCCGGCCATGTGAAGATGCGCGAGGACTACATCGCGGACACCGTCGACCTGGTGAAGTCCCAGCGCGTCCTGGTCCTCCTCCTCACCTCGTACCTTCCCTGGGGCTTCCTCGGCCTCGGCCTCGGACTGCTCGCGCTCGCCCTCTGGCTGGAGGCGCGGTCCCGGAACCCCGAACGCGCTACGAGCGCTTGAGCCTGGCCGAGGTGAACCGCGTCGCCGGTACGGTCGCGGGGTCCTCCGGCCACGGGTGCTTCGGGTAGCGGCCGCGCAGCTCCGCACGCACCGCCTTGTACCCCTCCTGCCAGAACGACGCCAGGTCCGCGGTGACGGCCGCGGGCCGCCCGGCGGGGGAGAGCAGGTGCACCAGGACCGGCACCCCGGCCACCCGGGGCGTCTCGCCCATCCCGAACAACTCCTGGAGCTTCACCGCCAGGACGGGCTGCTCGCCGCCGTACTCGACCCTGATCCGGGAACCGCTCGGCACCTCGATCCGCTCCGGCGCCAGCTCGTCCAGCCGCGCGGCCTCCCCGGTCGCCCAGGGCAGCAGCCGCCGCAACGCCTGACCCGCGTCGATCCGGCCCAGGTCGGAGCGGCGCCGCGCCCGCGACAGCTCCGGCTCCAGCCACGCACCCGTCTCCGCGAGCAGCGCCTCGTCCGACACATCCGGCCACGGTGCGCCCAGCACCCGGTGCAGGAACGCCAGCCGCAGCCGGAACTGCTCACTGTCCCGGGTCCACCGCAGCAGCCCCAGCCCCTCGCGCCGCAGCCCCTCCACCAAGGCCCCGCGCACCAGCTCCGGATCGGGCTGCCTCAACGGCCGCACCGCCAGTTCCACCGCCCCCAGCCGGTCCACCGACCGGGCCACCACCTCGCCGTCCACCCACCGGACCTCCTCCCCCCGCACCCGCAGATGCCCGGCGGCCAGCAGCGCGGTCGGCTCGTCGACCACCGCCGCCAGCCGCACCCGCGCCGACGCCGCGTGGGAGGGCCGGTCCGCGACCGCCACGGCCAGCCAGGGCGCGCTGCGCAGCCGCGAGGCTTCCCGCAGCTCCGCGCCCGTGCCCGACGCCATCAGGAAGGCCCCGTCGCCCCGGGCCCGCGCCACCCGCTCCGGAAACGCCAGCGCGGCGACGAGGCCGACGACGGCGTCATCGGAGTGAGCCCCGCCGGAGCCGACGCCTTCCACCTGGCCCGACAGCCGGCGCACCTCCTGCTTCCAGCGCGCGGCGTATCCGTCCTGGCCCCGGCGGGCGGTCCGCAGCGCCGCCGCGAGATCGTCCCCGTACTCCCTCGGGGGCTCCTCGCTCAGCAGCGCCACCACCTCCGCGGCCCGCCGCGCCCCGGCCTCCCGGGCGCCGTCCAGCAGGGCCCGCGCCAGCCGGGGGTGCAGCCCGAGCCGGGACATCCGGGCGCCGCGCTCGGTGACCCGGCCCCCGCCGTCCACCGCGCCGATCGCCTCCAGCACCTCCCGGGCGGCGCCCATCGCCCCGGCCGGCGGCGGGTCCAGCAGCGCGAGCGAGGAGGCGTCCGGATCGCCCCAGCACGCCGCCTGGAGCGCGAAGGCGGCCAGATCGGCGACCTCTGTCTCCTATACACATCT
>NZ_JAAXYC010000287.1 GCF_018619185.1 Streptomyces sp. McG3 | reverse complement strand
CCTTCGACCGATCCGTTCCAGCCGCTCGGGGCCGATAACCCCCCACAACAGCCGGGTCATCGGCCCCGAGCGGCTGGAACGGATCGGTCGAAGGTGTGTTGGTCATGGCGCATCATCCCCTGTTGACGGCAGTTGAGCCTCTGCTCGGGCCGCGAAGTCAATCAGGGAGCGTATCCATATCCGGGGCCCCGGTCCGACGGACTCGGCAACGGTTCGGCCGCAGAACGCCGTTCGGGGATGCCCCGGCCGTCAGCGGGCCGGCCCCTCGGGGTGAGGACCCGCGGGCCCGACACGATCCGAACAAGAGGCTCTGGGGCGTGTCCGTGACGTCTCGTCCGGCACGCGCCCGGAGGGCGGCACGCGCCCGGAGGGCGGACGACGCTACTTCGCGGACACTCCCCAGGAGGCCGGCCCGCGCGTGACGGCCCAGGAAGCGGCGGCCACGCCGCCCGCGACGGCGAAGACGGCGGGCCAGGCGCCGACCTTCTTGGCGAGCGGGTGCGATCCGGCGAAGGCGGCGACGTAGGCGACGGTCAGCCCGGCGGCGGCACGGGGCCCGGCCTGGCGGTTCCACTCGTACGCCGCGAGGGACCCGGCGGCGGCGAGCGCGACGCCGCCGAGCGGCCGCTTCCTCGTCCACCGGGCGACGCCGTAGCCTCCGACGAGCCCGCCCGCCGCCACTGCCGCTGCCGGAATCTTCACCATCGCCGCCACCATCGCTTCCTGTGGGCCGTCTATATACCTGTGGTTGGGCTCTCCGCCCGAGGCTAGCGTTCGGGGTGACGGTGCGGCCGGGCGGGCCTGACCGGGGGATACGGGGAAGGTGTCGGGTGGGAGTGGTCACGACGACGGTGACGGTCGAGGACGGCGAAGCGGCGGGCGGAACCGGTCCCGTACGCCTCTCCTGCACCGACCACGGAGGCGAGGGCCCGCCCCTCCTCCTGCTGCACGGCCTGGCCGGTCATTCCGGCGAGTGGGAGGCGCTGGCGGCCCGGTTCGCGTCCACGCACCGGGTGATCGCCTTCGACGCCCGGGGCAGCGGGGCGAGCACCCGCCGCCCCGGGGACGTGACGCGGGCGGCGCACGTACGCGATGTCCTCGCGGTCGCGCACCGGTTCGGACTGGCGGGGGAGGACACGGTGCTGGCCGGCCAGTCGATGGGCGGCCTCACCGCGCTGCTGACGGCGGCGGCCCACCCGGAGGTGTGCCGCGCGTTGGTCCTGATCGAGGCGGGCCCGGCGGGGCCGAGCCCTCGACTGCCGCGACAGATCGGTGACTGGCTCGACTCGTGGCCGGTTCCGTTCCCGGACGCGGAGGCGGCCGAGGCGTTCTTCGGCGGCGGGCCCGCGGGCCGGGCCTGGGCGGCGGGGCTCGTGCCGGGCCCCGGCGGGCTGCACCCCCGGGTCGACCGGGACGTGATGGTCGCCACCGTCCAGGAGAACGCGCACCGGCACTACTGGGACGACTGGGACGAGGTGCGCTGCCCGGTGCTCGTGGTGCGGGGCGAGAATGGCTCGATGAAGCCGGACGAGGCGGACCGGATGCGGGCCCGGCACCCCGGAACGCGGATCGGCGTGATTCCGGGAGCCGGCCACGACGCCCACCTGGACAACTCGGCTGCGCTGTATGGGGAGATGGCGGCCTTTCTCGCGTAACTGCTCCTGGCCGATAGGGCAGTTGGACGCGCGAGGGCGGGCCGCGGTGCCATGGGCGTGCCGGGTAGGGTCTGGACCCTTCGCACGAGGGGGGTCTCATGCTGTTCCGTAACGCTGCCCGCACCACCACCGGTACGAGTGGCCATGCCGGCGATCGCCATCCGGTCCGAACCGCTGCGCCTTCAGGGGTACTTGCCGTGGTCGTGGCCGCAGCGCAACTCACCGGCTCGCCGGGTCACACCGGGCAGCCAGTCCCGCCGGTCGCCTCCGACCGGCGGGAGCCGCCGCCCCGCCGGAACACGAGAACGTGCGCCATCCGTCCCGCCCGGCCGGCCCCCCGGCCGCTCTCTACGTGCGCCGGGGTCCCTGTCACGTGAGTGAGTGAGTGAGTGAGTGAGGGAAGCGTGGACCTGTACGAAGTGCTCGGTCTGCTCGCCGCCGCGACCGCGGCGGGCTGGGTGGACGCGGTGGTCGGCGGTGGCGGGGTGCTGCTCATCCCGGTACTGCTGCTGGCCTTTCCCACGTACTCGCCCGCGGTGGCGCTCGGCACGAACAAGATCGCGGCGGTCATGGGCACCGCGACCGCCGCGTACATGTACCAGCGGCGCACCGAACTGGACCGCTCGGTCCTGCTGCCGGCAGCAGGACTGGCGGTCCCCTTCGGCGCGTTGGGGGCGCTGTCCGCGTCGAGCGTTCCCACGAGCTACTTCCGGCCCGTCATCATGGGACTGCTCATCACGGTGGCGCTCTTCGTGGCCTTCCGGCCCGGCTTCGGGGTCCAGCAGCGGAATATCGTCGTCACCCCGCGCCGCCGCAACGCCGCGATCCTCGTCGCGGGCGTCGGCATCGGCTTCTACGACGGGGTCTTCGGGCCCGGCGTCGGCACCTTCCTGATCATTTCCTTCACCACGCTCCTCGCGACCCGGTTCCTGGAGAGCGCGGCCATGGCGAAGGTGATCAACGCCTCCTCCAATCTGGGAGCCCTCGCGGTCTTCGCCTGGCAGGGGAACGTCCTGTGGGCCCTCGGCCTGGGTATGGCGGTGGGCAACATCGTCGGCGCGATGATCGGGTCGCGCACCGCGATGAAGAGGGGATCCGGATTCGTCCGGGTCGTGCTGGTGCTCGTGGTCACCGGCATGGTGGCCAAGATGGGATTCGACCAGTTCGCCTGACGGCTGCTGACGGCTGCTGACGGCTGCTGACGGCTGCCGACGGGTCCGGGCGGGTCCGGGCGGGTTCTGACGGACCCGGATGGACCCTGACGGGCTTGCCGGCACACCCGGTCGGCCCGCCCTCTCCCCCCGTCCCGCCCGGGTGCGGCTCACTCGCAGCCGACACCGTCCCCGTCCCGGTCCAAGTGCCGCCCGTAGCCGGGGTCCCCGGTCCGGATGGGTGCGGCGCCCGCGTTCCGTACGGCGGTGCAGTTCGCGTAGGAGACGCTGCCGCCACCACCCCCACCACTCGTACCGCTGCCGCCGGAGGCCGAGGCGGACGAGGAGGACTCGCCCCACGGCTCGCACCCCACGCCGTCGCCGTCGCGGTCCAGGTGGGGTGCGTAGCCGGGATCGCCCTCCTCGACGGGAGCGGCTCCGGCGGCGAGTGCGGCGTCGCAGTTCTTGTAGTAAGCGGGTGCCGGGTCCGTCGCCTCCGGGGCGGGGTTCGCGTCATTCGAGGCGGGAGTCGGAGTCGTTTCGGGGGCGGCCGCGGTGACGGTGATGCGGACGACGGCGGTGGCGGCGGGGACCTCGGTGCCCTTCACGAGCACCTCGTACGTGAGCTTGTCCTCGCCGGCGTACCCGTCCCCGGCGGTGTACGTGACCGTGGTCCCGGACACCGATGCGGAACCGTGGGCGGGCTCGGTGTCGATGCTCAGGGTCAGTTCGGCGGGGTCGTAGGTGTGGAGCAGTGCGGCCCGGTCCCCGTTCTCCAGGGTGACGGAGTCGTTGTCGAGGACGTCCACGTCCAGGCTGTTGCCCGCGTCCATGCTCTGCTCGTCGTCCATGAGGGCCAGCGCCCGGTCCACGGAGGCCGAAGAGCCCACCGACGCGGCGGCCTTCCCGCCCTGGTCGTCCGTGTTGCCGTCGTCGCCTCCGCACCCCGTAAGGATCAGTGCGAGCGCGCCCGCTCCGGCCGATATCCGTATGCGGAGGATCCCGCGCCTGGGCCGCCGTGACTGCTTCCTCGTCTGCATGTGTTGCCCCCAAGGCCGAACTCTGTGCTGTGGAGCAGCCGATGTTCGCAGCGCGCCCGGGCGTACATCAGGGGCATGTCGGAAGCGAAGCGGAATTGTGATGAGAGCGTGTACAAAGAGTGTAGAGGGGGCCGGAGGGTGGGGCCGCGAGGTTCAGGAGCGAAGGGATGACGGGCAAGGGCGATGGGCAAGGGTGACGGGAGCGGGCGGAGCCGACCACGCACCCCGGTCCTTCACGGAAAGCCACTACGGTGTCCCGTATGAAGGACCGCCCCACCGATATCGACGAAACCGCCCTGGCCGCCGCACTCGGAGCCTGGGGCATCGAACCCGTCATGCTCACCCACGCCCCGGTCGGCTTCGGCGACCACCACTGGGTCGCGGCCGACGCGGAAGGCCGGCGGACCTTCGTCACGGTCGCCGATCTCGCGCACAAGCCGCACTGCGGACAGGGTGCGGCCGAGGCGTGGACAGGCCTGAGCCGCGCCATGAACACGGCGGCGACGCTCGAATCCGCCCTCGGTGAACCGGCGTTGGTGGCACCGCTGCGCTCCGGCGGTGGCGAGACGCTGCTCCGCCTGACCGGCCGGTACGCCGTGAGCGTCTTCCCGTACGTGGACGCGCCCACCGGACACTTCGGCCAGGTGCTGGACCCCGGGGCACGACGGCTGCTGGTAGAACGCTTGGCCCAACTGCACACCACCAGGCCTCCGTTGACGACCCCGGTCCATGATCCGGCGCTGCCGGGCCGCGCGGCGATCGGAGCGGCGCTGGCCGATCCGCAGCGCTTCCGCGACGATGTGGGCCCGTACGCGCAACGCTGCCAAGCCCTGCTCACCACCAACTACGCGGTGTTGCAAGCAACGTTGGACCATTTCGACAACGGCACGGCAAGGCTCACGGCCGACGCGTCGGCCTCTCCCGTCGCCGCCACCGTGGTCACCCACGGCGAACCCCACCCCGGCAACGTCCTGGACCCCGGAGGCCGTACCCTCCTGGTCGACTGGGACACCGTCGCCCTCGCACCGCCGGAGCGCGACCTCTGGCTCGCCACCGACGCCCCGGAGGACCTGTCCCGCTACGCCGAACTCACCGGCCACCGCCCGGACCCGGAGCTGCTCGCGTACTACGAACTCCGTTGGGCCCTGGACGACATGGCCGCCGCGCTCGACATCTTCGGCACACGGCACCCGGACACTGCCGACACCCGGCAGGCGTGGGAGGGCTTGGTCGGCGCGGTGACCGCGCTGGCGGACGGCCGGCGCTAGTGCTGTGACCGGGATGGTTCACCGTGGTCGGGAGACGGCTCACGGGACGAGCGCGGTCCGCGAGGCGACTGGTATTACTGGTGCATGCAGGAAGAAACCGCGCAGTCCGCGATCGACACGTTCATCTCAGCGTTCAACGCCTCGGACGACAGCTATGTGACTGCGCTGCTCTCCCAGGCCCTGACCTCGGACGTGGTCTTCTGGGGACCGTTGGGCCGCAGTGAGGGGATCGAGGCGGTCGAGCGGTTCGTGCTGGACATCCGGCGCCACCCCGCGGGGACCGGCACGATGGTGCGCTGTTCGGCGGTGGACATGCCGGACGAGTGGGCCCGGTACCAGTGGGTCTTCACGACGCCGGATGGAGGCCCCCGCCTGGCGGGAACGGACGTCGTCCATCTGCGTCGGAGCCTCATCGACCAGGTCATCGTCTTCGCGGGGGAGATCGAGCCGTCCGCCTCCTGAGTCGTTCTCCTCTGGCGCCGTCCTTCTCCTGAACCGGCCCCGTTCGGGGCTTCGGGTCTGCCCAGCCGAGATCATCTTCACAACGCTTCGGTCGTCCGCGCTTGGCCACGAGCGGCCCCATGATGCGCTGCGGCTGTGCAAGTTCGCGGTCGGTCAGGCTGCGGTGTTGAGGGGGCGCCCGCCCCAACGGATGCCGTTCTCCCTTCGTATGCGGGCGCGTTCCTTGCGTTCGCAGGGTCCAGGACGTGCTCGATCCGGTCCAGCTTCGGCTCGCGGTCGGGGGTCGGCCTCCCGCCCACCGAGGGTCCAGGCAGGCCAGGCCGATCTCGTTGAACCGGTGGATCACATCGCGCACGGTGTCCTCGTCGGCCGCCACCAGCTGGGCGATCACCGGCACCCGATTCCCGTCGGCCGAGGCCGGCAGCATCATCGCGCGCCGACAGCGCACCGCGTTGGTGCTGCCCCGGCGCACGATCTGCTGCAGCCGCTGCCCCTCCTGGTCGGTCAGTCTGCGCACACGGACAGGCTCGGCCACCGCGCCTCCAGCGGTCGGATCGGACGTCACCGCACATCCAACGGCCACGACGACCACCCGGCGAACCTATGCGGTCAGAGCACTAGCCGGCCCGGGCCGGGGGCGAACGGGTCACGGCGGCCGGGGCGTCGGCGTCCGCTGATAGCTTCCTGCGATGAGCGAGCAACTGCCGAGCGGCGGCACCGAACTGTCACCCGACGAGATCGAGGCCCTCGACGCCCGGTGGTCGTCCAGTTGGACTCCGGACGAGGTCGCGCAGCGGCTGGACGGGGTCGGCGTGCCCTGGTGTGTGGCGGCGGGCTGGGCGCTGGACCTGTTCCGGGGCGGACAGACGCGCGATCACGGGGACATCGAGATCGCGATTCCGGAGGCAGGCTTTCCCGAGGTCCGCAGCCGCTTTCCCGGATACGTCTTCGACGCGGCGGGCAGCGGCCGGATCTGGGAGGACGCCCCGCCGGAGACACTGGCCGCCGTTCACCAGACATGGCTCCGCGATCCGGCCACCGGCGACTACCTGCTCGACGTGTTCCGGGAACCGCACGACGGCGACACCTGGATCTGTCGGCGGGACCGGGGGATCCGGCTCCCGTACCGCGAGATCGTCCACCACACCCAGGACGGCATCCCGTATCTGGCGCCGGAACTCGTGCTCCTGTTCAAGGCCAAGCACGCCCGCCCGAAAGATCAGAGGGACTTCGACGCGACCGCCCCGCACCTGACCCGGGCGCAGCGCGCGACCCTGGCGGAGCTGCTCGCCCGCGTACACCCGGGGCACGCCTGGCTCGCGGCTCTGTAGCAGGGGGCGAGTGCCGCAACAGCGCACACGGGTGGTCCGGTTGTGAACCGGGTGGTGAGTGGGGGCGCACTTCTCGCGGACGTCGTTGCAGGTCGAAACCGTGCGATAACGTGACGGCGACATCACGCTCTGTGCGCGCACATAGGCGGGCACAGGGCGGCCCCCGGAGGTGCGTCAACACCCACCCGAGGGCCTAACACCCCCGGTGGAAAGAGCCCACTAGAAATGCTGCGTCATGTTATCGCGCCCTCTTCGGGCTGGACCAAAGCCCCGCACACGGTCGTGCGCGACCGGCGGATGAACAGCGATGCGAAGATCCTCCTCCTGTACGTCCAGGGCCTCCCCGACTCGGCCACGGACCGCCCGCTCGGCGAGCTGGCACGGAAGCTGGAGATGAAGGGCCGCCCGTACCAACTGGCCAAGAAGCAACTGATGGAGCACGGTTACGTCCACGAGTGGAGGACCCAGGCCGAGGGCGGACGCTGGGCGACGGACCAGCTGTTCACGAACACGCCGCTGACGAGCGCCGAGGCCAGGATCGTACGGGCGACGCTGGAGCCGGACGGCGGACGCTCGCCGGGAGTGACGGCCGTCGCTGCGCCACCGCCGCCGGGTAAGCGGTGTCCGACGGTCGGCGGACCGACTTCCCGGACGGCCGGTGGCTATGAACCGGAGGAAGACCACAGTGATCAGACCACTCCCCACCCACCCTCCGAAGCGGAACGACGGGAGCGACGGCGACCGACGCCGACGCCGGAGCCGAGGCCGGAACTGACAGGCGACCCGACACGGGACCCGACATCGGAACCGGAACCGGAACTGACAGGCGACCCGACACCGCAACCGAGGCCGGGACCGGAACCGGCACGGGAGCCGACACCGGAAGCGCCACGGAAACCCCAACCCGCTGGGGCCGATTCCACCCCGGCATCGAACACCTCCCCGGCACCCCACTCCGCTTCCCAACTGGCCAAGGCGGAACGGCTGCTGCTGTCCCTGCGCCACACACACCGCGACCTGTTGCTGGGCGTGGGGGAGGCGCGCGGGCTGGCGGTGGAGGCGGTGAAGTGGCTGGAGGGAGGCTTGTCGGAAGGGGATGTGCGGCACGCGCTCCTGGTCGCCAGGCCCGAGGAAGGGGTGCGCTCGGCGGTGGGCTTCCTCCGTCACCGCCTGATCCAGAAATGCCCGGTGCCCCCGCTGCCGGCTCCGCCGCCCCCACCGCCCGTGCGGGAGCTGATCGCCTGCGCGGGCGAGGGGGAGGAGCACGTCTTCCGCCCGCTGGGCGACGAGACGCTGTGCGTGGACTGCCGCAGGGCGGCGGCGTACGCGAGCTGGATGGTCGACACGGACACGTACGACTTCCCCGAGGACATGACCTGGAGGCAACGCGTCGAGGCGGTACGGAAGGCGGACGAGCTCCGAGCCGCGCACTCAGCCCAGGACGACGCGGGCGACGACGGGCAGATGGTCGCTGCCGGTGGCGGGCAGGGTGCGGATGTGGCCGACGGTGGCGGAGCGGGCCATGACCTGATCGATCCGGGCCAGCGGGAGGGAGGCGGGGAAGCTGAAGGCGAAGCCCCGCTCGGCCACGTTCAGGCGTGAGGTGAGAGGGGCCAGCCCCCGGTCCTCCACGGCCCCGTTGAGATCCCCGAGCAGAATCACCGTGTCGACGCTCTCGGCGGCGATGGCGTGCCCGAGCAACTCGGCACTCGCGTCTCTCCGTTCGGACGCGAGCCCACCCGCCCCGATCCGGACGGAGGGCAGGTGGGCGACGTACGCCGCGACGTCCCCGTACGGCGAATCGACGACGGCACGGACGCCCCGGCTCCACCCTTCCGCGATGCCCGGGGGCCTGATGTCGACGCCCCGCTCCCCGCTGAGCGGGTACTTGGACCAGAGCCCGACGGTGCCCCGGACGACATGATGCGGGTAGTCGGCGGCGAGAGCGTTCTCGTACGCGGACAGCTGCGGAACCACCAGCTCCTCCAGCGCGACGAGATCACCCCCGGCCTCGATCAGCGCCCGTGCGGTCGCCGCCGGATCACGGTTCTCGTCGCTGACGTTGTGCTGCACGACGACGAGCTCCCGCCCACCGCTTTCCGCACCGGGCAGGAGCAACCCGCCGAAGAGATGCACCCAGACACCCACGGGCAGCAGCACCGCCACCAGGGCGACGGCGGACCGCCGCACCAGGGCGAGGACCAGCAATAGAACGACGATCACGCCGACCCACGGCAGAAAGGACTCCAGCAGACTCCCGACCCGCCCGACGGCATTGGGCACACCCCGGTGAGAAGCCATCACCCCGGCCACCACCACGGCAAGCACGGCGAGGACGCGTCCCCGCGCCCCACTCCACCGAGCCGAGAACTCTCCTGCCTCTCCCGTCACCGAGGTCGTTCCCTTGTCCACCTGCTGATGTGCCACGACATCCCATCCTGCTCGGCCTCGTTCCCTAGGACGGGCTGCCGGGCGAATCAGTTCTGAGGCAAGGCTGTCAGGTGGTGTACTCCTTCTCCGAAACGGCGGTCCGGTACAAGAACTGGGCGAAGTCGTTCACGTCAAGACCGGCCAAGTGCTCGATGAGGGCCTTCCTGACGTCCCGCACCTGCGCGGCCAACCGCGGCCCCGTGATGTCACCGGGAAGGACGACGCGCCGGAAAGCGTCCTTCTCGATCGCGCGGTCGACGAGCTTTTCCGCGATCCAGAGCGGCGTGCGCTCCCGGATCGCGAACGTCAGGTGGATGCTGCGGGCCCGCGCGTCGAGCGTATGAGGGTGGTGCACCCACCCTCTCGGCAGGACCAGGGACTGACCCGGCCGGAGATCGACCTCCAGATCGGGGCCCGCGGCCTCCCACTGCGGAATGAAGTCGGGGTCCCAGACGCGGAAGGATTCCTGGTACGCACGCATCGGGGAGGGAAACATCGGTCTCCAGAGCTGCCACCGCTTGATGCCCGTGATCTGCACGATGACGGCCATCTGCTGGTCCCAGTGGTGGAGCAGGCCCTGACGGCCGGGTGGGGTCACGAAGGCGTGCAGGTAGTTGCTGTAGCCGGTCTCCTGCTGAATGCCGCGGGAGACGTCCGCCAGGAAGGGGACGACCCGCTGGAGGTTGCCGAGCCGGATCGTGTGGCCGTCCTCGTAGAGGCCCCGCAGCTTCGCCGGGTCGGTCCGGCCCGCCGTGCGGTGGCGGTCGGGGTGCAACACCGTGCCGTCACTCACGACGGCGATCTCGTCGGCGGGCACGCACCCGGTGTCCAGGTAGTGATCGATGCTCTGCGGGTTGATCACGCGGTCGAGCTCGCCGGCCTCGCGTTCGTACACGCATGGCTTGTCCGGCCAGGAGGTCAGGAGCGCTGTCACGCCCGGTTCGGGCAGTAAGAGATTGAGTGACACGGATGGCTTCCTCGCTTCACGTCACCGAAGGGGTACGGAGGTCAGGCGGGCGGGAGGGGGCACGGAAG
>NZ_JAAXYC010000286.1 GCF_018619185.1 Streptomyces sp. McG3 | reverse complement strand
TGTTTATAAGAGACAGGGCCCGCACGGCGCGAGCCCACGAAGCCTGTCCGGCGCCCCGCACACCAACCGTCCCGCTACCGGGCGGGGCGTCGGACGGAACGCTTCACCCCCGTTTTCCCTCTGTGCTCGACACCGCCGCGCCTTCCCCCGGGCGCGGCATCCCCGCCGGTCAGGCGGCGAAGGAGATGGTTCATGTGTCCGCTACGCCCGTGTTGGCGTTGCGAGGGGTCTCCAAGCGCTTCGGTGCCGTCCAGGTACTCACCGATGTAGAGCTTGAGGTCCACGCCGGTGAGGTGGTCGCCCTGGTGGGCGACAACGGCGCCGGTAAATCAACGCTGGTCAAGACGATCGCCGGAGTGCACCCCATCGATGACGGCGTCATCGAGTGGGAGGGCAGGGCCGTGCAGATCACCAAGCCGCACGACGCCCAGAACCTCGGCGTCGCGACCGTCTACCAAGACCTCGCGCTGTGCGACAACATCGATGTCGTCGGCAACCTCTACCTCGGCCGGGAGCTGCGCAGGTTCGGCATCCTGGACGAGGTGGAGATGGAGCGCCGCTCCCGCGAGCTGCTGTCCACGCTCTCCATCCGCATCCCGAGCGTCCGCATCCCGATCGCCTCGCTCTCCGGCGGCCAGCGCCAGACCGTGGCCATCGCCCGGTCGATGCTCGGCGAGCCCCGGCTCGTCATCCTCGACGAGCCGACCGCCGCCCTCGGCGTCGAGCAGACCGCCCAGGTCCTCGACCTCGTCGAGCGACTGCGCGAGCGCGGCCACGCGGTCATCCTCATCAGCCACAACATGGCCGATGTGAAGGCCGTCGCCGACAAGGTCGCCGTGCTCCGGCTGGGCCGGAACAACGGTGTCTTCGATGTGAAGACCACCTCCCAGGAAGAGATCATCTCCGCCATCACCGGCGCCACGGAAAACGCCGTGACCCGACGTGCGGCGCGCAACGCGGAGGTTTCCAAGTGACCACCGACAAGTCCGCCACCTCGCTGGACAAGGCCGGCACCCCGGCCGACGCGCCGCCGGTCGGCAACCCGGACGCGGCCGAGGGCGCCGCCACGGTGATCGACCCCCGCCTGCTCATCCGCGAGCAGGGCCTCGGCGGCTACGTCACCGAGTTCAAGCGCAAGATCAGCGGTGGCGACCTGGGCTCGATCCCGGTGATCGTCGGCCTCGCGATCATCGCCATCGTCTTCCAGAGCATGAACTCCGAGTTCCTCTCCGCGAAGAACATCAGCGACATCGCCACCACGATGGTCGCCACCGGCATGATGGCCGTGGGCATCATCTTCGTCCTGCTGCTCGGCGAGATCGACCTCTCGGTCGGCTCCGTCTCCGGTGTCTCCGGCGCCCTCGTCGCGGTGCTCAGCGTCACCCAGGGCATGAACGAATGGCTGGCGATCCTCGTCGCCGTCGTCAGCGGTGCGGTGATGGGCGCGATCCACGGCTTCTTCTTCGCCCGGGTCGGGGCGCCCGCCTTCGCCGTCACCCTGGCGGGCCTGCTGTTCTGGCTCGGCTTCATGCTCCAGCTGCTCGGCGACTCCGGCACGATCAACCTGGACGGCGACGGGGTGGTCGGCAAGCTGACCACGTACTACTTCACCGACGTCGCCGCCGCCTACGGGCTCGCCGCCATCGCGGTCATCGGCTACTTCGCCGCGGCCTTCCTGGACACCCGCCGCCGCGAGGCGGCCGGTATCCCGGCCCGCCCGCTCGCCGACATCGCCGTGCGCACCGCGGTCATCGGCGTGTTCGGCTTCGCCGCCGCGTACATGTTCAACCAGTACCGCGGCCTGCCGCTCGCGCTGGTCCTCTTCCTGATCGTCCTGGTCGGCACGGACTTCCTGCTCCGCCGTACGGCCTACGGGCGGAAGATCTTCGCGCTCGGCGGCAGCGTCGAGGCCTCCCGGCGGGCCGGTATCAACGTCACCGCGATCCGCGTCTCCGTCTTCTCCATCGCGGGGACCTTCGCGGCGATCGGCGGCCTGTTCTGGGCCTCCAAGATCGCGGCGGCCAACCAGGGCTCCGGCACCGGCGACCTCCTGATGAACGTCATCGCGGCGGCCGTCATCGGCGGCACCAGCCTCTTCGGCGGCCGCGGCCGCACCTGGAACGCGCTGCTCGGCGTCATGGTGATCGTCTCCATCCAGTACGGCCTGTCGCTGGAGGGCATCGCCACGCCGATCCAGTACATGGTCACGGGAGCCGTGCTTCTCGCCACGGTCGTCATCGACTCCGTCACCCGGAGGACCCAGAAGACCGCGGGCCGCGCCTGACCGCACAACCGCGCAGGTGCCCGGTGCCCCCAGGGGCTCCGGGCACCTGCGCGTGTCCGGCATTCCGGACGCGAACAGGGCCGCCCGATGCCCGCCGCCGCGAGCGGAACATTAGACTCATCGGATCGGCACGCTCGATCAGCTCAAACGCAAGGAGGCACGGGTGGATCTGCTGACCCGCATCAAGGGACCGCGCGACCTGGACCGGCTCAGCCTCGGTGAGCTGGACCAGCTCGCGGAGGAGATCCGTACCTTCCTCGTGGACGCGGTGTCCAAGACCGGCGGACACCTCGGCCCCAACCTGGGCGTCGTCGAGCTCACCATCGCCCTGCACCGGGTCTTCGAGTCGCCCCGGGACAAGGTGCTCTGGGACACCGGCCACCAGAGCTATGTGCACAAGCTGCTCACCGGCCGCCAGGACTTCTCCCGGCTCAAGAGCAAGGGCGGCCTCTCCGGCTACCCCTCCCGTGCCGAGTCCGACCACGACGTCATCGAGAACAGCCACGCCTCCGGGGTCCTCGGCTGGGCCGACGGCCTGGCCAAGGCCAACGAGGTCCTCGCCAAGGACGACCACGTCGTCGCGGTCATCGGTGACGGCGCCCTCACCGGCGGTATGGCCTGGGAGGCGCTGAACAACATCGCCGCCGCCAAGGACCGCCCCCTCGTCATCGTCGTCAACGACAACGAGCGCTCCTACGCCCCGACCATCGGCGGCCTGGCCAACCACCTCGCCACCCTCCGTACGACCGACGGTTACGAGCGGTTCCTGGCTCGCGGCAAGGACATCCTGGAGCGCACGCCCGTCCTCGGCCGCCCGCTGTACGAGACCCTGCACGGCGCCAAGAAGGGCCTCAAGGACTTCATCGCCCCGCAGGGCATGTTCGAGGACCTCGGCCTGAAGTACGTCGGCCCGATCGACGGCCACGACATCGAGGCCCTGGAATCCGCGCTCCAGCGCGCCAAGCGCTTCCGCGGCCCGGTCATCGTGCACTGCCTCACCGAGAAGGGCCGCGGCTACACCCCCGCCCTCCAGGACGAGGCCGACCGCTTCCACGCGGTGGGCAAGATCCACCCGGACACCGGCCTGCCGATCTCCACCTCCGGCCTCGACTGGACCTCCGTCTTCGGCGAGGAGATGGTCAAGCTCGGCCATGAGCGCGAGGACATCGTCGCGATCACCGCGGCCATGCTCCAGCCCGTCGGCCTCGGCAAGTTCGAGGCCGCCTTCCCGGACCGGATCTACGACGTCGGCATCGCCGAGCAGCACGGCGCCGCCTCCGCGGCCGGCCTCGCCACCGGCGGACTCCACCCGGTCTTCGCGGTCTACGCCACCTTCCTCAACCGCGCCTTCGACCAGGTCCTGATGGACGTCGCCCTGCACAAGTGCGGCGTGACCTTCGTCCTGGACCGGGCCGGCATCACCGGCACGGACGGCGCCTCGCACAACGGCATGTGGGACATGTCGATCCTCCAGTGCGTGCCCACGCTCCGGATCGCCGCCCCGCGCGACGCCGACCAGGTCCGCGCCCAGCTGCGCGAGGCCGTCGCCGTCGACGACGCGCCCACCGTGGTCCGCTTCTCCAAGGGCGCGGTCGGCCCCGCCGTCAAGGCGGTCGGCAGGGCCGGCGGCATGGACATCCTGCGCGAGCCGAAGGCCGCCCGTCCGGACGTCCTGATCGTCTCCGTCGGCGCGCTCGCCCCGATGTGCCTGGAGATCGCCGACCTGCTGGACGCCCAGGGCATCTCCAGCACCGTCGTCGACCCCCGGTGGGTCAAGCCCGTCGACGAGGCGCTCGCCCCGCTCGCCGAGCGCCACCGCGTCGTCGTCACGGTCGAGGACAACAGCCGCGCCGGAGGCGTCGGCTCCGCCGTCGCACAGGCCCTGCGGGACGCCGGCGTCGACGTACCCCTGCGCGACTTCGGCATCCCGCCGGTCTTCCTCGACCACGCCTCGCGCGGCGAGGTCATGGCCGAGATCGGACTGACCGCGCCGGACATCGCCCGGCAGGTCACCGGCCTGGTCGCCAAGCTCGACGGCCGCTTCGAGAGCCGCGCCGTGGAACCCGCCCGCGACTGACGCGCTGACCTCCGTTCGGCCGATGGGCCGGGAGAACCACCCCTGTACGGGTGGTTCTCCCGGCCCATTCGCATGAAACGGGCCAGATGGCGCGTTCCTGTGCGGCAGGGTCCCCATCATGGCGTTCACAACGAATGCGTGGAGGTAACGCAGGTGAGCGCGCAGGTCACACCACCCCGCCGAAAAGGCATGTTCCGCACCAAGTCCGTCGAACAGTCGATCCTTGACACCGAGGAGCCGGAGCACGCGCTCAGGAAGTCCCTCTCCGCCCTGGACCTCACGGTCTTCGGCGTCGGCGTCATCATCGGCACCGGCATCTTCGTCCTCACCGGACAGGTCGCCAAGGAGACGGCGGGCCCCGCCACCGCCATCGCGTTCGCCGTGGCCGGCGTCGTGTGCGCGCTGGCCGCGCTCTGCTACGCCGAGTTCGCCTCCACCGTCCCGGTGGCCGGCTCCGCCTACACCTTCGCCTACGCCGCGCTGGGCGAACTGGTGGCCTGGATCATCGGCTGGGACCTGGTGCTGGAGTTCGCGCTGGGCACCGCGGTGGTCGCGGTCGGCTGGTCGGGCTACGTCCGCTCGCTGATGGACAACGTCGACTGGACGATGCCCGAGGCGCTCTCGGGACCGGATGTGGCGGAAGGATTCGGCTTCGACATCCTGGCCTTCGCCCTGGTGCTGGTCCTGACCGTCATCCTGGTCGTCGGCATGAAGCTGTCCGCCCGGGTCACCTCGGTCGTGGTGGCGATCAAGGTCGCGGTGGTCCTCATGGTGATCATCGCGGGCCTCTTCTTCATCAAGGCCGAGAACTACAAGCCCTTCATCCCGCCGGCCGAGAAGCAGCCCGCGGGCTCGGGCTGGGACGCGCCGCTCGTGCAGCTGCTGTTCGGCTACGAACCGACGAACTTCGGTGTGATGGGCATCTTCACCGCCGCCTCCATCGTCTTCTTCGCCTTCATCGGCTTCGACGTGGTGGCCACCGCCGCCGAGGAGACCAAGCTGCCCCAGCGCGACATGCCGCGCGGCATCCTCGGCTCGCTCATCATCTGCACGGTGCTCTACGTGGCGGTCTCGATCGTGGTCACCGGCATGCAGAACTACCGCGACCTCTCCGTCAGCGCCCCGCTCGCCGACGCCTTCAAGGCCACCGGGCACCCCTTCTACGCCGGGCTGATCAGCTTCGGCGCGGCGGTCGGTCTCACCACGGTCTGCATGATCCTGCTGCTCGGCCAGACCCGGGTCTTCTTCGCGATGAGCCGCGACGGCCTGCTCCCGCGCTTCTTCTCCAAGACGCACCCGCGCTTCCGCACGCCCTACCGCCCGACGATCCTGCTCGGCGTGCTGATCGCGATCATCGCCGGGTTCACGAGCATCGAGGAGCTGGCCACCCTGGTGAACATCGGCACGCTCTTCGCGTTCGTCATCGTCGCCCTCGGCGTCCTGGTCCTGCGCCGCACCCAGCCGAACCTGCCCCGCGCGTTCCGTACCCCGTGGGTGCCGGTGCTCCCGATCGCCTCGGTGGCCGCGTCGGTCTGGCTGATGCTCAACCTGCCGGTGGAGACCTGGGTCCGCTTCGGCGCCTGGATGGTCCTCGGGGTGATCATCTACTTCGTGTACGGGCGCTCCCACAGCCGCATGGCCAAGGAGGGCCGCTGACGTCCGTGCCGGGCCGGGTCCTCACGGAGCGACCCCGCCCGGCGCCCGCAGCCCCACCTGCCCGGCCAGGAACGCGAGGCACTCGGCCTCCAGCGCCACCACGCGCGAGAGGGCGCGGGCGCCGTGCCCGACGCCGCGTTCCAGGCGCAGCAGGACCGGCCCGGCCCCGGACGTGGCGTGCTGCAGCGCGGCGCACATCTTGCGCGCGTGGAGCGGGTCGGTCCTGGTGTCACCGTCCGAGGCTGCCAGCAGCACCGCCGGGTAGCCGACGCCGGGCGTGACGCGGTGGTACGGGGAGTAGCCCAGCAGCGTCCGCGCCTGCGCGGGGTCGCGCACACTGCCGTACTCGGGCACCCAGCTGGGCCCCAGCCCCGACGACTCGAAGCGGACCATGTCCAGGAGCGGGACCCGGCACACCGCGGCGGCGTACTTCTCGGGCTCCTGGGTCAGGGCCGCGCCGACCAGCAGCCCGCCGTTGGAGGAGCCCATCATCGCGACCCGGCCCGGTGCGGCCCAGCCGGCCGCCAGCAGGTGGTCGGAGGCCGCGGCGAAGTCGTCGAACGTGTTCTGCTTGTTGGCCCCGCTGCCGGCGAGGTGCCACTCCTCGCCCTCCTCGCCGCCGCCGCGCAGCCCCGCCCAGGCGAAGACGCCGCCCGCCCTGACCCAGGCGAGGACCTGGGGCCGGTACCGGGGCGACATGATCTGGCCGAAGCCGCCGTATCCGGTGAGCAGGGCCGGGCGCGGCACGTCCGGGCGGCCGGTGGGGGAGATCACGAACATCCGTACCGTCGTCCCGTCCCGGGACGGGAAGGCGACCTGCCGGGTGACCGCCCCCGCGGCCTCGGGCGCGTGCCGGGCACCGTGCTCCCAGCGCGTCGCGCGGCACGTCCGCCCGTCGAAGCGGAGGATGCGCGTCGGCGTCACGAAGTCGGTGTAGGTGAACCAGGCCTCGTGGCTGCCGGCCGGCCCGGGCGCGAAGCCGCCGACGGTGCCGCTGCCGGGCAGTGGTACCGAGGCCACCTGCCTGCCGTCCGTCAGATCGTGCACGGTCACTTCGGCCACCGTGTGGCGGCTCCAGGCGGCCAGGCCGAGCGGGTGGGCGAGCTCGGGTCCCGAGACCACCGCGAAGTGGGTGAGGGCCGCGTCGGGACGTCCCGCGACCACCTCCCGCCACGCCTCGGGGCCCCGGTGCAGCGCGTCCGGCGGGCACGCCACGACGTGGCCGCGAGCGGCGCCGTGGTCGGTGCGCAGCCACACCGGGTCCCGCGGACCGGTCCCGGGCGCCACATGCAGATGGGTGGCGGCCGGGGTGTTCTCCTGGACCGGCACCAGCAGCGGCCTCTCCAGCGGTCCCGCGGTCAGGTCGGCCAGGTAGAGGTCGGTGCGGCGGCCGGTGCCGAGCGTGGCCCTGATCCCGAGCCAGCGGCCGTCGGCGGACCCGGAGACGCTGTAGAACTGGGTCCTGTCCCGGCCCTCGCCGAAGACCAGGGCATCGGTGCCGGGCGCGGTCCCGACCCGGTGCAGCCAGACCCGGCGGTGGTACTGCTCCTCGCCGGGGTTCAGCCGCGGGTCCAGCCGCCGGACGTAGTAGAACGCCTCGCCGCCGGGCAGCCAGGCGACCGACGACCTCCGCACCCGGTCCACCGGCCCGTCGACGACCTTCCCGGTCGCCACGTCGATCACCTGGAGCCGCGACTCCTCGGTGCCGTCCCGGGAGATCTGAAAGGCCAGCAGATCGCCCTCCAGGGACGGCTGCCAGGCGTCGAGGGAGGTGCGTCCGGACGGGTCGAGGACCTGGGGGTCCAGCAGCACCCGCCCGGTATCCGCCCCCGTATCCGTCCCGGGCTCCGCCACCATGAGCACGGGATGCTCCTGGCCCGCGTCCTGCCGCAGCCAGAAGACCCTGCCGCCGCGGACCCTGGGCGGTGTCGCGCGATCGACGGCGGTGAGCGCCGCCACCTCCGCCTCCCACCGCTCCCGGCCGGGCCAGGTCGCCCGCGCCGCCGTGTAGAGGGCCTCCTGCTCGGCGTCCCAGCGGATCACCGCGTCCGCCCCCGCGTCCTCCAGCCAGCGGTACGGGTCGGGGACGGGCACCCCGTGCACCTCGTCCACGACGTCCTGCCGGGCCGTGCGGGGGTAGTCGTGCGGTGCCGGTCGGGCGGCGGAGGTCACTCGGTGCTCCCTCGTCGAGGTGGGGCGGCGCTTCGGACAGCGGCGGCCGGCGCGGCCGTCTCCTCGGCCGGTGCCAGGGGTTCTCCGGCCCCTTCGTGCCCGGCCGGTCCTCCGGCGGGACCGCCGTCCTCGGAGGTCTCCGGGTCGGGCAGGGCGCCGCGGGCGTAGAGGCCGGACAGCAGGATGCACAGCCCGGCCACGGCGATGATCGTGTCGATGGGGCCGAACCGCAGGCCTGCCACCGAGCCGTCGAAGTCCCGCAGCAGGGTGCCGGCGAGCCAGCCGGACAGTGCCGCCGCGACCATCGCCGCCAGCTGCGTCATCGGCTGGAACACGGCGACCACCCGCCCGCGGTACTCGGCGGACGCCGCCGAGAGCAGCAGCGGGGCCATCGCGGTGTTCAGCACGGTGAGGGGAATGGTGAACAGGACGAGCAGGATGATGCCGCCGACGAATCCGGTCTGCCGGGAGTAGGCGACCAGCAGGGCGCCGCTCACCAGCAGGCTGACCCACGTCGTCCGCCGCGCCCCGATCCACTGCACCACCCGGCCGGCGCACAGCGCGCCGACGATGCCGCCCACCCCGATGGCCATGCCGACGTAGCCGAAGAGCTTGGCCGACATGCCCAGGTTCTCGGTCGTGAAGAAGATGTTGAGCGTGTTCAGCGCGCCGACGCCGAACTGGCCGATCACGGCGAAGACCAGCAGCGCGACCAGGAACCTGCTGCGCCCGAAGAAGCGGAGGCCCGCCACGAACTCCCGCAGCACGCCGGACCGGTGACCGGCGGCCTTCCCCGTGCCGCTCCCGTCGACCGCAGCCTTCTCGGCCGGGGCCACCCGGACCGAACTGATGGCGACGTACGACACCAGGTAGGAGAGCGCGTTGAAGAGCATGGCCCATTGCACGCCCAGCGTGAAGAACAGCGGCGCGGCGAGCGGCGGGCCGATGATCAGTGCCGTCTGACTGGTCGCCTGGGTGATGCCGGCCGCCCTGGCGCGGTCGGCATCACCGGTCACCAGGTCCGCGATGATCGTGAAGCGGGCCGGTGCGAAGAACCGGGCGGCCGCGTGCAGGAGCAGCACGGTGCCGTAGACGAGAGTGAGCCACACTCCGGCCGGCAGCGCGTCGGCCGGCAGGAAGGAGACGACGGCCAGCAGGGCCACCAGCCCGCCCCGCAGCACTTCGGTACCGAGCATCGTGCGGCGTTTGTCCCAGCGGTCGACGAAGACGCCCGCGATCGGACCGACGACGAGCACGGCGATGCCGCCCGCCACCAGGACGCCGCTCACCGCCGCCGGGGCCCAGCTCTCGTCCTTCGCCAGTACGGTGGCCACCCACAGCATCAGGGTGGTGCTGAAGACCATGTCCCCGACGGACGAGACGGCCTGTCCGAACCAGAGCCGCGTGAAGTCGGGGCTGATCAGGCTCAGTCGCGGTGCCATGACGGCCTCCCCGAGGAGAGGACCAGGGTCATGAGAGCGGTCACCAGGGTCGTGTGGTACGCCTTCCGGAAGAACTCCCCGGCCGGCGCCGACCGGGACGCCATGAGCGCGGCCGACCGCCCGGGAATCGCCCCGTCGGACCGCTGGGCCCGCACCAGGCACTCCACGGCCGCGGCCCCCGAAGGGGTGCGCAGCGGCTCAAGACCGAGGATGAACTGCGTGATGACGAGTTCGGCGGCCAGGTCCCACCGGTCCTGCCCGACGCAGTGGTCCAGCATCCTGCGGACCAGGTCCCGCGCGTGTGCCAGGGCGTCCCCGGCCAGTCCGGTCGTGGTCCGCCCGTAGTCGCCGAGGAAGAACGCGGCGTGGGTGAGGGAGTACCCCTCGGAGTCGGTGAGCGGTGCCACGTCGTCCGTGACCACGTCCCCCGTGACCGTGCCCCCCGTCTCCGCGCTCCCCGGCGCGGCGGCGGTCAGGGTGACGAGCGGGCTCTGTCCGACGAGTTCGGCGTACGGCTCGATGGTGTGGTCCGCACCCGCCTTGTCCGCGTAGAAGCGGATCTCCATGCGCTTGAGCGGCGACTTGCCGGCCGGCGAGAGGAAGTCGGGAGCGAGCCGCCCGAGCGTGGCCCGGCACGCCGAGTCGTCGATCCCGTCGGGGGCGAGCGCGGCGTAGGCCAGTCCGTAGGTGGGGGC
>NZ_JAAXYC010000285.1 GCF_018619185.1 Streptomyces sp. McG3 | reverse complement strand
GCCGCGTCCAGGAACCGGCCGAGGGCCCCCACATCCCGGACCTCGCCCTCCCGGGGCTCGTGCAGATTCCACGGCACGTACGTCTCGACGCAGTTCAGCCCCATCGCGGCGAGCATCGCGAGCCGGTGCTCCCACTGCGCCTCGTGCACCCGGAAGTAGTGCAGGGCGCCCGACAGCAGCCGCACGGGCTTCCCGTCGAGCCGGAAGCAGTCGTCCCCCACGGTGAAGTCGGTCATGGTGCCGTTACGCTCCTGTGCTCGGCCGCACCCGGCGGCCCTCGGGTCGATTGGTCCGACCACCTTCACCTCTGGCGCCGCACCCGGTCCATGGACAAAGATCGCTGTTGATTGGACACAACGGACCAGCGGGGATCGACACCACGGACCAGCAGGGAGAGGAAGGACCGCGATGTACCACACCTGGATGCGCTTCTTCACCCCCAGCCCGCTCCACCACCGCCTGGGCCTCGTCTGCCTCGGCGTCGGCCTCCAGCACGGGGCGCTGCCCACCGTCGGACCCCGCACCCTCGACCACCACGTCGCCGTGATCGTCAACTCCGGCACCGGCTGGTTCAAGGGCCCCGACGGCCGCCGCACCGTCGTGAAGGCCTCGGGGGACAAGGAACACCCGTCGAACGCCGGCCGGCTGTGCACCAAGGGCGCCACCGGCGCGGACCTCCTCGCCGCCCCCGGGCGGCTGACCACGGCCCTGGCCCGCCCCGACCGCAGCGAGCAGCCCGCCCCGCTCGGCCGGGACGCCGCCATCGCGGAGACGGCACGCCGGCTGCGGTCCGTGCTGGACACCCACGGCCCGGACGCGGTGGCCCTCTACGTCTCCGGCCAGATGACGCTGGAGGCGCAGTACCTCGCCAACAAGCTGGCCAAGGGCTTCATCGGGACCAACACCATCGAGTCCAACTCCCGGCTCTGCATGGCGAGCGCGGGCAGCGGCTACAAGCTGTCCCTCGGCGCGGACGGGCCGCCCGGGTCCTACGAGGACTTCGCCCACGCCGACGTCTTCCTCGTCACCGGCGCCAACATGGCCGACTGCCACCCGATCCTCTTCCTGCGGATGATGGAGCGCGTCAAGGCGGGCGCGAAGCTGATCGTCGTCGACCCCCGGCGCAACACCACCGCCGCCAAGGCCGACCTGTACCTCCGGATCCGGCCCGGCACCGACCTGGCCCTCCTCAACGGGCTGCTGCACCTCCTCGTCGAGAACGGGCACACCGATCCGGAGTTCATCGCCGAGCACACCGAGGGCTGGGAGGAGATGCCCGCCTTCCTCCGCGACTACGCGCCCGCCGCCGTGGCCGGGATCACGGGCATACCCGAGGACGACATCCGGCGGGCGGCCCGCTGGATCGGCGAGGCGGGCGACTGGATGAGCTGCTGGACGATGGGCCTCAACCAGTCCACCCACGGCACCTGGAACACCAACGCGATCGTCAACCTGCACCTGGCGACCGGAGCGATCTGCCGCCCCGGCAGCGGCCCGTTCTCGCTCACCGGCCAGCCCAACGCCATGGGCGGGCGCGAGATGGGCTACATGGGTCCCGGACTGCCCGGCCAGCGATCGGTCCTGGTCGACGAGGAACGCGCCTTCACCGAGGAGCTGTGGGGCGTTCCGCCCGGCACCCTGCGCGCGGACGGCTCGGGCAGCGGCACCGTCGACATGTTCCGGCGCATGGCCGAGGGAGAGATCAAGGCCTGCTGGATCATCTGCACCAACCCGGTCGCCTCGGTCGCCAACCGCCGGACCGTCATCGAGGGCCTGGAGGCCGCCGAATTCGTCGTCACCCAGGACGTGTTCGCCGACACCGAGACCAACGCGTACGCCGATATCGTCCTGCCCGCCGCCCTCTGGGCCGAGTCCGAGGGCGTGATGATCAACTCGGAGCGCACCCTCACCCTCGCCCGCCGTGCCACCGATCCGCCGGGCGAGGCCTGGCCGGACTGGCGCGTCATCGCCGCGGTGGCCCGCGCCATGGGGTACGAGGAGGCCTTCGGCTACACCAGCGCCGAGGAGGTCTTCGCCGAGATCACCCGCGCCTGGAACCCGCGCACCGGCTACGACCTGCGCGGGGTGACGTACGAGCGGCTGCGCGGGACGCCTGTGCAGTGGCCCAGCGCCGCCGTCGACGGCCCCGCCCGCAATCCCGTGCGCTACCTCAACGACGGCGTCAGCCAGGAACTGACCGTGCGGCCCGACGGGAGCGTGCCGAGGCTCGCCTTCCCCACACCGAGCGGCCGGGCCGTCTTCCACGCCCGCCCGCACCTGCCGCCGGCCGAAATGCCCGACGAGGACTTCCCGCATCTCCTCAACACCGGGCGGCTCCAGCACCAGTGGCACACCCTCACCAAGACCGCGAAGATCACCAAGCTGAACCGGCTGGACCCGGGGCCGTTCGTGGAGATCCACCCCGACGACGCCGCCGCCCTGGGCATCGGCGAGGACGACGGCGTCGAGGTCGCCTCGCGGCGCGGCCGCGCGGTGCTCCCGGCCCGGATCACCGACCGGGTCCGGGCGGGGGAGTGCTTCGCCCCGTTCCACTGGAACGACCTGTTCGGCGAGTACCTCGGCGTGAACGCCGTGACCAACGACGCGGTCGACCCGATCTCGTTCCAGCCCGAGCTGAAGGTGTGCGCGGTCCGGCTGGCGAAGGTCGCCGCACCCGCGCCGCGCCACGATCCCGCCGCGTCGGAACGGCCCTCGCCCAGCGGTGGCGGCCCCGGTCCCGCGGACGCCCCTGGCCGATCCGTGGGCACGTCGGGGCTGGTGGGCAGTGCGGGACTCGTGGGTATGCCGGGATTCGGCGGCTCGTCCGGCCCGTTGGACACCTCGGGGCTGGTGGGCGCGCTGGGCCTCGTGCACACCGCCCCACCCGTCCTCACGGAGACGGAACGCCGCTATCTGGCCGGATTCCTCGCGGGCCTGGGCACCCGGCCGGAGGGCACCCCGGTACTTCCGCCGGGCGCCCCGTTCGCCCCGGACCACGCGCTGTGGGTCAACGGAGTGCTGGCCGGCACGTACTCCCGGCTCGCGGGGACTCCGGAGCCCGGGCCCGCCCGCGCGGTAGGGGCGGGAGCCCCGGAGGAACCGGGCCGGCCGGTCGTCGTGCTGTGGGCCTCGCAGACCGGCAACGCCGAGGAGGTCGCCGCGACGGCCGCCCGGACCCTGGCCGCCGAGGGGTACCGCACCACGCTCCTCGGCATGGACGACGGGACGCCCGACGCCCTGCCGAGCCCGGCCGATCTCCTCGTCGTCACCAGCACCTTCGGCGACGGCGACGCCCCCGACAACGGCTCCGCCTTCTGGGAGTCGCTGAACGCCCCCGGGACCCCGGGCCTGGAGGGTGTCCGCTACGCCGTACTCGCGCTCGGCGACTCCAGCTACGACGACTTCTGCGGCCACGGCCGCCGTCTGGACGAACGCCTCGGCGAACTGGGCGCCGAGCGGCTGGTCCCGCGCACCGACTGCGAACCGGAGTACGAACAGCCCTTCGGCCAGTGGCTCAAGGAGGTCCGGGCGGCGCTGGAGGCGACGGCACCGGAGGGGGCGGCGGAGCGGACAGTGGCCACACCGCCCGCCCCGGCGTCGCCGGTCGGGACGGTCCCCGCCCGTCCTTCCCGGGCCGCGCCCGTCACCGCCCTCCTCAGCGGAAACCGCCTCCTGAGCCTGCCCGGCGCGACGAAGGAGGTCCGTGCCTTCACGATCGACACGCGGGGCGCCGACACCCCCCTGACGTACGCGGCCGGGGACGCGCTGGGCGTACAGCCCCTCAACTCGCCCGACCTGGTGGCCGAATGGCTCGCCGTCACCGGCCTCGACCCCGCCGCCGAGGTGGACGTCCCCGGGCACGGCCCGGTCGCCCTCGGCGAGGCCCTGCACCGCCACCTCGACATCGCCCGCATCACCCCGGACCTGCTGCGCCTGGTCGCCGACCACACGGGGGACCGGTCCCTGAAGAAGCTGCTGCGCCCCGACAACAAGGGTGAGAGGGACCGGTGGATCTGGGGGAGGCAGGCCGTCGACGTCCTCGCCGAACACCCGGTACGGGCCACGGCCGCCGCCTGGACCGAGGTGCTCGGGCCGCTCCGCCCCCGGCTGTACTCCATCGCGTCCAGCCCGCTCATGGACCCCCACCGGATGCGGCTGACCGTCTCCGTGATCCGCTACGAGAGCCACCGCGGCCGGATGCGCAAGGGCGTCGCCTCCACGTTCCTCGCCGACGCCCGACCGGACAGCCCCCTGTCGGTGTTCGTCCAGCGGAACGAGCGCTTCCGCCCGCCCGCCGACCCGGCCACCCCGATGATCATGGTTGGACCCGGTACCGGAGTCGCCCCGTTCCTGGGCTTTCTGGAGGAACGCCGGGCGCTCGGCCACCCCGGCGCCAACTGGCTGTTCTTCGGCGAACAGCACCGTGCCACGGACTTCTACTACCGCGACGAACTCGACGCGCTGAGCCGCTCGGGCACCCTGACCCGGCTGGACACCGCCTTCTCCCGCGACCAGCGGGCCAAGGTCTACGTCCAGGACCGGATGCGCGAGCACGGAGCCCAGCTCTGGTCCTGGCTCCGCGACGGCGCCCACCTCTATGTCTGCGGCGACGCCTCCCGCATGGCCAAGGATGTCGACCGGGCCCTGCGCGACATCGCCGTCGCCCACGGGGGACTCGAACCCGACGCGGCGGCCGCGCAGGTCAAGCAGCTAGCCTCGGACCGCAGATACGTGCGTGACGTGTACTGAACGAGGGAGCGTGGCCACATGGGGTGGACCGGAGTACCGGTGGACACCGAACCGGCGGCGGGCGCCGTCCTGCTGATCGGCATCCCCGGCAGCGGCAAGAGCACGGTGGCCGCGGCTCTCGCCGCCCGCTTCGCCGCCTCCGCCCACATCGAGGTGGACGCCCTCCAGGAACTCATCGTCTCCGGCGGCCGTTGGCCCTCGCCCGAAGGGGACGAGGAGGCGGACCGGCAGATCTTCCTCCGGGCCCGCAACGCCTGCCTGCTGGCGGGCAGTTTCGTCGCCGCGGGCTTCCTCCCGGTCATCGACGACGTCGTCGTACGCCGTGCCCACCTCGACTTCTACCGCGCCACGCTCACCGGCGTACCGCTGCACCGCGTGGTCCTGGCACCGGGCGCCGCGAAGGCCATGGAGCGCAACCTCGCCCGGGACAAGACGCTGACGACGGACTGGTCCCCGCTGGACGACGTCATGCGCGCCGAACTGGCCGACGAGAAGATCTGGATCGACAGCGCGGAGCTGAGCGTGGACGAGACGGTCGACGCGGTCCTGTCCGCCACCGGCCTGACGCTCCCACCGGCCTGACGCCCCCACCGGCCCGAGGCCCCGGTGTTGTCAGACCCCCGCCGTACGGTGGGGACATCTATCCGCGCTGCTGGCTGCTGCGCTGCTGGATCGCCCCGCCCGGCTGCTCCCGGGCGGGGCGCACAACGCCTACGGGGTGGTGCCCGCCGACTCACCCGCGTCCGGGCTGAGCACCCCGGCCCAGATCAGGATGAAGAGGACGATGCCGAGGAGGATGCGGTAGATGACGAACGGCATGAAGCTCTTGGTCGTGATGAACTTCATGAACCACGCGATGACGGCGTATCCGACGAAGAACGCCACCACCGTCGCGAAGATCGTCGGGCCCCAGGAAACATGCCCCTCGCCCACGTCCTTGAGCTCGTAGGCCCCCGAGGCGAGCACCGCGGGGATCGCCAGCAGGAAAGAGTAGCGGGCGGCCGACTCGCGGGTGTAGCCCATCAGCAGACCACCGCTGATCGTCGCGCCCGACCGGGAGACCCCGGGGACCAGCGCCATCGCCTGGCAGAACCCGAAGATCAGACCGTCCCTGATCCCCAGCTCCTTGAGCGTCTTGCGCTCCTTCACCACACGGTGCCTGCCGCCCGACTCGTCGCGCGCGGCCAGCCGGTCGGCGATGCCCAGCACGATGCCCATGCCGATCAGCGTCGTCGCGATCAGCCGGAGATCGCGGAACGGGCCCTCGATCTGGTCCTTGAGCGTGATGCCCAGCACGCCGATGGGGATCGAGCCGACGATCACCAGCCAGCCCATCTGGGCGTCGTGGTCACCGCGCATCGAACGGTCCGTCAGCGAGCGGAACCACGCCGACAGGATGCGTGCGATGTCCTTGCGGAAGTAGATGAGCACCGCCGCCTCCGTGCCGATCTGACTGATGGCGGTGAAGGCGGCCCCCGGGTCGTGCCAGCCGGCGAACGCGGCGGTCAGCCGCAGATGGGCGCTGGAGGAGATCGGCAGGAACTCGGTCAGTCCCTGAACGAGTCCCAGGACGAATGATTCGAACCAGCTCATGGGGCTTTGGCCATCCCGGAGGTGATCGTGCATCGGCCACGGACGACTGGGCCCGTCGGCTGCGTGCGGAGTACGGAGTGCGGTCAAGGACATCGAGGTCGCGGGCAGCGTATCGCCTGAAAGTAAACGTCAGGCCTACCGCACCGGTCATCCACGTGCCGCCGTACGCTCAGTCCTCCGGCGTGTCCCGGCCGAGCCGGTGACGCTTGCGCCAGGCGACCAGCGCGCCGCCGAGAGCGGACAGCACGATGAAGCCCATGGCGGCCAGGAAGACCGGCGAGGTCGGCGACGCGGCCTCGCTGCCGGCTATCACGTACGCCGCCGTGTTCGGGATCGACCCCAGCCCGGTGGCCAGGAGGAACGGCGGAGCGCTCATCCGGGAGGTCGCCGCGCAGTAGTTGGCGGCGGCGAACGGGATCCCGGGGAAGAGCCGCAGCGCCAGGACGGACCGGAAGCCGTGCCGGCTCAGCACCCCGTCCGCAGCGGTCAGCAGCCTCCCGCGCAACAGGGTCCGCAGCGCGTCCTGGCCCAGCACCCGGCCCAGCATGAACGACACGCCCGCGCCCAGCACCGTGCCCGCCAGCGCCGCGGCGAGACCCGCCTGCGCGCCGAACAAGGCGCCCGCGGCGATGTTGAGCAGTGGGCGCGGCACGAACGCCACCGTCAGTGCCCCGTACGCCAGCCCGAAGAGCATCGCGGCCGTGCCCCCGGTCAGCTGGGGCGGCCAGCCCGACGCCAGCAGCCGCTGTGGTTCGAACAGCAGCATCGTCGACGCGGCCCCCAGCAGGACCACCACGAGCAGCGAGAACCGTGACCACGGTGACAGCAACGCCCTGGAGAGGCGCAGGGCGGGACCGGTGGCGGGCCGGGCAGTGGGGACAGGGTCGAACATTCGGGGAGAGTAACCGAAAACGCTGTGTGATCGCCGTAATGTGCCTCGCGTGAACCCCGCCGCCGACGCCCCCGCCCCGCCGGACAGCGTCCTCGCCGACACCGTCCTGGAGCGGCTCGTCGCCGTGTACGCCCCGGCCGCCGACCCCGTACGGGCCGAGGGAGCCGCCGCGTACATGAAGCATGTCGCCCCCTTCCTCGGGATCCCCACCCCCGAGCGCCGGGCCCTGTCGCGGACGGTGCTGGCGGGCGCCGGGCGGCCGGACGAGGCGGACTGCACGGCGGTCGCGCTGCGCTGCTGGCGGCTGCCGGAGCGGGAGTACCAGTACTTCGCCGCCGACTACCTGCGCCGGTACGTGGGCCGCTGCACCTCGGGCTTCCTGCCCGTACTGCACCACCTCGTGACCACCGTCACCTGGTGGGACACGGTCGACGTGCTGGCCGCGCATGTCGCGGGGCCTCTGGTCGCCGCCGACCCGGCGCTCGCCCGGGAGATGGACCGGTGGATCGACGACCCCAGCCTCTGGGCGGCCAGGACCGCCCTCCTCCACCAGCTGCGCTACCGGGAAGCCACCGACACCGACCGGCTCTTCGGCTACTGCCTGCGCCGCGCGGACCACCCCGACTTCTTCGTCCGCAAGGCGATCGGCTGGGCCCTGCGGGAGTACGCCAAGACCGACCCCACCGCCGTACGCGAATTCGTCGAGGGAGCCGGGGCCCGCCTGTCGCCGCTCTCCGTGCGCGAGGCCCTCAAGAACCTCTGAGGCGTCGGGAAAACCATTCGACGGCGACGCCCCGCCCGGCCATGATCGGTGGCATGTTCCGGTACGCCTTCCCCGCAGCGCCGTCCGCAGTCGCGGACGCGCCGAAGGCTGCCGGGAACGACGCGGCCCTCGCGGCGGCGTTCTCCGCGGAAGCGGCAGCGGCAGCGTTCACCGCCGCCGCAGCGCCCATCGGCGGCGCCCGAAGCTGACCCTCCCCCGACAGTCCGGCGGACCCCGTGAGGGGAGGGTCGGCGGGGCCCTGGGGTCTTCTCTTCTCAGCTTCGAGTTCTCCAAGGAACGAGCTATGTCCAAGACGGCTTACGTGCGCACCAAGCCGCACCTCAACATCGGCACCATGGGCCACGTCGACCACGGCAAGACCACCCTCACCGCCGCCATCACCAAGGTCCTCAGCGAGCGCGGCGGCAGCTCCACCTCCTACGTGTCCTTCGACCGGATCGACCGGGCCCCCGAGGAGGCCCAGCGCGGCATCACCATCAACATCGCGCACGTCGAGTACGAGACCGACACCCGCCACTACGCGCACGTCGACATGCCCGGTCACGCGGACTACATCAAGAACATGGTGACGGGCGCGGCGCAGCTCGACGGGGCGATCCTCGTCGTCTCCGCGCTCGACGGGATCATGCCGCAGACCGCCGAGCACGTCCTGCTGGCCCGTCAAGTGGGCGTCGACCACATCGTCGTCGCCCTCAACAAGGCCGACGCGGGCGACCCCGAGCTGACCGACCTGGTCGAGCTGGAGGTCCGCGAGCTGCTCTCCGCGCACGGGTACGGCGGCGACTCCGTCCCCGTGGTCCGGGTCTCCGGGCTCCGGGCGCTGGAGGGCGACCCGCGGTGGACGGCGGCCATCGAAGGGCTGCTGGACGCCGTCGACACGTACGTACCGATTCCGGTGCGCTACACCGACGCGCCGTTCCTGCTGTCCGTCGAGAACGTCCTGACCATCACCGGCCGGGGCACCGTCGTCACCGGTGCCGTCGAGCGCGGCACCGTCCGCGTCGGCGACCGGGTCGCGGTGCTCGGCGCGGACATCGAGACGGTCGTCACCGGTCTGGAGACCTTCGGCAAGCCGATGGAGTCCGCCGAGGCCGGGGACAACGTCGCGCTGCTGCTGCGCGGGGTGGAGCGCGACCGGGTCCGCCGCGGCCATGTCGTGGCCGCGCCCGGCAGTGTGGTGCCGAGCCGCCGGTTCACCGCCCAGGTGTATGTCCTGTCGACGAAGGAGGGCGGCCGGTCGACCCCGGTGACCACCGGCTACCGGCCGCAGTTCTACATCCGTACGGCGGACGTCGTCGGCGATGTCGACCTCGGCGAGGCGGCGGTCGCCCGCCCCGGCGACACGGTCACGATGACCGTGGAGCTGGGCCGTGACGTGCCACTGGAGTCCGGTCTCGGCTTCGCGATCCGCGAGGGCGGCCGCACGGTCGGCGCGGGCACGGTCACCGCGCTGCTCTGAGCACCACCGCTGCCCGTCACCCCCCGTCCGGGGGTGACGGGCAGCGGTGCGCGGGAGGCGACAATGGAGACGTGAACGAGCCGATACCCGTCATCCGCGAGGTCGACTGCGGCACCGCCCGGCTGCTGCCCGACGTGGACCGCGACCGGGCCTGGCTGCTCACGGTCGACGACGCGCCCCAGTCCTACGTCGACCTCGACGACCCCTCCTACCTGGAGTTCGAGTACGTGCGCCGGCTCGCCCACGTCGTGGACGGCGCGGCCGGGCCTGGCGCGGCCCTGGACGTCCTGCACCTGGGCGGCGGGGCGCTGACCCTGCCCCGCTACGTGGCGGCGACCCGCCCGGGATCGCGCCAGGACGTCATCGACGCGGACCACGAGCTGCTGCGGCTGGTCCGGGAACATCTGCCGCTGCCCGAGGGCAGCGGCATCTCCCTGCACGCGGCCGACGCCCGGGAGCGGCTGGAGGCGGCGGTCCCCGCCTCCGCCGACCTCCTGATCGCGGACGTCTTCGGCGGCTCCCGTGTTCCGGCGCACCTCACGTCCGTCGAGTACGCGCGGGCCGCCGGCCGGGCGCTGCGCGGGGACGGGATCTACGCCGCCAACCTGGCCGACAGCGCGCCGTTCGCCTTCCTCCGCTCCCAGCTGGCGAACTTCGCCGCCGTCTTCCCGGAACTCGCGCTGATCGGGGAACCGGGCGTGCTGCGCGGGCGCCGCTTCGGCAACGTCGTGCTGCTCGCCTCGTACGCGCCCCTCGACGTGGCCCCGCTCGTCCGCGCCTGCGCCGCCGACGCCTTCCCCGCACGGGTCACCCACGGCCCCGCGCTGACCCGGTTCATCGGCGGGGCCCGCCCGGTGGCGGACGTGGACGCGGTCGCCTCGCCCGAACCGCCCGACGGAGCCTTCAGCGTCGGCTGAGGCTCCGTCGGGCCTGGCTCTTATACACATCT
>NZ_JAAXYC010000284.1 GCF_018619185.1 Streptomyces sp. McG3 | reverse complement strand
CTCTCCCCCACCGCCGCCCCGGTCACCGACGCCCAGATCGCCGACGCGCCGCGCCGCGAGTTGCTCCAGTCGGTCGTCGACGTGGCCCGCGCCATCTTCGGGGCCGAGGCCAGCTCGGTCTTCCTGCTCGACGAGGAGGCGGACGAGCTGGTCTTCCAGGCCGTGTCCGGGCAGGGCGAGGAGTTCCTCGTGGGCCGCCGGTTCCCGGCCGGGCGCGGGATCGCCGGTTGGGTGGCGACCTCCGGCGAGCCGATGGTGGTGGACGACCTGAGCTCCGATGCGTCCTTCGACCGCTCGCTGGCCGAGTCGACCGCGTACGTGCCGAACGCCCTGATGGCGGCCCCGCTCATCAGCGACTCCCGGATCCTCGGGGTGCTGGAGGTGCTGGACCCCTCCCCGCAGGCCAGGTCGGGCGTCCGGGAGCTGGACCTGCTCGCGATGTTCGCCCGGCAGGCCGCCGCGGCCCTGCGGGTGGTCACCCCGGAGCGGGTGCGGGAGGCCGAGCAGCGCGCGGTCGCCGGCACGGGCGTGCTGGAGGGGGCGCGGCGCGAGGACGCGTTGAAGCTGCTGAGTAGCCTGGAGCGACTGCTGCGGGGCGCCGGCTGAGGAGGCCTGCGCCCGGGAGCGGCCACTGACCCGGCGCCCGGGAGTAGCCACCGGCCCGGCGGGCAGGAGCGGGGCGTCGGATCAAGGGAAGGACACGCACGATGAAGCTCGCATTCTCCACCCTCGGGGTGCCGGGAACGCCGGTCTCCGAGGTCGTCCGGCTCGCCGCCGGGAACGGCTACCGGGGGGTGGAGCTGCGCGTCCACCCCGAGGAGCCGGTGCACCTGGGGCTCTCGTCGCTGGAACGGGCCGATGTGGTCGAGGCGTTCAAGGCCGGCGGGGTGGAGATCCTGGCCCTCGCCGGGTATGTGAAGGCTGCTGCCGAGGGGGACGACGAACCGGTCCTGGCGGAGCTGTCCGAGCTGGTGAAGCTCGCCCGGGACCTGGGCGCGTCCTACGTCCGGGTCTTCCCGGGCGGCGGCGACCAGGAGCGGGCGGAGGCCGACGCGACGGCCGCCCGGCGGCTCGGTGCGGCGGCGCCGGCCGCCGCCGACATGGGTGTGAGCATCCTGCTGGAGACCCATGACTCGCACCGGGCGGGCCTCGACGCCGCCCGGGTCGTCGCCACGGTCGGGCACCCCCGGGTCGGCGCGATCTGGGACGTGCTGCACACCTGGCTCGCCGGTGAGGAGCCGGCCGCCAGTCAGGCGGTGCTCGCTCCGCACCTGGGGTACGTCCAGGTGAAGGACGTCGCGTCGGCGGACGACCTCACCCCGGTGGCGCTGGGTTCCGGGGTGCTTCCGCTGGCGGACTGCCTGGACGGGCTCGATCAGGACACGTGGGTGTGCTGGGAGTACGAGAAGCGCTGGCACCCGGGGGCGGCGGAGCTGCCGGGGCTGCTGGGCGCGGGGCGCGAGTACCTGCTGCGGCTCGGAGCTCCGAAGCAGTAGTGGCGGGGCGGTACGAGGGCGCGGGGGCCGGTGCGAGGCGGCGTACCCCGCGCTTTCGTGTGCGTGCGGGGGGCGTGCGCCCGCTTCTGTGTGCGTGCGGGGCGGCGTGCCCGTGCGCTTCCGGTCCGCCCGTTCGCGTCCCTCCGTTCGCGTGCGGGTCGTGACGCGGGCGGCCCGGGCTCTTGACTGGAAGTTATTTTCCATATAAGCGTACTCACTTGAAAGTTTCTTTCACCCCGGGAAGGAGCTCACGTGCCCCACCGCACCTCAAGACGCACCCTCCTCACCGCCACCGCGGCCGCCACGGCGGCCGCGGCCACCGGCGCCCTCGCCACCCCCTCCGCCGCGTCCGCGCACTCCACGAACGCCTCCACCGACCGCCGGCTGCGACGGATCATCGCCGGGATGAGCCTGGAGGAGAAGGTCGGCCAGCTCTTCGTGATGCGGGTCTACGGGCACTCCGCCACCGACCCCGACCAGGCCGACATCGACGCGAACCTCAAGGAGATCGGGGTCCGTACGGCCGCCGAGTTGATCTCCACGTACCACGTCGGCGGCATCATCTACTTCACCTGGGCGCACAACACCCGCGACCCGCACCAGATCGCCGAGCTCTCCAACGGCCTCCAGCGCGCCGCGCTCGCCGGGCGCTCCCGGCTGCCGCTGCTCGTCTCCACCGACCAGGAGCACGGCATCGTCTGCCGGGTCGGCGAACCCGCCACGCTGCTGCCGGGCGCGATGGCGCTCGGCGCGGGCGGCTCACGCTCCGACACCCGCCGGGCGGCCTGGATCGCGGGCGCCGAACTGGCCGCGCTCGGCGTCAACCAGAACTACGCGCCGGACGCCGACGTCAACGTCAACCCGGCCAACCCGGTCATCGGCGTACGGTCCTTCGGCTCCGACCCCGCCGCGGTGGCCGCGCTGGTCGCGGAGCAGGTGAAGGGCTACCAGGGCGCGGGCATCGCGTCGACCGCCAAGCACTTCCCCGGTCACGGGGACACCAGCACCGACAGCCACACCGGGCTGCCCGTCATCAACCACACCCGCGCGCAGTGGGAGGAGCTGGACGCCCCGCCGTTCCGCGCCGCGATCCGGGCCCGTATCGACTCGATCATGACCGCGCACATCGTGGTCCCCGCACTCGACCCGTCCGAGGACCCGGCCACGCTCTCCCGGCCGATCCTCACCGGCATCCTCCGCGAGGAGCTGGGCTACGACGGGGTGGTGGTCACCGACTCGCTCGGCATGGAGGGGGTGCGCACGAAGTACGGCGACGACCGGGTGCCGGTCCTCGCGCTGCTGGCGGGCGTGGACCAGCTGCTGAACCCGCCGAACCTCTCCGTCGCCTGGAACGCCGTGCTGGAGGCGGTGCGGGGCGGCGAGATCAGCGAGGCGAGGGTCGATGAGTCGATCCTGCGGATCCTGCGGCTGAAGAGCCGACTGGGCCTGTTCCGCGACCCGTTCGTCAGCCGGCGGGGCGTCGAGCGCACGGTCGGCAGCCGCGCCCACCGGGCCGCCGCCGACCGGATCGCCGAGCGCACGACGACCCTGCTCGCCGACCCGGGCGCGACTCTGCCGCTCTCCCGCCGCAGCCACCGCGACCTGCTGGTGGTGGGGGCCGATCCGGCCTCCCCCTCCGGGACGACGGGCCCGCCGACCAGCACCCTGCGGGACGCCTTCAGTGAAATGGGCTTCACGGCGACGGCGCTGTCCACCGGTACGGCTCCGAACCAGGCGAAGATCGCCGAAGCGGTCGCCGCCGCCGGGGGCAGGGACGCGGTGGTCGTGGCGACGTACAACGTCACGGCCACCAGCTCGCAGCGCACCCTGGTCACCGCCCTCGTGGCGACCGGCGTCCCGGTGGTCGCCGTCGCGGTCCGCAACCCCTACGACGTCGCGCACCTCACCGGGACGGGAGTCGCCGCGAGCCTCGCCGCGTACTCCTGGACCGATGTCGAACTGCGCGCCGCCGCCCGGGTGATCGCGGGCCACGCCGAGCCGGAGGGCACCCTCCCGGTCCCGGTGCAGCGCGCGGACGACCCGACGCAGGTGCTGTATCCGGTGGGCCACGGGCTGTCGTACTAGCCCTACGGCGACCGGACGGCACCGCCCTCCGGCCACGGACGCAAAGCACCCCGCGCACCTGGCGTGGCCCCGCTCCGGCGGGCCGCGCCAGGTGTACGTCTGTACGGACGTATCGGGGGTTTTCTTCATGGCTGAGCACGCTTCCCCGGGAGCCCGGCACCGGCCGCCGGTTCCACAGCGGGTCCGGGTCACGGCCCGCTTCGCCCTGCTGGCCGTGGCCGCGCTTCTGCTGACGACGGCCTGCCGGGCCCCGGACGGGGCGGTCACCGACGACCGGGCGTCCGCCCCCGCCTCGCCCGGCCCGTCACCGTACGGGGTGGTGTTCCTCGGCCCCGGCGACTGCAGTTCGCGCGGCCCGGAGATCCGGGAGGTCTTCTGCCGCAGCGAGAAGGCCGTGGCCACCGTGCTCGCCCGGCACCTCGGCACCCTGGCGTCGGGCCCGCCGTGCCCCGACGCCACGGACTTCGTCCTGCATGTGTCGGAGACGGGCACCGGGGCCCGTTCCCGGCTCACCACCGGCTACGCCTGCATGCGGAATCTGGAGCCCCCGCATCCGGGCGATCCGGGGCGGGGCGGCGGCCCGCTGACCGTGGTCGGGGACTGTGTCACGGCCTCCCGCGCGGGCGAGGTCACCGAGACCGCCTGCGCGGACACGGGCGGACGCGCCCCGCGCTACCGGGTGGAGTCGGCGGTGCAGCGGCGGGCGCAGTGTCCCGGCACCACGGACCTGTTCGTCGCCCTGGGCGGGGACAGGCCGGTGGGCTGCGCCCGCCGGTCACCGGGAGAGTGACGGAGGACGCAGCCCACGTGAGCCGCCGGAGACGCCGGCGCGGAGAGCCGTGCGGGGTCCGCTACGGGCGCAGCGTGGCCTCGTCGCGCTCGATCTCGCCGTTGCGCTTGTCCAGCTTCTTGTCGAACTTCGCCAGCGGCTTCGCCTTGGCCGGGTCCGCCTCGACGGCCGCCGGGGCGACGCCCGCCCAGCGCAGGATGTCGGCGGTGGCCTTCGCCTTCTGGGCCTCGGGGAGACCGGAGACCTTCGAACCGTGGTTGCCGCCGGCGACGGTGTAGACGTAGCTGTCCTTGGCGCCGCGTCCGAGACGGAACGGCTCCGCGCTCCACGGGTCGTTCTCGCCGTTGACGTACATCATCTGCCGGGCGTTGCGCTTGACCCAGCGGTCGATGTCCCGCATCGCGCCACGGTCGAACGTCATCGGGATGGAGCGGGGCACGAAGTTGCGCGGGGGCTGGTAGCCGTAGCGGCTCAGATTGCCGAGCCAGGGCTGCTTGATGTCCGGCGAACCGAGCTGGGTGCCCGCCTGGTAGTAGTACGGGGTGTACGTCTGAAGGCCCGCGTCGGCGTAGGCGGAGAAGCCCGAGACGGCGTCGACGGAGTTGTAGATGTCGTCGTCGGTGGCCTTCTTGGCGTCGGCCGGGATGTCCACGCAGTCGGCGACCAGGCTGTACTGCCAGAACGCGAACGTGTAGTCCATGACCGTGGCCTCGTAGGCCCGGTCGAGGGAGCCGACGGTGTTGAAGGTCCAGCCGTTGGCGGCGGCCTGCTCCTTGTACTTCTTCTGGAGCGGGGCCCGGCGGATCAGCGCCTCGCGCTGCACACCGGCCAGCTTGTCGCGGCACTCCTCGGTGCCGACGTTGCGGAAGAACCGGTCGTACGCCGAGTCCTCCTTGTCGACGACGTCGTTGGGCGCGACGTAGGCGACGACGCCGTCCATGTCCTTCGGGTAGAAGCGCTCGAAGTACGTGGCGGTCATGCCGCCCTTGGACCCGCCGGTGGCCAGCCACTTCTTGTCGTAGATCTTCTTGAGCGCCGTGAACACCCGGTGCTGGTCGCTGGCGGCCTGCCAGATGTCCAGCTTGGACCAGTCGGCGGGGGCCGGCCGGGACGGGGTGAAGTAGCGGTACTCCAGGGAGACCTGGTTGCCGTCGATGATCTGCGTCGGCTCGCTGCGGCTGGGGTTGGTGGAGACGTTGTAGCCGCTGGTGAAGAAGACCGTCGGGCGGCTGACGTCCTTGTGCAGCAGGGTCAGGCGCTGCTGGAACGTGCCCTTGGACGGGCGCCGGTGGTCGACCGGCTGGGTGTAGTTGAGGACGAAGTAGCGGTAGCCCGCGTACGGCTTCTCCTCGATCAGACTCATGCCCGGGATGGCCAGGATGCGGTCCTTGACGTCCTCGTTGCCCGCTTCGCTGCCCGCGACAGTTCCGCTGCTCCGCTTCGCGGCCGGTTCCGCGGCGGTGGCCGCACCGGCCGAGGCCCCCGTGGCTCCGACCGTGCCTATGAGCACGGCGAGCGAGAGAACCCCTGTGAGTGACTTGCGCATGCACTCTCCCCTTGATTCACAACAGTCGCCGTGAACTTATCGGGGCAACACACGCCACGCCAGACCCGGTTGTTCGTGTCAGTGGAGAAGATTGGTGTCCGTGGGGAGGATCGACCGGCCGGCCCACGGATTCAGCAGAGGATCCACCCGGTGGAGGCGGACTTCTTGCCGATCGCGCCGGTGGCCCGGACACAGCGGTTCAGCGCGCTGACCGTGACGGGCCCGGCCATCTTCGTGTACGAGCCCTTGTCGATGACGGCGCGACCGCCGCGCGCCTGGAGCGTGACGCTCATCGTCCGCCGCTTGCCGGGCTTCTTGGCGACGGTCACCGCGCACGCCTGCGCGCGGCTCTTGTAGACGCGCAGCTCTCCCGTGGAGAACTCGACGGTCTTCGCGGGGCGGCCGGAGCAGCCGGAGGCGGCCCGGGCGACGTCGGGGGCGCCGAGAAGGGGCACGAATCCGGCGAGCAGGAGCAGGACGAGGAGGCGGACCAGCAGGGGCCTTCCGGCCGGCCCTGGCGATCCCGCCGGTCCCGGCCATCTCGCCGGCCCTGTCGATCCTGTCGGTCTCATGGGTCTCACCGGCTCCGCAGCCCTGTCGAACACCTTCGCCCCCACCTGACGTCTGTACGCACCCGTGCGTCCCTGGCTACGACGCAGCAGACCCGTGGGAGGTTGCACCGCCGGCCCGCCTGGGCCCACCGGGGCCCGATGCCCCCGGGGCCGGGTGGACCCGGTGGCCGCTCAGACGCCCGCCGGCTCGTCCTCCCCTATGCCCTCGCCGATGAAGGTGCGCCACAGCCGGGCGTACCGCCCGCCCCGGGCGAGCAGCTCGTCGTGTGTGCCGTCCTCGACGACGCGCCCGTGGTCCATGACCACGACCCGGTCGGCGCGGGCGGCGGTGGTCAGCCGGTGGGCCACCACCAGCGTGGTGCGGCGGCCGGCGAGGCGGTCGGTGGCCTGGTTGACCAGGGCCTCGGTGGCGAGGTCCAGGGCGGCGGTGGCCTCGTCCAGGAGCAGGATGTCCGGGTCGACGAGTTCGGCGCGGGCCAGTGCGATGAGCTGGCGCTGTCCGGCGGAGAGGTTGCGGCCGCGCTCGGCGACCTCGTGGAGGTAGCCGTCCTCCAGCGTGGCGATCATCTCGTGCGCGCCGACCGCGCGGGCGGCGGCCTCCACCTTGGCGTCGGTGGCGTCGGGCAGCCCGTAGGCGATGGCGTCGCGGACCGTGCCGGCGAAGAGGTACGCCTCCTGCGGGACGACGCCGAGGCGGTGCCGGTAGGCGGTCATGTCGAGGGTGCGCAGATCGGCTCCGTCGGCGGTGACCCGGCCGCCCGTGGGGTCGTAGTACCGGGCGACGAGCTTGACGAGGGTCGACTTCCCGGCCCCCGTCTCCCCGACGAACGCCACCGTCTGGCCCGCCGGGATGTACAGGTCGACACCGGTCAGGGCCTCCTCGTCGGAGCCGTACGCGAAGGAGACGTCCTCGAACGCGATCTCGCCGCGCAGCGAGAGCACGTCGAGCGGCTCGTCCGGGTCTTCGGTGGAGGTGGGTTCGCGCAGCAGCTCCTGGATGCGGCCGAGGGAGACGGTCGCCTGCTGATAGCCGTCGAAGACCTGGGAGAGCTGCTGGACGGGGGCGAAGAAGAGTTCGATGTAGAGGAGGTAGGCGACCAGGGCGCCGACGGTCAGCGTGCCGTTGTCGACCCGGCCCGCGCCGACGATGATCACGGCGGCGGCGGCGACCGAGGCCAGCAGCTGGACGAACGGGAAGTAGACGGAGATCAGCCACTGGCCGCGTACCCGGGCCTGGCGGTAGTGGTCGCTGCGCTCGGCGAAGCGGGCGGCCCCGTCGTGCTCGCGGCCGAAGGCCTGGACGATGCGGAGGCCGGAGACGGACTCCTGGAGGTCGGCGTTGACGGCGCTGATGCGGGTCCGGGCCAGCTCGTACGCCTTGACGCTGCTGCGCCGGAAGAAGACGGTGCCGATGATCAGCACGGGCAGGGTGGCGAAGACGACCAGGGCGAGCTGGACGTCCAGGACGAGCAGTGCGGCCATGATGCCGAAGAAGGTGACCACGGAGACGAACGCGGTGACGAGCCCGGTCTGGAGGAACGTGGCGAGCGCGTCCACGTCCGTCGTCATCCGGGTCATGATCCGGCCGGTCAGCTCCCGCTCGTAGTAGTCGAGGCCGAGCCGCTGGAGCTGGGCGAAGATCTTCAGGCGGAGCGAGTAGAGGATCCGTTCGCCGGTCCGGCCGGTCATCCGGATCTCGCCGGTCTGCGCGATCCACTGGACGAGCACGACGAGGAGCGCGATCGCGGACGCCGCCCACACCGCGCCGGTGGAGAGCTGGGAGACGCCCTCGTCGATGCCGTGCCGGATCAGGACGGGCAGCAGCAGGCCCATGCCGGCGTCGACGGCGACGAGCCCGAGGCTGATCAGCAGGACCGCGCCGAAGCCGCGCAGCAGCCGGCGCAGCCCGTAGGAGTCCTCCGGCCGCACGGCGGCGGCCTCGTCGACCTCGGGGGTGCCGGTGGCGGGCGGCAGGGCCTCGACCTGGGCGAGCAGCTCGGGCGTCGCGGGCATGCCGGCGACGGTGGTGTCCCGCTCCTCCTCCTCACGGATCCACAGCGCGGGGGTGATGCCGCGCTCCGCGTCGAACTCGGCGTCCAGCTCCTCCTGGAGCGCACGGTCGTCGTCCTCGGGGCCGGCCTCCGGGCGCGGCGGCCGGTGGCCCGGCGAGGTGCCGCCCAGCTCGTCGGGGTCGGTGAGGAGGCGGCGGTAGAGCGCGGAGGTGCGCTCCAGCTCCTCGTGGGTGCCGATCGCGGCGAGCTTCCCGCCGTCCAGGACGGCGATGCGGTCGGCGAGCTGGAGGGTGGAGCGGCGGTGGGCGATGAGCAGGGTGGTGCGCCCCGCCATCACCTGCTTGAGGGCCTCGTGGATCTCGTGCTCCACACGGGCGTCGACGGCGGAGGTCGCGTCGTCGAGGAGGAGGAGCCGGGGGTCGGTGAGGATGGCGCGGGCGAGGGCGACACGCTGGCGCTGGCCTCCGGAGAGGGTGAGTCCGTGTTCGCCGACGGTGGTGTCGTACCCCTGGGGCAGTTCGGCGATGAACCGGTCGGCCTGGGCGGCGCGGGCGGCCTGCTCGATCTGTTCCCGGGTGGCGTCGGGGAGGCCGTAGGCGATGTTGGCGCGGATGGTGTCGGAGAACAGGAAGCTGTCCTCGGGGACGAGCCCGATGGCTGAGCGCAGGGACGCCTGGGTCAGCTCGCGGACGTCGTGGCCGCCGATGAGGACGGCCCCGTGGGAGACGTCGTAGAAGCGGGGCAGCAGGAGCGAGACGGTGGACTTGCCGCTGCCGGACGCACCGACGACGGCGACGGTCTCGCCGGGTTCGACGGTGAGCGAGAACCCGTCGAGGACGGGCCTCTCCTTGTCGTAACCGAACCGTACGTCGTCGAACTCGATGCCGGCCGGGGCGTCGGCGGGCAGTTCCTTGGTGCCGTCCCGCATCGAGGGCTCGGTGTCGATGAGCTCCAGGACGCGTTCCACACCGGCCCGGGCCTGCTGTCCGACGGTGAGGACCATGGCGAGCATCCGGACCGGGCCGACGAGCTGGGCGAGGTAGGTGGAGAAGGCGACGAACGTGCCGAGGGTGATCTCGCCCCGGGTGGCCAGCCAGCCGCCGAGGGCGAGCATGGCGACCTGGCCGAGCGCGGGCACCGCCTGGAGGGCGGGGGTGTAGCGGGAGTTCAGCCGGATGGTGCGCAGCCGCCCGGCGAACAGCCGGCGCCCGACCTCGCGGAGCTTGCCGGTCTCCTGGTCCTCCTGGCCGAAGCCCTTGACGACCCGGACCCCGGAGACGGCCCCGTCGACGACTCCGGCGACGGCGGCGGCCTGGCTCTGGGCGTACCAGGTGGCGGGGAAGAGACGGGTGCGGGAGCGGCGGGCGATGAACCAGAGGGCGGGGGCGACGGCGAGGGCGACGAGGGTCAGGGGCAGCGAGAGCCACGCCATGATCACCAGGGAGATGAGGAAGAGCAGCACGTTCCCGATGGTCATCGGGAGCATGAACAGCAGCCCCTGGATCAGCTGGAGGTCGCTGGTGGCCCGGCCGACGACCTGCCCGGTGGACAGCTCGTCCTGCCGTTTCCCGTCGAGCCGGGTGATCGTCGTGTACATGTCCGTACGCAGGTCGTGCTGGACGTCCAGGGCGAGCCTGCCGCCGTAGTACCTGCGGATGTAGGTGGCTATGTAGACGAGGACGGCCGCGCCGATGAGCAGTCCGGTCCAGACGGTGAGGGAGCGGGTGTGGTCGGTGACCACGTCGTCGATGATCACCTTGGTGATGAGCGGAACAAGGGCCATGACGGCCATTCCGGCGAGCGACGAGCCGAGAGCGAGCACGACGTTGCGCCGGTACCGCCACGCGTACCCGGTCAGCCGCCGGCCCCACCCCTGTTGCTCTGCGCCCGTCACGCGTTGCCTCCCGTTTCGGCCTGTCCGCCGGCCTGTCCGCTGGTCCAGCTGTTCCACCGGTGACCAGGCTCCGATCCAGCTGTTCCACCTGGCCTACCGGAAGGCACCAACGCCCGGGGCTGCGGATTTCATCCCGCCGCAACAAAAGGGGCGGCGGACGGGGC
>NZ_JAAXYC010000283.1 GCF_018619185.1 Streptomyces sp. McG3 | reverse complement strand
GACCACGGCGGCGGGGTCGGCCGGAGGGAGGTCGTCCGCGCCCGCGTGGAAGGCGGCGGCCAACGGGGAGACCGCCTCGGCCTGGACGGCGATCAGCCGGGGGCGGGTTTCGGTCAGGCCGAGCGAGTGCAGTTCGGCGGTGGCGAGGGCCGCGCCCAGCAGCAGGGTGCCGTTGCCGACCGGGACGGCCAGCGCGTCGGGCAGCCGGCCGCCGAGGTCCTCCCAGAGCTCGTACACGTACGTCTTCGTCCCGTGCAGGAAGTAGGGGTTGAAGACGTGCGAGGCGTAGAAGACACCCGGTCCGTCCGCCGCCGCGCGGGCGGCGAGCGCGGTCGCCTCCCGGCCGCCCGGGACCGTGACCAGGTGCGCGCCGTGGGCCCGGATCTGCTCGGTCTTCTTCGGGGACGTGCCCTCGGGGACGTACACCGTGCAGGGGAGTCCCGCCCGCGCGCAGTACGCGGCGATCGACGTGCCCGCGTTGCCGGTGCTGTCCGCGACGACCCCGTCCGGGCCCAGCCGCCGGGCCAGCTCCGCGAGCATCACCGCGCCCCGGTCCTTGAAGGAGAGCGTCGGCATGAGGTAGTCGAGCTTCGCCGAGACGGTGTCCGTGAGCGGGACGAGCGGGGTGCGGCCCTCGCCCAGGGAGATCGGCGGGGCGGCGAGCGGCAGGAATTCCTCGTAACGCCACAATGAATTGGCCCGCCCGGAAAGCGCGTTCGGCGCCACGCCCCGCGCGGGGGTGAAGTCGAGGTCCCAGGGGCCACGGCAGACCGGGCAGCACCAGGTCAGGGCGGTGATCTCGGACCGGGTCCCGTCCGCGGGGCAGTGATAGGCCGTCATGGTCACCAGCATGTCAGGCATATGGCAGATGAATGGCTCGCGTATGGCACACGCCAAGGCACCCTTGTGAGTTCGCCATGGATCGGTCAATCTTTCGCTGGCAGCAGGGCACGCGGCTCACCGGGCGACGCAGAAAACGGGGCGTTCGGCCGGCTGATTTGTCATGTCCCTGTCGGGAGTCGTCGTGTGGCTCCGGCACCACCCCCCACCAGAGCACCGCCTATGAGGAGGACCCCTCAGATGTCAGTGACGCGTCACACCCCCCAGGCCCGTCGAAGACTCGCCGCGGCGACCGTGATAGCCACCGCAGCCGCCGTCGCACTCGCCACCGCCTCGCTTCCGGCGACCGCGGCGGAGCGCGCACCCGAAGGCGTGATTCTGAACGCGGGCGCCCCGGGCACCATCAGCGACAGCTACATCGTGACGCTGAAGGACTCGGCCGCGAAGTCCGACTCCGCCCAGGGCAAGGCCCTCGCGAAGAAGTACGGCGCGAGCATCGAACGCACCTACCGCTCGGCCCTCAACGGCTACGCGGTCGAGGCATCGGCCGCCGAGGCGAAGAAGTTCGCCGCCGACCCGGCCGTCGCGTCCGTCTCGCAGAACCGCACGTTCACGGTTTCCGCCACCCAGAACAACCCGCCCTCCTGGGGTCTCGACCGGATCGACCAGCGGAGCCTGCCGCTGGACCAGCGCTACACCTACCCCGACAAGGCCGGCGAGGGCGTCACCGCCTACGTCATCGACACCGGGGTGCGCATCAGCCACGGCGACTTCGGCGGCCGGGCCGCCAACGGCTACGACGCCATCGACAACGACAACGTCGCGCAGGACGGCCACGGCCACGGCACGCACGTGGCGGGCACCGTCGCGGGCACCGCCCACGGCGTCGCCAAGAAGGCGAAGATCGTCGGCGTCCGGGTGCTGAACAACCAGGGCTCCGGCACCACCGCGCAGGTCGTCGCCGGCATCGACTGGGTGACGGCCAACGCCGTCAAGCCCGCCGTCGCCAACATGAGCCTCGGCGGTGGCGCCGACGCGGTCCTCGACGCGGCCGTCCAGCGGTCCATCGCCGCCGGCATCACCTACGCCGTCGCGGCGGGCAACGAGTCGACCAACGCGAACACGAAGTCCCCGGCGCGTGTCGCCGAGGCCATCACGGTCGGCTCGACGACCAACACCGACGCCCGCTCCAGCTTCTCCAACTTCGGCGCGGTCGTGGACATCTTCGCGCCCGGTTCCTCGATCACCTCGACGTGGAACACCAGCGACAGCGCCACGAACACCATCTCCGGTACGTCGATGGCCAGCCCGCACGTCGCCGGCGCCGCCGCGATCTACCTCGCCGACAACCCGGCCTCGACCCCCGCCCAGGTCTCCGCCGGACTGGTCGCGGCCTCCACTCCCGGGGTCGTCACCAACCCGGGCACCGGCTCGCCGAACCGGCTGCTGTACGTCGGTCCGGGCGGCACCACCCCGCCCCCCGGCAAGAAGTTCGAGAACACCACCGGGTACGCGATCAACGACAACGCCACCGTCGAGGCGCCGGTCACCGTCACCGGAGTCACCGGTAACGCCCCGGCCGCGCTGAGCGTCCCGGTCAACATCTCGCACACCTACATCGGCGACCTGAAGATCGACCTGGTCGCGCCCGACGGTTCGGTCTACGGCCTGAAGGCGTACGGCACCGGCGGCAGCAGCGACAACGTGGTCACCACGTACACCGTCAACGCCTCCTCCGAGGTCGCCAACGGCACCTGGAAGCTCCGGGTCAGCGACAACGCGAACGCCGACACCGGCCGGATCAACAGCTGGGCGCTCCAGTTCTGAGTCCGCCCGGGCGGTTGAACCACCGAACCCCGTGAGAAGGGCCGGGGCGGTCGCGTCGCGCGACCGCCCCGGCCCCTTGCGTACTGCCGCCGCGTCAGCGGCGGTTGAGCCCGCGGTCGACCGCGGTGATCAGCTCACCGTTCTCGGTGTCCCCGTCCAGCGACCAGAACATCGCCCCGCCGAGACCCTTGTCCCGGATGTACGAGGCCTTGGTGCGCAGCACCTGGGGGTCGTCGTACGTCCACAGCGTCGTGCCGTCGAACAGCCACGCGTGGCCGTTCTTCACATCGCGGTGGATCTTGTACGTCCCCGACGCGGCCAGCTGCTTCAGGACCTTGTAGTCCTCGTAGCCCGCCGCCCAGGTGGCCGGAGCCGGGGCCGTGGCCGGCTGGCCCATGCCCGTGCCGCCGCCGCTCACTCCGGTCCAGCCCTGGCCGTAGGTCGGCATGCCCATCACGAGCTTGTGCTTGGGCGCGCCGCGGCGTACCCAGTCGCGCACGGTCTGGTCGACGCTGAAGTCGTTCTTCGCGTACAGGGCCGACTGCTGGGCCGTCTTCTTCTCGCCGGAGACGTGGTAGTCGTAGCCCTGGATGTTGACGAAGTCGAAGTCCTTCATGAGGCGCTTCACGTCGAAGCCCGCGTCGATCGCCTTCGGGTTGGCCGCCACGTAGGCCGACAGGTCGTAGTGGACCGGCTTCGGCTTCCCGTGCCCGTGGCCCTTGCCCTTGGCGGCCTTCTCCTTGGCCTTCGCCTGGCTCTTCGCGTAGGCGTCGAGCTGGGTGCGGAACTCGTGGATCAGGGCGGTGAAGTTCTTCTTGTCCTCCGGGCGGAAGACGGTGCCCTCATTGCCCGGCGAGCCGGGCCACTCCCAGTCGACGTCGATGCCGTCGAAGAGGCCGGCCGCGGCGCCCTGGCCGCCGCGGGCCCCGTCCACCGGGAGGTTGCCCTTGATGTACAGGTCGAGGCAGGAGGCGACGAGGGCCTTGCGGGAGGCCGCGGTGCGGGCCGCGTCGGAGAAGTGGGTGGAGTAGCTCCAGCCGCCCAGCGAGATCATGACCTTGAGACCGGGGTGCTTGGCCTTCAGCTCGCGCAGCTGGTTGAAGTTGCCCGCGAGCGGCTGGGTGTCGGTGTCGGCGACGCCGTCGACCGATCCCGCCGCGTCGAGCGGACGGGCGTAGTCCGCCCAGGCGTCGGCCTGGCCGGGGATGTTGCCGGTGAAGCACTTGCCCTCGGCGTTGACGTTGCCGAAGGCGTAGTTGATGTGGGTCAGCTTGGCCGCGGCCCCGCTGGTGTCCAGGTCCTTGACCTGGAAGTCGCGCCCGTAGACGCCCCATTGGGTGAAGTAGCCGATGCTCTTGTACGCGGGACGGTGGTGGCCCTTGTCGCGGTCGCCGCCGTTGTCACGGTCGTGGCCGGCGCTGGCCGTGGCCGCGGGTGCGATGCCCCCCAGCAGGGCCAGGGCGACGACGGCGGTGGTCATTCGGGACAGGCTTCTTCGGCGCATGAGGCTCGTTCCTGTGCGTGATCCGGTGCGGAAGGAAAGCGAAAGGAAGGCGGAAGGAAACGGAAGGGGGTGCGGGAGCCGTGCTGTGCACAGGAAGGTATTGGTCTGGACCAAAAATGGTCAAGGGCCCGGGAGTTGCCGGACTTCGGCGATGGCGTCGGTGCGGTGATGTCGGTGCGGTGATGTCAGCGCGGTGATGCCGGTGATGACGGTGATGTCCGTGCGGCCGTGTCGGCCGGTGCGCGGCTGGGCAGAGTGGAGTCGGAGAACGTCCGGGACTGATCTGGTGTCCGCGTTCGATGTATGCGTGGACCGTCACAAGGTCATCACATTGGGTGAAACTCTGGCCCATGCTTGCGGTGCACAACCCACGGTTGTCAGGCTGTCGCAGACTGTCAACCTGTTGGGAGTGGCCTGTGACTTTCGGTGAGCAGCCCGCCTATCTGCGCGTGGCGAGCGATCTCAGGGAGAAGATCGTCAACGGCGCGCTGCCGCCCCATACCCGCCTGCCGTCGCAGGCTCGCATCCGGGAGGAGTACGGGGTCTCGGACACCGTCGCCCTGGAAGCGCGAAAGGTCCTGATGGCGGAGGGGCTGGTGGAGGGGCGCTCCGGCTCCGGCACCTATGTGCGCGAGCGTCCCGTGCCCCGCATGATCGCCCGCTCCGGCAACCGGCCGGACAAGGGGGCCAGTCCGTTCCGGCAGGAGCAGACGGCGGAGGGGGCGCGCGGGACCTGGGAGTCCCGCAGTGAGCAGGAAGGGGCGAGCCCCGAGATCGCCGAGCGGCTGGGCATCGAGCCGGGCGACCGTGTGATGCGTACGCACTACGTGTTCCGGGAGGCGGGGGAGCCGGTCATGCTCTCCACCTCCTGGGAGCCGCTCGCCGTCACCGGCCGGACGCCCGTGATGCTGCCGGAGGAGGGCCCGTTGGGCGGCTGCGGGGTGGTCGACCGGATGGCCGCGATCGACGTCGTCGTGGACAACGTCGCCGAGGAGGTCGGTGCGCGCCCGGGACTGGCGGAGGAGCTCCTGGCGCTGGGCGGCGTGCCCGGCCATGTGGTCATCGTCATCGGGCGTACGTACTACGCCTCGGGCCGCGCCGTGGAGACGGCCGACGTGGTGGTGCCGGCGGACCGGTACCGGGTCGCGTACCACCTGCCGGTGAGATGAGATGAGGTGACGCCCCGTCGGGCCCGGTCGTGGGCGCCGGCCTGGGGTGTTGGATCATGGGGGGGGCGCATTCTGCGGGTGCGCCCCTTTCGTGATGGCCGGATGTGTATCTCTTTGTGCAAACCCGCCTGCACTGAGTGAAGGTCAGGCGTACGCTCGGGCATATGCGTACTGCGGTTTCCTGGGGATCCTTAGAGACGTGCACGCCGGTGGGAAGAGGGGCGATATGCGGGGGAGCGACACGATGAGCGACAGCGGCGCCGTGCTCCCTTGGCAGGTGATACGGCAGGACGACGGCGGTAACCGCTACCGCGTGGGCAGGTACGCCACGCAGGCCGAGGCGCAGAAGGTCGCCGACGGCCTCGACGACCGTCATCGCCACCAGGTCTACCGGGTGGAGCGCGTGGGTCAGGGCACCAGGCCCTGACGCGGTGGGCGGCCTCGTGGGGCCCCGGGAGGCCGTTCGGTGCCTCCGGGGGCCCCACGGCCTTCCCTCGGCGCCTTCGCGCCCCGCGCTCCCTTGTGGCGTGCCTTCGGGCCTTCGTGCCTTCGTGCCTTCGTGCCTTCGTGCCTTCGTGCCTTCGCGCCCTCGTGTCGTCTCCGGTCCCGCCCCTGCCCCGCCGTCTCCGTCCCCGCCTTCGTCCCCGCGTTCCGCGCGTCGGCGGTCCGGGCGGTAGGGTCCCGCCCGGACCGGGGGCGCGGAAGCCGCCGGAGGTGCGGCGAGCGGGGCGGAGCGGTGACGGTGCTGATCGACACGGTGGCGTGGGTGCGGATCGAGGGCGGCAGGATCCTCTGCGCGCGGCCCCGGGGCAAGGACGTCTTCTACATCCCGGGCGGCAAGCGCGAAGGCGCGGAGACCGATCTGCAGACCCTCCTGCGGGAGATCGAGGAGGAGCTGACGGTCGGCCTGATCCGGGAGACCGTTGTCCACGCCGGGACGTACGAGGCCCCCGTGGACGACCGGCCCGACGCCGCCGTCGTGCGGATGAGCTGCTATTACGGCGACTACCGCGGCACGCTCGCCGCGAGCAGCGAGATCGAGGAGATGGCGTGGTTCTCCTTCGCCGACCGGGCCCTCGTGCCGCCCGTGGACCAATTGCTCTTCGACGACCTCAATGCGGCGGGCGCGCTGGACTGACCCCCGGACGCGGTCCCGGTACGCCCGTCTGCACCAAACGGCAGGTTGTGCGGTAGTGGGCAACAAATGGTGGGTATGGGCTGTTTAGTCCCCATTTTTTGCACAAGGGGTGAGCCCGTGGTCGTCCCTGGGAAGTGATCGGCGTGATCGATACCGAAGGCGACTGCGCCGAGTGGGCCTTCCCCGCCGAACCCGGTTCCGCGCGGAGCGCACGGCACGCCGTCCGGAGCGCGCTGGGTTCCTGGGGCCTCGACGCCGCGGTGGGTGATCTGGCGGTCCTGCTCGTCAGCGAGCTGGTGACCAACTCCCTCCGGTACGCCTCCGGACCCATCGGCGTACGCCTGGTCCAGTCGCACGCGGACGGGGGCGCTTCGCCCGCCGACTTCGCTCCCCCTGCCCCGGTACTGCTGGTGGAAGTCTCCGATCCGCTTCCGGATCCACCCACCGAACGCAGTGCGGGACCCGACGACGAAGGCGGCCGGGGACTCCAGCTCGTGGCCTGTTCCGCACGTCGCTGGGGGACCCGTCGCGGAAAGAGTGGCAAGACGGTGTGGTTCGAGCTGGCTCTCCCTGGTTAGGAGAGTGGAGGGACGCACAGCGATCACCAGAGGTCGGGCAGAACCTGGCTGAAAGGGACTGAGACCTTGCTGTGATCGTGAACGCCGTGTCGGTCGGGGCCGTAGTGCTGAATACTGCGGGCAGGACCGGTCCGGTGTGTGAGCTGGAGGGGACGGTCGCGTGAGCGAAATACCTGGGACAACGGGTGATGTCGGCGATGTCGCCGGGACCACGGGCGACGTCGTGTGGCAGAGCAGCCCGCCCGGCTCGATCTATGACTACATCAGGGTCGCCTCCTTCTCGATCGGCCCCGACGGTCTGATCGAGCAGTGGAGCAGCCGGGCCGCCGGTCTGTTCGGCATGTCCTCGACTGAGGCGATCGGCCGCGACCCGGTGGAGGCCTTCATGCCCGCCGAGCTGCGCTCGGACGGTCATCGGAGGGTCGGCGAGATCCTCGACGGCAAGGAGTGGACGGGCCTCGTCCCGTTCCGGATGCCGGGCGAGGGCGGGGCGCACGGCGTCGCCGAGGTCTATGTGATGCCGAGTCTGACGGGCCGGGGTGAGCGGGCCGCGCTCTGTATCGTCGTGGACGTCCGGGCCCTGCGGCGCATCGAGACGGACCTCGCCGCCTCTCAGGCCATATTCGGCCAATCTCCTTTCGGCTTCGTGCTGTTCGGCACGGACTTCGCCGTCGTCCGGGCCAACCAGCGTTTCGCCACGGTCTTCGGCGGCGCGGCCGACGACCACCGCGGCCGCACAGTGGACGACTATCTGCCGAGGGCCGAGGCCGACCGGCTGTCCGCCACCCTGAAACGGGTCCTGGAGACCGGGGAGTCGGTCACCGACCTCCAGCTCGTCGGCCCCGCCCCCGGCGGCACCGAGCGCCGCCACTGGTCCATGAACCTCTACCGGGTGCACAGCGGGGCCGGCCGCCCCGTCGGCGTCGCCGGCCTCGCCACCGACGTCACCCGCCGGCACATCGCCGCCCGCGAGGCGGCCAGCGCCCGCCGCAACCTCGCCCTCCTCAACGAGGCCAGCGCCCGCATCGGCAATTCCCTGGACCTGGAGACCACCGCCCGCGAACTGCTCGACGTGGCCGTCCCCGGCTTCTGCGACCTCGCCACCGTCGACCTCTACCAGGGGCTGCTCACCGGCGAGGAGGCCGCTCCCGGCAGTTGGGCGCCCGCCCACCGCGAATCGGCCGGAGGCTCGGCGGAGCTGCGCCGGGTGGCCCACGCCAGCGCGGTCGCCGACGCCCTGCCCACCGCCGTGGCCGGCAGCGGGCCCCCGGGCCCCGACGACCTGCCGCCCGCGCTCGGCTCCGTCCACCGCTTCCCGTTCGGCTCGCCCTGCGCCATCGCGCTCGGCTCCGGCCGGGTCGAGGACGTCCCCGGCGACGAGATGGGCTTCGTGCAGTCGACGCTCGCCGTGCCGATGGTCGCGCACGACACCGTCGTCGGCCTCGTCCAGTTCTCCCGTACGAAGGGCAGCGAGCCCTTCGGGGAGCGCGACCGTGCGCTCGCCACCGAACTGGCCGCCCGCGCCGCCGTCTGCATCGACAACGCCCGCCTCTACCGCCGCGAGCACGAACGCGCCCTGATCCTCCAGCGCAGCCTCCTGCCCCCCGGCGACCCCGAGGCCGCCGGCCTCGACATCGCCTGCCGCTATCTCCCCGGCAACACCGCCACCGAGGTCGGCGGCGACTGGTTCGACGTGATCGAGCTGCCCGGCCACCGCACCGCCCTCGTCGTCGGCGACGTCATGGGCCGCGGCCTGCGCGCCGCCGTCGCCATGGGCGAACTGCGCACCGCCGTGCGGACCCTGGCCCTCCTCGACCTGGAGCCCGCCGAAGTGCTCTCCGCCCTCGACGAGGTCGCCCGCGGCCTCGGCTCCCCGGGCGGCGGCGAGCGCAGCGAGGGCCTCGGCGGCAGCGGGGGAGCGCAGTGGCCCTCCCGCGCCGCGCAGAAGTCCCGCGAGGCGGACCTCTCCGAGGTGTATCTCGCGACCTGCGTGTACGCGGTATACGACCCGGTCACCCGGCGATGTACCTTCGCCAACGCCGGGCACCTCCCCCCGGCCGTCGTCGAGCCCGGCATGCCCGCCCGGCTCATCGACGTACCGCCGGGCATGCCGCTGGGCGTCGGCGGCGAGCCGTTCGAGGAGGTCGAGGTCGAGCTGTCGGAGAACGCCCTGCTCACCCTCTACACCGACGGCCTCGTGGAGTCCCGCGACCAGCCGCTGGACGAGGGCCTGGACGCACTGCGGGCCGTCCTCACCGGTCCGCAGATGGAGCTGGAGGACGCCTGCGACCACGTCCTCAGCACCCTCGACACCCGGCACGGCGAGGACGACATCGCCCTGCTGATGGCCCGCATCCAGGGGCTCCCCGGGGAGGCGGTCGGGGACTGGACGCTGCCGCGCGAACCCCGCTCCGTGGGCCGCGCCCGCGAGCTGGCCCGCTCGCAACTGGTCGCCTGGGACCTCGACGACCTGGTCGACACCACCGAACTCCTCGTCAGCGAACTGGTCACCAACGCCCTGCGCTACGGCGAGGGCGAGATCCGGCTCCGGCTGCTGCGCGACCGCACCCTGGTCTGCGAGGTGTGGGACGCCGGTCTCGTCCAGCCGCGCCGCCGCCGCGCGCGCGACACCGACGAGGGCGGACGCGGCCTCCAGCTCGTCGGCCTGCTCAGCGCCGCCTGGGGCTCGCGCCGCACCCCGCGCGGCAAGACCGTCTGGTTCGAACTGGCCCTGCCGGACGGGGCCCCGGCCGCCGAACTCTCCGTGGAGCAGCTCCTGAGCATGTACTGACCCCCGTCCTGCGCACCCCGCGTCACGCGCCCGTCTTCAGGGCCGCCAACCGGGCCTCGACCTCCGCGCTGTCGCCCAGGCCGTCCAACTCCTCGAACTGGGCGTCCAGCGAGGAGGCCGCCAGCTCCTGCTTGCCCAGCGCCTTCGCCTCCTCGCGCCGCACCTTGTCCTCGAAGCGGCTCAGATCGCTCGTCGGGTCCAGGACGTCGATGTTCTTCACGGCGTCCATCATCTGGTTCTGCGCCTGGGCGGACTTCGAACGCGCCACCAGCTCGTCGCGCTTGGCCTTCAGCTGGGAGAGCTTGGCCTTCATCTGGTCGAGCCCCGACTTCAGCTTCTCCACCACCTCGCTCTGCGAGGCGATCGTGGGCCCGGCCGTCTTCGCCTCCTGCTCGGACTGGAGCTGGCGGCCCAGCGCGACCTTCGCCAGGTTGTCGAACTTGTCGGCCTCCGCGACCGACCCCGCCCCGCGCAGCTCGTCGGCCTTCCGGCTGGCGGCCAGCGCCTTGCCGCCCCACTCGGCCGCCGCCTCCACGTCCTCCTTGTGGTCCTGCTCCATCAGCCGGAGGTTGCCGATGGTGGTCGCGACCGCCTGCTCGGCCTCCGCGATGTTGTTCGTGTAGTCCCGGATCAGCTGGTCCAGCATCTTCTGCGGGTCCTCGGCCTGATCGATGAGGGCGTTGATGTTGGCCTTCGCGAGCTGGGTGACACGGCCGAGGATGGTCTGCTTGGACATGGGATGGCTCCTTGGAGATCGAGACGGGTCATGTGCTGTGGTCCTGCCCTGCCGGTCGTTCAGAAGCGGCCGCCACCGCCCCGGCGACCCCGTGTTCCGCCCCCTCCGAAGC
>NZ_JAAXYC010000282.1 GCF_018619185.1 Streptomyces sp. McG3 | reverse complement strand
CGCCACCACTCTGCCCGCCCTCTTCCAGGACCAGGTCGCCCGCACCCCGGAAGCGACGGCGGTGATCTGCGACGGCAACCGTCTCACCTACGCCCGGCTCGACGCCCGTGCCGACCGGCTCGCCAGGCGGCTGAGCGCCGCCGGAGCGGGACCCGAGCGGCTCGTGGCCCTGGCCCTGCCCCGGTCTGCGGACATGGTGGTGGCCGTACTGGCCGTACTGAAGACCGGCGCCGGCTACCTTCCCCTGGACCCGTGCCACCCCGCAGGGCGCATCGCCCTGGTCCTGGACGACGCGGCCCCCGTCTGCGCAGTCGCCACCGACGAGACCTCGGCATTGCTTCCCGACGGCCTTCCGGTGCTGCGCGTCGACGACGGCCTCACCGACGACCACCTCGCCAACGACAGCCCGCCGCAGGCGCCGCTCCCCGGCAACACCGCGTACGTGATCTACACATCCGGGACGAGCGGCCGTCCCAAGGGCGTAGCGGTCCCGCACTCCGCTGCCGTGAACCTCGCGCTCTGGGCCCGCGGTACCTTCGGGCGACAGGGGCTCTCCCACGTCCTGGCCGCCACCTCACTGACCTTCGACGTCTCCGTCTTCGAGATCCTGTGCCCCCTGCTGTGCGGCGGCAGCGTCGAGATCGTCCACGATGTGCTGGCGGTGGCGGAGCGCCCGGCAGGACGTTGGAGAGGAAGTCTGATCAGCGGCGTGCCCTCAGCCGTGTCCCACCTCGTCGGCCAGCACGACGTGGACCTCAGGGCGGAGACCGTCGTACTGGCGGGCGAAGCACTGCCCGCCCATGTCGTCGCGGAACTGCGGACCGCCGTCCCCGGCGCCCGAATCGCCAACATCTACGGGCCGACGGAGACGACCGTCTACGCCACGGCCTGGCTGGGCAAGGACTGCGGCCACCGCACTCCGCCCATCGGCCGCCCCGTCGACAACACTCGCGTCCATGTGCTGAACGGGCACCTCCAGCCCGTTCCGCCCGGTGTGGCAGGCGACCTGTACATCGCGGGCGCCGGACTGGCACACGGATACCTCGGCCGCCCCGTACTGACCGCGGAGCGCTTCGTCGCCGATCCCTTCGGCGGCCCGGGAGAGCGGATGTACCGCACTGGCGATCTGGTCCGCCGCCACCGGGACGGCTGCCTGGAGTTCGTCGGGCGGACAGACGACCAGGTCAAGATCCGTGGATTCCGTATCGAACCGGATGAAGTGGCGGCGGCCCTGACCGACCACCCCGACGTCGGCCAAGCGGCCGTGACCGTACGAGAGGACCGGCCGGGTGACAAGAGGCTGGTCGCGTACTACGTGCCGAGCCGAGCCGCACGGGACGCGGTGACTTCCCGGCCGGCGCCCCGGCAGGAGGAACTGCGCACGCATCTGGCACGGACCCTGCCCGCGTACATGCTCCCCGCAGCCTTCGTCGAGCTGGACCGGCTGCCCCTGAACGCGAACGGCAAACTCGACCGCCGCGCCCTGCCCGCACCGGAAACCGCCGCGGGACACTCAGCGGGGCGGACTCCGCGCACGCCGGACGAGAAGGCACTGTGCGACCTGTTCGAGCAGGCTCTCGGGGTGCCCCGGGTCAGCATCGACGACAGCTTCTTCGACCTCGGCGGACACTCGCTGCTCGCCACCAAACTGGTCGCTCGCATACGGGCCGACCTCGATGCGAGCATCCGCGTCCGGGCCCTCTTCGAAGCACCCACCGTGGCCGCACTCGCCGCGCGCCTGCACGCAGAGACATAGACGCACAGAGGTCACAGCCACTCAGACGCGCCATTCCCGGATCCGGGAGACAAGGAGGCAGAACCGTGCCGAACCCCTTCGACGACCCGGCGGGATCGTTCCTCGCCCTGGTCAACCACGAGGGCCAGCACTCGCTGTGGCCCGCGTCCGCCGAGGTGCCGGCGGGCTGGCACGCCGTGTTCGGCCCGGGCAGCCGCACGGCCACCCTGGAACACGTGGAGCGCACCTGGACCGACATGCGTCCCGCGTCCCCCCACACCGACGGTCTGCCGGACGGGGAGCGGCAATGACCCGGCACGCGTCGTTCCCGGTCCTGACGCCGCTGACCGACCCGGCGGACGTGGCAGTGGACATCGTGGTCATGCCGTTCGGTGGTGGCGGACCGTCGGTCTTTCTGCCGTGGGCACAGCGGGTACCGGCGACCTGGAGGCTTTCCGCCGTGTGCCTGCCCGGGCGTGGACAGCGCTTCGTGGAGCCCCCGCACAACGACCCGGCAACGGCCGCGCAGGAGGTGGCCGCCGCCGTGCGGTCCCGCCCGGGCGGCGCCGGCCGCCCCCTGGTCTACCTTGGCCACAGTCTGGGTTCTCTGCTCGCCCTGGACGTCGCCGCCCTGGTCGCACCCGACCTGCTGTGCGTGGCGGGCTGCTCCCCTCCGCACCCCAGCACCCCCGTGGACCACGGCCGGCTCGACCCCGCCGAACTGGAGCGCACCACCCGGGCGTTCAGTACGTCCCTGGGCCCGGCCGACCCGGCGCTGCTGGCGGAGATCATCGAGCTCACCACCCCGGTCCTGCAGGCTGACCTGGAGCTGTATGACGGCCATCTGCCGCCCACCGCACCCCTGTCCTGCGACATCGTCTCCTACTACGGGGACCAGGACGACGTGCCCGCACTCGCCTGGAAGCAACACACCACGGGGCGGGCGGCAGTCGTACGGATGCCGGGCGACCACTACTTCGTCCAGCGGGCGCCCGGCCCCTTGGTCGCAGACCTGGAACACCGGCTGAACGCCGTCCAATCCGCCCGACCTGTCCAATCCGTCCAATCCGCCCGGTCCCCGGGCTCCCGTCACGACGTGGAGGCACCCGCATCATGAAGTACGCCAACTTGGGACGCTCGGGGCTGGTCGTCGGACGCCTCGGTCTGGGCACCATGAACTTCGGCCCCCACACCCCGGAGCCCGAGGCGCACGCCATCATGAACCTGGCCCTGGAGAAGGGCGTGAACCTCTTCGACACCGCCAACATCTACGGCGCGCAGATGGGCGAGGGGATCACGGAGCAGATCATCGGCAACTGGCTCACCGAGAATGCCGCCCGTCGCGACCAGATCGTTCTGGCCACCAAGGTTTACGGGATGATGGGCCTCAAACCCAACTCCGGCCGGCTGTCCGCCTTCCACGTCAGGAAGGCGTGCGAGGACTCGCTGCGCCGGCTCCGGACCGACCACATCGACCTGCTGCAGGTCCACCACATCGACCGGACCACACCGTGGGAGGAGACCTGGCAGGCACTGGACCTGCTGGTCGCCCAGGGAAAGGTCACCTACATCGGCACCTCCAACTTCGCCGGATGGCATCTGACCAAGGCACAGGAGCACGCCCGGCAGCGCAACACACCCGGCCCGGTCAGCGAGCAGTCCGTCTACAACCTCCTGGAACGCACCGTCGAGCTGGAAGTGCTGCCCGCCTGCCGCGACTACGGCATCGGCTTGCTCCCGTACAGCCCGCTGCACGGCGGTCTGCTGGGCGGAGCGGTCCGCCGCGGCACTGCCGGCGGCCGCGCGGCGGAGCCCAAATCGGGCAAACAGCTGAAGCGGCACCACGATCGGATCGCGACGTACGAGAAGTGGTGCGCCGACCTCGGTCTGCCGCCCGCCCAAGTGGCCCTGGCCTGGCTGTTGCACCAGCCGGGCGTCACCGCGCCGATCCTGGGCCCACGCGTGGCCGAGCAGCTCGACCAAGGCCTCGCAGCGCTGAAGATCTCCCTGGAGAAGAGCCGGCTCAAGGAGCTCGACGCGCTCTTCCCCGGACCCGGCGGGCCCGCCCCTGAAGCCTACGCCTGGTGAGAGGGCCCGGTCACAGGGCAGGGCCCGACGGGGCGCTGCCCTTCGCTATCAGCGGTGCTCGACGGGGCTGCTGTCCACCGTCCGGCCGGATTCGGCCGGACGGCCCTGCTCCGCGGGCGGCAGCATCCGCTCGGTGAGCAGTACCGCGAACGAGGTGACGGTCAGCAGCCCGCCCACCAGGAACGTGGCCCGCACGTCCCAGGCGGGCAGGATGAGGCCGCCGAGCAGTGCCCCGCCCGCGATCCCGGCGTTGTAGGCGCCGGAGTTGGCGGCCAGGGCGATTTCGGTACGTCCGGGGGCCAAGCGCAGCATCTGGTTCTGCGTGGCCATGAACACCGGGCCGAGTGAGCCGCCCAGCAGCACCAGGCACGCGACGGCTCCGGCCGGGGCGCTGCCGAACGCGTACAGGCCCAGCATGCCGGCCGCCTGGGTGGCCACCGGTAGGGCCAGCGTGCCGCGCGGGTAGCGGTCCAGGAGCGGCCCCGCGATCGTCACACCGACCACGCCCGCGATGCCGGAGACCATCAACAGAGCGCTGACGGAGGTGTCGGAGAAGCCGCTCACGTCACCCAGGAACTTCACGAGGTACGTATAGCCCGCGAACGCGCCCGTGACGGACAGGGCGGTGGTCGCCAGCACGATCTGGAACCGCCGCTTGTCGGGTGCCGAACCGTAGGCCGCGTGCCCCTCCTCCGGGCGGGACGTCGGGAGGAGAACGGCAATCGTGACGAGGGAGACCAGCCCCAGCCCGGCCAGCACGACGAGCGGGACCTGCCACGCGCTCTGCTGGCCCAGCCACGTACCGAGCGGGACACCCAGCACCAGGGCCAGCGAACCGGCCACCGACAGCACCCCGATCACCCGCCCCCGGACAGCCGGTGCGAACAGACCGACCGCCACCGGCCCCATCACCGCCCAGAACAGCGCCTGGGCGAGCGCGGTCACCAACCGGGCGGCCATCAGCAGCCAGTAGCTGGAGCCCAGCGCCGAGACCAGGCTGGACAGGACGAGCGCGGCCAGCAGCACGGTGAGCACATGGCGGCGCGGCATGGACCGGGTGGCGTGCGCGAGAGGCAGGGAGACCAGGGCGACGGTCAGCCCGTAGGCGGTGACCAGATAGCCCACCGCCGAGAGTGACACCTGCACGTCGTCCGAGATGAGCTTGAGCAGCCCGATCGGCAGGTTCTCCGTGGTGTTGAAAGTGAACGCGGCCAGCATCAGGGCCGCGAGCACGGCCAGCCTGTGCCAGCGAGCCGACGACGGTGCCGTTGCCACGCAGCCTCCTCCCGCTTGCCTACGTCGATCACACTCCGATTGAACATAAGCACACCTCATCTCCCTCGTGGCCCACTTGAGGTCACATTGGCCGAGAAGGCCGTGCTGCAGGGTGGGCAAGCGGGTACGAGCTCGCGAAGGGTGGCTCGAATTCCTTCCCCACCGCAAGGATCTAGCGGTGGGGAAGTTTGAAGCCGTATCTCAACCGGCCTTGGAGTGCGTGAATCGAACAGGGGCCCTAAAGGTTGTTGCAGAACGTCAGGGATAGGGCATTCCTCTTGTATGGGTGGGGTGTTGCGGGCTGAGTCGTTGTGGGTGGAGACGTTCACGGGCTTGCGAATGGGCCGGTTCGAGAAGTTGGTGAAGGTGGTACGGGAGCGGGGAGGAAACGGTCCCGGCGGTGGGCGCCCGTGGTGCCTGCCGCTGGCAGACCGGGTCCTCCTGGTGGCCGTCTATTACCGGACCAACCTCACGATGCGCCAGCTTGCCCCGCTCTTCGGGATCTCCCCAGCCACCGTTTGCCGGGTCATTCATCGTCTGCGGCCGCTCCTCGCGATCGAGCCGGCGCCGCGGCCCGTCGCGGATGTCGAACGGTTGTGGATCGTGGACGGAACCCTCGTCCCGGTCCGCGACCGCACGGTCGCCGCGTCCTCCCGTAACTATCGGTTCTCGGCGAACGTGCAGGTCATCATCGACGCGGACAGCCGCCTGGTGATCGCCTCAGCCCGCCCCGTCCCCGGGAACAAGGCCGATGCCCACGCATGGCGAGAATCGGACCTGCCCGCCGTCGCGGCCGGGACAACGGTCATCGCAGACGGCGCCTACCTGGGAACTGGCCTGATCGTCCCGCACCGCAGAAGAGCCGGACGCCCACTCCTGCGCGGCCAGGAGGAGGACAACGCCGAACACCGACGCGTCCGCGCCCGCGTCGAGCACACCTTCGCCCGCATGAAGAACTGGAAAATCCTCCGCGACTGCCGCCAGAAAGGAGACGGACTCCACCACGCCGTCCAAGCCGTCGCCACCATGCACAACCTCGCCATGACCGGCTGAACCAGCAGGTAAAACGCCATCTCGGCCTGCCCACACCCACCCTTCTGCAACACGCTTTAGGGCGTGTTTTAGAACTAACTCCGTGAGGTGGGGCGTCAGTCCGCCAGCCGTATTTGCGCGATCAGCGCGACGTGCTGATGTCTGCGCAGCCGAGGGTGTCGATCCCATTGGTGCTGACGCACTCCGCATACTCAAAGACGTGGTCAAGCCGCCCTCTGCTGCGATCGCCGTTGCCGAGCTGTTCAGTCTCGACGTACGTGACACCGTCTCTGGTGAAGACCCCGGTTACCCGGAAGTCGCGGTCGTGCTGCGGGTAACCGGGGTAGCGGCGGGCCCAGACAGAGCCGATCTTGGGGTGGGCGGTCATGTTGCCCAGTCTGTCACTCTCAGGACAGGGGGTGGTTGGCTGTCTGGCTGGCGACATGCCGACGAGGGCGCGGGTACCGAGCCGCCAGTTTAGAAGTTGCTGGTGTGCCGGGTGGGTCGTCCGGGGAAGTTACGGGCGGCCATCCAGATCGTGAGGTCGCGGGCGATCCGGTCGATGCTGGTCTCGCTGACGACGTGGTGTTCGCGGCGGGTGTTGTCGCGGCGGACGACCTCGTAGCCGCCTTCTTCCAGGACAGCGACCGAGGTGAACCAGACCGGGTCGTCCTGGTCGGGCTGGATGACGACGAAGGTGTTGTCCGAGTCGTTGAGGTCGTCGATCAGCATGAACAGGGCGTCCTCGGATGGGTCGTCAATGTGGTCGCCACTCTCGCTCTCGGCCCGGTAGTACGCAGCCCCCATCGGCCCTGTCTCCCCCTCGACCCGCTGACCTGATCGTGCCCAGAATGACATGCGGGACCGACACGTCCGGCAGGTCACAGCCATTCGTTGATCGCGGCGATGAGGACGGTGGCTTCGAAGCGGACCGCGAGCTTGTCAAACCGGGTGGCCACCGCCCGGTTCCACTTCAGCCGGTTGATGCCGCACTCGACCGCGTGCCGGGCCTTGTAGTCCTCGCGGTCGAAGGCCGGAGGCCGCCCGCCAGCCACCCCTCGGCGTTTGCGGTGGCCGGCCTGATCGGCAGGTTCCGGGATCATGCAGCGAATCCCGCGCCGACGCAGATACGCACGGTTCGCGCGTGACGAATACGCTTTGTCGCCCCGCACCCGCAACGGACGGACCCTTGGCCGTCCCAGCCCGAGACGTGGAACCCGGATGGCTTCCAGCACGGCCGTAAACTGCGGGCTGTCTCCCCGCTGACCGGCTGTGACCAGCAGAGATAGCGGCTTCTGCCCTTGCTCGCAGGCCAGGTGAATCTTCGTGGCCCAGCCGCCGCGGGAGCGGCCCAGGCCGTGATCGTCGGGTTCGGCCGCATCGCCGCCCGGCGGCTCCTTCTGGGTCTGGCCGTCGCGCCGGGCACCGGCCGCGTGCTGATGGGCCCGGCAGATCGTGGAGTCGACGTTCACGTCCCAAGTGATCAAACCGGCGGCGTCCGCCCGGGCCTGCAATCCGGTCAGGACCGCCGACCAGACCCCATCGCGTTGCCAGCGACGGAAGAGCCCGTAGACCGTCTGCCATGCGCCGTATTCCGTCGGCAGATCCCGCCACGGGGCCCCGGTCCGCACCCGCCAGCGGATCCCGTCGATCAACCGCCGTCGGCCAACCGACGGCCTGCCCACCTCCGCGACCGGCAACAACGGTGCCAGCGCCGCCCATTGGTCATCTGAAAGATCCCCTCGCCCCACACCGAGATCATCACGGCACGAGGCGAGACACGGACCCCAGTTCTAAGACACGGCCTAGCCCTTCGGCTTCGGGACGATGATGATCGTGCAGTCCGGGGCGTGCTGGCACTTCGCGGCCACCGACGCCAGCGTCTCGTCCGACGGCGGCCCCCACAGCTCCGCGTCCGCTACGTAACCCAGGTCCGCGATGGCCCGGCGGGTGCGGTCCAGGATCTCCGGGTCGTAGTTCGTCGGGTCGTACCCGGGCAAGTGGTGGACGAAGTCGCCGCCGAGCCCCTCGCACAGCTGCGCGTACATCGCGGTGTGGAGCAGCAGGGCGTGCCGCCCCTCATCGACGATGCGCGACGGGGCCAGGCCGAAACCCGGGTTGCGCGAGCGGGCGGGCACGAACTTGGCCCCTCCTCGACGATCCGGCCGCCATCTCCTGGGACATGTCGGGGTTGGCGTCCACGACGGTGCTGCGGCAACTGGTGAACCGCTCGTCGGGGATGAGCCCGCGGGCGATGACGGGCAACTGGCCTACTACGCTCATGGTGATCTCCTTCTGTCGGTTGGGGATCGCCCGCCCGGCTGCGGTCCTTCCACGGAGTGCGCCGCCGGGCGGGAGTCTGTGGGCGGGTCGGTGCGCCAGAGCAGGGTGATGCCGTGATCGGGGCAGTGGACGCCGGTGTCGTCCTCGACGGGGAGCTCGTGCGCGCCGCCTTCGGCGTAGCACGTCGTCACCGTGCGGGCGCCGTGCACTCGAGGCACTCGCAGGCGGGGAACTGGTGCGAGGCCTCGGGCCGTTCGAGGGGCACGACCTCCGCCTCCTCGCGCACGATCCGGGTGAGCCCGTCGCGGTTCACCTCGTACACCTTCAGCGTCATCGGCACGGCCGGCTCCCTGAATCGGTGGGCCCTCAGCCATTCCGCTGCACGGCCTGCTGTCACACCCTGATGATGTGTGTGCACGCCACGTAGGAAATAGGTCGCCGCATGGCCACGCGCGGCCACGTAGCGGCCACGGCCGGGAGCGCGGACGATGACACTCCACACTGAACGCATGGGCCGCAACGACGCGTTGAGGGCCGCCCGACTCCGCCGGGGTTGGCGGACCATCGAGGCCGCCGCGACGGCGCTCACAAAACACGGGCAGCAGCTCCTGGACGAACACCAGTTCACCGTGTCCGCGAGGACCTGGCGGCGCTGGGAAGGCGAGCGCCCGGGCTGGCCGGCAGAGGAGACCGCGGTCGTCATCCATGACGCCCTCGGCCGCTGGCCCGAGGACCTGGGCTTGCCACCACCGCCGGGCTGGATCCGGCCCGAGCACCACGAAGAGGAGCAGGTGAACCGCCGCGCATTCACCTCCGTCACCGCAGCAGCACTCGTCGCCGGCCCGATCGCACCGCAGCAGGTCGACCCCGCGCTGGTCGGCTACTTCCAGCAGCAGCTGGAAGGGCACTACCGGGCCGACATGTTCCTCGGCCCCCACGACCTGATCGGCACCGTGTCCGCCCAGTACCAGCTCATGGACAAGCTGGTCCGGTCCGCGCGCGGCGAGACCCGGCGCGGCCTGCTACGGGCGGGCGCCGCCTACGCGGCGCTCGTCGGCTGGCTCTACCAGGACGCCGGAGACATAGACGGGGCGAGCTTCTGGCGGGGCGCGACACAGGAGATCGCCATACGGTCCAGGGACCCGCACCTGATCGGGTACTCCCTGGTCAACCAGGCGCAGGTGCGAACCGACTTGGGCGACGGGCACGCGGTTGTCGAGTTGTGCGAAGCGGCCCTGGATGACGCTGACCGGCTGGTGCCGAAGGTGCGGATCATGGCGATGCAGCAGCAGGCGCACGGGGCGAGCCTCACCGGCGAGCGCCGTACCGTCGACCAGCTGCTCGACCAGGCCGACCGGCTGCTCCCCCGGGTGGACGACGACCTGCCGTGGGGCAACGCCTGCCGGAGGACGCCCGGCTACCTGGAGGTGCAGCGGGCCACCTGCTACGGACGCCTCGGGCTCGGTGAGGAAGCGGGGTCGCTGTGGACTCAGGTCCTGGCCGGAGTCCCGGAGACGGCACGCCGCGACCGCGGGGTGTACATGGCGCGGCAGGCGACCGCAGCGGCGGCTGCGCGGGAGCCGGACCAGGCAGTCGAAATCGCCCGAGCGGTGGCGACCATCGCAGTGGAGACCCGCTCCGCCCGCATGCGCCGGGAGCTATCCACCCTCGAACGGGCGATGCACCCGTGGCACGATGCCCCGGTCGGCCGGGACCTCGCTGGGATCCTGGCACCGGTGACCGAGGGGAGCTGGCCGTGGGCAAGGAAGCGTTGTCGGACGAGGAGATCACGGAGCGCCTGGCCGCACTGCCGGGCTGGGTGCGCGCAGGGGACGAGATCACTGGCACGTTCGGGATCCGCTACCACGGCGGCATCGCGATGATCGTGCACGTGGCGGACGTTGAGCGGTTGATCGGTCACCACGCGGACATCGATCTTCGATGGGATCACGTCCGGTTCGGGGATCACCACACACGACGCCGGGCACCGGCTCACCGAAGCCGACTTCTCCCTGGCCGCACGAATCGACAAGATCGCAGCAGCTCACGAAGCGCAGCCCAGGGCATGACGGAAGGCCCCCACTCGCACGTGAGGGCCTTGACGTCTATCCCCGCAGGTGCGGGGATCAGGGTCTTGCGATGCCGTCCGTAGGGACAACCCCGCGCGAGCGGAGGTGAGCCGAACGACACCGAGCACGTCAACCGCTTCTGGAAGCATCGGTAGCTCAGCGAGGTCACATTGCCTCTGTTGGGCAGGGCACCTCTCCGTCGGGGTCACGCGGCCTGGCCCGGCTGGACAGACCCTTGGGCA
>NZ_JAAXYC010000281.1 GCF_018619185.1 Streptomyces sp. McG3 | reverse complement strand
CCGCACCCCAGCCGGAACGGCTCCCCCTGCGACCAGTCCGCCGCCACGCCCCGCATCACCAGCGCGCTGTCCAGCACCGCGCTGCCCGGCGGGAAGCGGTCCAGGTCCTCGAAGAACGAGGAGCGTACGGAGACGGGCCGACCCGCCGTCACCTTCCACGCGTCCGTGGACAGCTCCAGGACGTCCAGGTGGTCCCCGCCGCTGTTGGGGGAGAGGCCCCGCCGGCCGCGGCGGAAGAACTCCGACGCCTCCGCCAGGTCCGTGAACAGCCCGCTGCCGCGCAGTTCGTCGGCCGGCTCCACGGTCGCGTCCACCTCCACCTCGCCGTCCCGGGTCGCGAAGGCCACCCGTACGGACTCGGCGTCCTCCCGCACCGTGAAGTCGGCGCGGCCGTGCTCGCCCGGGTAGATCCGCCCGCCCGCGAAGGCGTTGAGGCGGGAGGCGGTGTCGCGGCGCGGAATGTAGACGCCGCGCTCGACGCCGTCCGGCCCGTCCCACTCCACGGAGATCCGGTGCGCCGCGTTCTCGCTGGTCAGCCCGGTCGTGGCGGGGGCCCAGGCGGGGCGGACGCCGCCGATCCGCAGCAGACAGATCCCGGCCACCGCCTGACCGCGCACCAGTTGGGGCCGCAGCGGCGCGGGCAGCAGGGCCGCCGCGATGTGACGGTCGACCCGGTAGTTCACCAGGAGGCGGCGTTCGATGACACTGGCGAGGCGGGGCCGGATCATGAGGCGTCGCCTTCCGGCGCGGAGCGCCACTTGGTGTTGCGGAGCACGATCTGCTCGGGGCACACGGTGCTGAGGAAGCGCCCCACGCACAGGGCGAGCCGCTCCTCGGCGAGCGAGTAGAGGATGCGGTTGGCGTCCCGGCGCTCGGTGACGAGCCCGGCCCCCTTGAGCACGCCCAGGTGGCGGGAGATGGACGGGGCGCTGATCGAGAACCGGCTCGCGATCTCCCCGGCGGCCAGCTCGCCGCCCCGCAGATCCTCCAGGATCTGGCGGCGGGTGGGATCGGCGAGCGCGCGGAAGGCGCTCGCCTCGTCATCGGCCGGAACGGTGGGTGATTCCATGTGTACATTTTTAGCACATGAGCTAAATAGCTAAGCAGCTCCCATGGGAGAGCCCCCGCGAGTCATGTCCTCGCGGGGGCTCTCCGTTCATCCGCCTGCCCCGGTGAAGGTTGAGAAGACGATCACGAGGCAGGGCGTCTGTGGTGGTGCGGTGCGCCGGTGTCCGGTCAGGGGGCGAGCAGCAGCACGTTCGCGCGCTCCTTGGCGGCGGCGTAACGCTTCGCCACGTCCTGCCAGTTGACGACCCGCCACATCGCCTCGATGAAGTCCACCTTCTGGTTCTTGTACTGCAGGTAGAAGGCGTGCTCCCAGGCGTCGAACACGAGGACCGGGACCGAGCCCTGGCCGACGTTGCCCTGGTGGTCGTATACCTGTTCGACGATCAGCTTGCCGCTCACGGGCTCGTACGCGAGCACGCCCCAGCCGGAGCCCTGGGTGGTCGCCGCGGCCTTCGTCAGCTGGGACTTGAAGCCCGCGTAGGAGCCGAAGGACTCGGTGATCGCGTCGGCGAGGTCGCCCACGCCGTCCGCCGCGAGGGGCTCGCCGCCGCCGTCGCCGGTCATGTTGTGCCAGTAGATCGAGTGCAGGATGTGGCCGGAGAGGTGAAACGCGAGGTTCTTCTGAAGGCCGTTGATCGCGCCCCAGGCCTCCTTGTCGCGGGCCTCTTCCAGCTGCTCCAGGGTGTCGTTCGCGCCCTTGACGTACGCGGCGTGGTGCTTGTCGTGGTGCAGCTCGATGATCTGCGGGTTGATGACCGGTTCGAGCGCCGCGTAGTCGTACGGGAGTTCCGGGAGCGTGTACGTGGCCATGATGCGAGCCCTCCGACTGCTGGGAATGCCGTCCAGTTGTTATTGCAAGCTATATGCAAGAGCAGGCTAACAGCAGGAGTGTCGCCCAAGTGATCAGCCCTTCGGCCTAGGACCTGCGGCGCAGCCTTCCCTCTCCCCCTCTCTTCCTGCTGTTTGCCCGGCAAAGGTGATTTGCTCCTTATTCCGTGCTGCGTACGCCGTCGCGCGTTTGGTCCCGTCGTTCCGGGGGACCCGGCCGGACAGCCGGGTGGCCCGGGGCCGGAACCCGGCCGCGCCGCCTGTTGCCCGCCCGCCCCGCTGATCAGGAGGACTTGATGGCACTCCCCGAAACGCCGAACGGCCCGAACGACGGTCGTGATCCGCGCCTGGCCCCGCCCCTCGCGGACGCGGCGGGCTGGGGGCCGCTGGACGTCCGCGCCGTCGACACCGTGCGGGTGCTGGCGGCCGACGCGGTGCAGAAGGCGGGCCACGGTCACCCCGGCACCGCGATGAGCCTGGCCCCGCTGGCGTACCTGCTGTTCCAGCAGGTCATGCGGCACGACCCGGCCGACGACCAGTGGCTCGGCCGGGACCGCTTCGTGCTGTCCTGCGGCCACTCCAGCCTCACCCTCTACATCCAGCTGTACCTGAGCGGCTACGGCATGGAGCTGACGGACCTGGAGTCGCTGCGCACCTGGGGTTCCGCCACGCCCGGCCACCCGGAGTACCAGCACTCCAGGGGCGTCGAGATCACCACCGGCCCGCTGGGACAGGGACTGGCCTCCGCCGTCGGCATGGCCATGGCAGCCCGGCGCGAGCGCGGCCTCCTCGACCCCGACGCCCCGGCCGGCACGAGCCCCTTCGACCACCACGTGTACGTCGTCGCCTCCGACGGCGACCTGATGGAGGGCGTGACGTCCGAGGCCAGTTCCCTGGCGGGACACCAGGAGCTCGGGAATCTGGTCGTCTTCTACGACTCCAACCACATCTCCATCGAGGACGACACCGACATCTCCTTCAGCGAGGACGTCACCGCCCGCTACGCCGCGTACGGCTGGCACGTCCAGACGGTCGACTTCACCCGCACCGGCGACTACGTCGAGGACGTCGACGCCCTGCTCGCCGCCGTCGAGGCCGCGAAGAGCGAGCGCGGCCGGCCCTCCCTGATCCTGCTGCGCACGATCATCGGCTGGCCCGCGCCCACCAAGCAGAACACCGGCAAGGCCCACGGCTCCGCGCTCGGCGACGACGAGGTCGCCGCCACCAAGAAACTGCTCGGCTTCGACCCGGACGCCGACTTCGCCGTCGAGGACGACGTGCTGAATCACGCCCGCGCGGTCGTCGAGCGCGGGGCCGAGGCCCACCGCGCCTGGGAGCCCGGCTATCAGGAGTGGCGCTCCGCCCACCCCGGGCGCGCCGAACTCCTCGACCGGCTGCGGGAGCAGAGGTTCCCCGAGGGCTGGACCGACAGCCTCCCCGTCTTCGACGCCGACCCCAAGGGCATCGCCACCCGCAAGGCGTCCGGCGATGTGCTCACCGCGCTGGCGCCCGTGCTGCCCGAGCTGTGGGGCGGCTCGGCCGACCTCGCGGGGAGCAACAACACCACCATGGAGGGCGAGCCGTCCTTCGTGCCGGAGTCCAGGCAGACCGGCGAGTTCCCCGGCAACCCCTACGGCCGCACGCTCCACTTCGGCATCCGCGAGCACGCCATGGGCGCGATCCTCAACGGCGTCGCGCTCCAGAGCCTCACCCGCCCCTACGGCGGTACGTTCCTGATCTTCAGCGACTACATGCGCCCGGCCGTCCGGCTCGCCGCCCTGATGAAGCTCCCGGTCACCTACGTCTGGACCCATGACTCCATCGGCCTGGGCGAGGACGGACCCACCCACCAGCCCGTCGAGCAACTGGCCGCCCTCCGCGCGATCCCCGGACTGGACGTCGTACGGCCCGCCGACGCGAACGAGACAGCCGTGTGCTGGCGCACCGTCCTGGAGCACCACGACCGGCCCGCCGGTCTCGCCCTGACCCGGCAGCCGCTGCCCGTCCTGGAGCGCGGGAACGGCGCGTACGCCCCCGCCGAGGGGGCCGCCCGGGGCGGCTACGTACTCGCCGACAGCCGGGGCGGGACGCCCGACGTCATCCTCGTCGCGACCGGATCGGAGGTCCACATCGCCCTGGAAGCCCGGGAGTTGCTGGCCGCCGAGGGGCGCGACGCGCGCGTGGTCTCCCTGCCCTGCCGCGAGTGGTTCGCCGAGCAGCCGTACGCCTACCAGGACGCCGTCCTGCCGCCCGGCGTCCGGGCCCGGGTCAGCGTCGAGGCCGCCGTGGCCCAGGGGTGGCGGGACGTCGTGGGGGACGCGGGCCGCACGGTCAGCCTGGAGCACTTCGGCGCGTCCGCCCCCTACGAGCGCCTGTACGAGGAGTTCGGCATCACGCCCCGCGCGGTCGCCGACGCCGCGCGGGAGAGCATCCGCGCGGCGGCCGGACCCGTCCGGCCCGGCGGGGAGCGCCCCGGCGCGGCTCCGACCGAGGGCGGCACCGGAGACGTCGGCTAGCCGACCACCACCACCCACCGGCTGCCGCCAGCCACCGGCGACCACCACCACCCACCAACACCATCGCCGTTGTTCACCCCACAGAGGAGTCCCATGTCCCCCGCACGCACCCCCCGATACACCGTTCCCGGCCTCGGCGTCGACGAGGGCCGACAGATCATCGACCTCCTGACGCTGCGCCTGCACGCGCTCAACGACCTCGCGCTCACGCTCAAGCACATCCACTGGAACGTCGTCGGGCCGCACTTCATCGCCGTCCACGAGATGCTCGACCCGCAGACCACCGCCGTACGGGACATGGCCGACGCCGCCGCCGAGCGCATCTCCGCCCTCGGCGGCGAGCCGAACGGCACCCCGGGCGCCCTGGTCAGGGAGCGGACCTGGAACGACTACAGCGTCGGGCGCGCCGACGCCATCGCCCACCTCGGCGCCCTGGACCTCGTCTACACGGGCGTCATCGGGGGCCACCGCGAGGCGGTCGAGAAGGCCGGCGGGATCGACCCCGTCACCGAGGACCTGCTCATCGAGCACCTGCGCGGTCTGGAGCAGTTCCAGTGGTTCGTCCGGGCCCACCTGGAGTCCGGCTCCGGCACCCTGTCGAACGCCGGCGCCGTCACCGAGGAGGCGGCCGCCGAGGCCGCGTCCCCGAAGCGGGCCGCCGCCAAGCGCACCCCCGCCAAGAAGACGGCGCTGCCCGCCCCGGCGAAGAAGACCGCGAAGAAGGCGGTCAAGAAGACCACGGCGAGCAGGCGCACCACCCGCTGACGAAACCCGGCAGGCCCTGGACGGGATCGTTCAGGGCCTGCGGCCGCGGAAGGTGCGGCGCAGGTCGCTCACCCACGCGTCGGGGTTCTCCCACGGGATGAAGTGGCCCCCGTGGTCATGCGCGTTGACGTTGACGTGGTTGAACCAGGCCGCCTGCGGGCCGTTCTCGAACGCCCGGACGCGCTCGTCGGCGGTGTGGACGCCGGGCGGGTTCTCGTAGGTGACGAGGGTGAGGCCCACCGGGGCCTGCACGACCGGGGTGCGGTCGTGGGCCGGGGCCCAGGGGTAGCGGTTGGCGTTGGCGTAGTAACGCATCGACGTGGCGATGGAGTTGTTGACCCAGTAGATCGTGGCGTGGGTCAGCAGATCGTCCTTGCTGAAGACGGACGACAGGTCGCCGCCGTTGTCGCTCCAGGCGTTCCACCGCTCCAGCAGCCAGGCGAGCAGCCCGGCGGGGGAGTCGCTCAGCCCGTGGGCCAGCGTGGCGCCGTCGAGCATGTGCACGGCGAGGTGCGGAGCCCAGCGGCGGTCCTGCTCGACGATGCGGGCGCGGACGTCGGCGGGCTGGTCGTCGGAGAGGGGGCGGTTCCGGGCGAAGTCCCAGGCGCGGGGGCCGGTGAAGAAGTCGAGCGGCAGCCCGGAGCCGATGTGGATGCCGTACAGCTCGTCGGCGTACTTGTGGCCGAGCTGGCTGGAGACGATCCCGCCGATGTCGCAGCCCCCGGCGGCGTACTTCCCGTATCCCAGCGTCTCGGTCATCAGGGTGTGCCAGAGGTCGGCCACCTTCCAGAAGTTGACGTCCGGAAAGCCGGTGAGCGGGCCGGGGAAACCGAAACCGGGCAGCGACGGCACGATGACGTCGAACGCGTCGGCCGGGTCGCCGCCGTACGCCGCCGGGTCCGCGAGCGGGCCGATCACCTTCGACCAGTGCCAGAACGTCCACGGCCAGCCGTGGGTGAGGATCAGCGGGACCGGGCGGGGGCCCCGGCCGGGCTCGCGCATGAAGTGCACGGGCACGCCGTCGACGCTCACCCGGTACTGCTCGTGGGCGTTGACGGCGGCCTCGGCGGCGCGCCAGTCGTAGCCGTCCCGCCAGTGGGCGACCAGCTCACGCAGAAAGCTCTCCGGAACGCCGTAGGACCCGTCCTCGTTCCCCTCGTCCAGTGGCGGTCGGGTCCGTGCGAGACGGGCGCGCAGATCGTCGAGGACCTGGTCGGCCACGCGTATCGGGGTGGGCTCCAGGGGGAAGACGTGCGGGGCGGTCATGGCGTGGTCCCTTCCGGGCCGGAGGAAGCGCTGTCACCCGAACGTTTCCACATCCGCCCCGCCCCGCGCGGCCGTACGCGATCCCTCCCCGGCGCTACCGCCGCAGGTCGTCCCTGGCCTGCGCGGCGAGGTCCGGGAAGTCCGTCACCACCGCGTCCACGCCCTGCCCGTAGTGGAAGGCGTACTCGGCGAACGCGTCGCCGAAGGCGGTGGGCGCACTGCCCCGGCGGTACGCGGCCGGGAGGTACTGGTTCTCCGCCCGGAAGGTGTACGCGCCGACCTTCAGGCCCGCCGCGTGGGCGTCCGCCAGCAGGGTGCCCGGCGGGACGAGCGAGGACTTGTCCGGGCCGATCCACTCCGCGTACGAGGCGATCTCGCGGAGCCCGGCCGGGGTCATCATGTCCCGGTAGGTGACCCCGTGCCCGTACGGGCCGCCGCTCGTGCCCAGCGCCTGCCACAGCGGGAGGCCGAGGCGGGCCGCGGCCACCCGGCGCAGGCTCGCGGGTTCGAAGGACTGGACGACGCAGTCCCGGGCGGTCAGCCGGTTCCGGCGGATCACCCGGATCAGCTCCTCCTCCAGCGGCAGCCCGATCGAACGGAAGTACGTCGGGTGCTTCGTCTCCGGGAACACCGCGATCCGCCGGCCCGACTCCCGGGACAGCCGCCGGGCCAGGTCGATCACCTCCCGGAAGGTCATCACCGAGCCCCGCCCGTCGAAGACCGTGTTGCGGTCGCGGACCAGCGGAAGCCGCTCCACCGTGCGCAGCGTCCGCAGCTCGCGCAGGAGGAAGTCCTCGGTGAACCAGCCGGTCACCGCCTTGCCGTCGACGGTCTTCGTGGTGCGTCGGTCCGCGAACTCCGGGCGGTCGGCGACGTCCGTCGTCCCGCCGATCTCGTTCTCGTGCCGCACGACCAGGACGTGGTCCTTCGTCGGCACGAGGTCCGGCTCGATCCAGTCGGCCCCGGCCCGTACGGCATAGGTGTACGCGTCGGCGGTGTGCTCCGGCCGCCAGCCCGCCGCCCCGCGATGCCCGATGACCAGGGGGCCCGACGGGCGGTGGGGCCGGCGCTCGGCTGCGGGTGCGGCGACGGCCGGGGCGGTGGCCGCGGCGGTGACGGCGGCGGTGGCCAGGAGGATCGAACGACGCCTGGGGGCAACGGACATGACGGCTCCTCGGGTGGGTGGAGCCACCACGGAAGCGAGGGCGGATGACGGCCCGGCGTACGGTACCCGGCCCTGCGATGTCCTGTTGGTCACGGGTGCAGGCGGCGCCGGAACCACACACCGGAACGCCGGACGCCGAAACGCCGGGCTCCGCCCCGATCGTACGAGGAGGAGCCCGGCGTTCGCAGAGGTCGTGCGGGAACCGGTACCGCGAGACGGTGGGGAGCGGCAGCTACTTCCGCTGCGCCGGGACCCCGGCCGTGTCGTCACCGCCGGCGCTGCTCTCGCCCTCACCGCCCCGTCGCCGCTGGCGTACGAGGCCGATGCCGATCAGCACCACGGTCAGCGCTCCCGTGGCCAGCAGCTGGTCCCGGGTGTCCGGCTGGCGCAGCATCAGCAGGAAGATGCCCACCATGGCGGCCAGGGCGACGATCGTGCCGACGGGGAAGAACCACATCCGCACGACCAGCTTCTCGGGCGCCTCCCGCTCGGTGCGGCCGCGCAGGATCAGCTGGGAGGCGGCGATGAAGATCCACACCACCAGGATCACCGCGCCGATCATGTTCAGCAGCCACGGGAAGACGTCGTCCGGACGCCAGTAGCTGAGCAGCACGCACGCGAAGCCGAAGACCGAGGAGAACAGCACGGCGTTGCGCGGCACCCCGGAGGAGATCTTCCCGAGCACGGCCGGGCCCTGGCCCCGGGCGACCAGCGACCGGGCCATGCGGGACGCGCCGTAGATGTTGGCGTTCATCGCGGAGAGCAGGGCGATGAGGATGACCACGTTCATGATCTGCGCGGCGGACCCGATGCCGAGGTGGTCGAGCATCGCGTAGAAGGGGCCGACCTCGGCGACCTTCGGGTCGTCCCAGGGGACCAGCGTGACGATGACCGCCATCGAGCCGATGTAGAACACCGCGATGCGCCACATCGCCGTACGGACCGCCTTCGCGACGCCCTGCACCGGGTTCTCGGACTCGGCCGCCGCGATGGTGACGGTCTCCAGACCGCCGTACGCGAAGACGGAGGCGAGGAGTCCGATGATGAACCCGTCCATGCCCTTGGGGAGGAAGCCGCCGTCCCCGGAGAGGTTGGACAGGCCGGGCGCGTCCGTGTCGGGCAGCACGCCGAAGATCGCCAGCAGGCCGAGCACCAGGAACAGGGTGATCGCGATGACCTTGAGCGCGGCGAACCAGAACTCGAACTCGCCGAAGTTCTTCACGGCGGCCAGGTTCGTCCCGAGGAAGATCACCATGAACAGGGCGACCCACGCCCACTCCGGTGTCCCCGGCAGCCAGCCGCTGACGATCTGCGCGGCCCCGATGCCTTCCAGGCCCACGGCGACGCAGAGGAGGAACCAGAAGGACCAGCCCGCGGTGAACCCGGCCCACGGGCCGATCGCCCGCTCGGCGTGCACGGAGAAGGAACCGGAGGCCGGATTGGCGGCCGACATCTCGCCCAGCATGCGCATCACCATCATCACGAGCAGCCCGGAGATGGCGTACGCGACGATGATCGAGGGCCCCGCCGCGGCGATCCCGGCGCCCGAGCCGACGAACAGCCCGGCGCCGATCACCCCGCCGAGGGCGATCATCGAGAGGTGACGCTGTTTGAGTCCGTGGGTGAGCGCGGAGTCCGCCGAGGGGCCGGCGGGGGCCGCGGAGTCAGCGGTGGGGGGAGACGCGGAGGTCCGAGGCATGGACAGGCTCTGTTCGGTAGCTGAGACAGGGGACGAACCCACAGTCTGAGCATCCGCACCGCTCACAGGGAACAGGTGTCCGCTATACGGTCACCAGGCTCACACAAGGTGTACACCCGCCTACCGGTCGGCAGCGGGCGAACCTCCGCGCTTCTCCCGCCGCTGCCGCCCCACGGCCACCAGCAGCACCAACGCCGTCGCCCCGGCCGACCACAGCACCTGCGGGCGCGCCGCCTCGTCGGTCAGCATCAGCACCAGCACCCCGAACAGCCCGGCCAGCGTCACCCAGGTCAGATACGGGAACCACCACATCCGCAGCGTGAGCGCCTCGGGGGCCTCCTGCTCCAGCCGGGCGCGCAGCCGCAGTTGGGAGGCGGCGATCAGCGCCCACACGAACAGCAGCACCGCGCCGACCGAGTTGAGCATGTAGAGGAACACCGTGTCCGGCCACACCAGGTTGAGCAGCACGGAGACGAAGCCGAAGGCCACCGAGGCCAGCACCGCCCGCCGGGGCACACCGCCCGCCCCGGGGGCGCCCGAGACCTTCAGCAGCCCGCGCGGGGCCTCACCGCGCTCCGCCAGCGAGAAGATCATGCGGGAGGAGCCGTACAGATTGGCGTTGAGCGCCGAGAGCAGCGCCACGAACACCACGATGTTCATGATCTGCCCGGCCGACGGCACCCCGATCGCGTCCAGCACCTTCACATACGGGCTCAGGCCCGCCTGCTGCGCGGTCCACGGCAGCACGGTCACGATCACCAGCATCGAGCCGACGTAGAAGAAGAGGATGCGCACCACCGCGCTGCGCACCGCACGCCCCACCGCGCGCGCCGGGTCGTCCGTCTCGGCGGCGGCGATGGTGACGACCTCCAGACCGCCGAAGGCGAAGACCACGGTCAGCACACCGGAGACGACCCCGCCCCAGCCGTTCGGCAGGAAGCCGCCCTGGCCCGTCAGATTGGTCATCCCGGCCGGATCGGTGTCCGGGAGCCATCCGAGGACGGCCAGCACCCCGAGCACCAGGAAGACCACGATCGCGCCGACCTTCAAGGAGGCGAACCAGAACTCGAACTCGCCGAAGTTTTTCACCGCCGTCAGGTTCGCCGCGGTGAACACCACCATGAACACCAGCACCCACGCCCACGGTTCGACGCCCGGCACCCAGCCATGGGCGATCTGCGCGGCCGCCGTCGCCTCCACGGCGAGGACCACCACCAGCAGGAACCAGTACAGCCAGCCGACACTGAACCCGGCCCACCGCCCGAGCGCCCGCTCGGCGTGGACGGAGAAGGAACCGGAGGCGGGCATCGCCGAGGACATCTCGCCCAGCATCCGCATCACCAGCATCGCGAGCGCCCCCGCGATCAGATACGAGACGACGATGGCGGGCCCCGCCACCGCGATCCCCGCGCCGGAGCCCACGAACAGCCCCGCCCCGATCACCCCGCCGAGC
>NZ_JAAXYC010000280.1 GCF_018619185.1 Streptomyces sp. McG3 | reverse complement strand
GCCCGCCGGCTGCCGCTTCCACCCCCGCTGCCCCAAGGCGATGGAACGCTGCCGCACCGAACTCCCGCCGCGCTTCGACCTGCCGGACGGGCAGTGGGCGGCCTGCTGGCTGTACGACGGGGCGGCGGCGAACGGCACGGAACCGGTGGCGGACCGCACGGCCGTGAAGGAGGCCACCCGGTGAAGTACATCCTCCAGCGCCTCGCCTTCTACGCCGTCACCGCGTGGGCCGCGATCACCATCAACTTCCTCATCCCCCGGCTCATGCCGGGCGACCCCGTCCAGGCCCTCCTCAGCCGCTACCAGGGGCAGCTCGACACCAAGGCCATCGACTCCCTCAAGGCCCTGTTCGGCCTGGACGAGCAGCAGTCGATGTGGCAGCAGTACACCGACTACTGGGCCCACCTCCTCGACGGCGACCTCGGCCTCTCCTTCACCTTCTTCCCCACCCCGGTCAGCGAGGTCATCGGCCAGTCCCTGCCCTGGACACTGGCCCTGGTCGGCGTGACCACGCTGATCAGCTTCGTCCTCGGTACCGGCATCGGCGTCTACAGCGGCTGGAAGCGCGGCTCCTGGCTCGACTCCCTGCTGCCGGTCACCACCTTCATCTCCTCCATCCCGTACTTCTGGCTCGGCCTCGTCGCCATCGCCCTGTTCGCCGAGAAGTGGTCGCTGTTCCCGAACTCCGGCGGCTACGACAACGCGCTCGTCCCGGCCTTCGACTGGCCGTTCATCTCCAGCGCCCTCTACCACGCGGTCCTGCCCGGCGTGACGATCGTCCTCAGCGCGGTCGCCGGCTGGATCCTCGGCATGCGCAACATGATGGTCACCGTCTCCTCCGAGGACTACGTGATGGTGGCGCAGGCCAAGGGCCTGTCCGAGCGGCGCGTGATGTTCGGCTACGCGGCCCGCAACGCGGTGCTCCCCAACATCTCCGGCTTCGCCCTCTCCCTCGGCTTCATCGTCGGCGGCACCCTGCTCGTCGAGATGGTCTTCACCTACCCGGGCATCGGCTTCCAGCTGCTCCAGGCGGTCGGCGGCAAGGACTACCCCCTGATGCAGGGCGTCTTCCTGATCATCACGCTCTCCGTCCTCGCCGCGAACCTGCTGGCCGACCTCGTCTACGCCGCCCTCGACCCCCGTACCCGGAAGGAGGCATAGACCGTGCCCGTCCCCGCCGTCCGCGCCGCCCGACCCCGTACCCGGAAGGGCTGAGGCCCCATGTCCGTCACCGCCACCGATGTCGCCGTCCTCGACGGCGCACCCCCGCCCGCGCCGCCCACCCGCCGGGCCCGGCTCCGGTTCCTGCGCGGCGGGAAGACCCGCACCGGCCTGATCCTGCTGGCGTTCTTCGTCCTGCTGGCCGTCGCCGGGCCCTGGCTCGCGCCCTACGACCCCGACGCGATGAGCGACCAGCTGCTCCAACCTCCTTCCGGCGCACACTGGTTCGGCACCACGCACACCGGGCAGGACGTCTTCTCGCAGATCCTCGTCGGCACCCGGGGCGTCCTCGTCGTCGGGCTGCTGGCCGCCGTCATCGCGACCGCCCTGTCCGTCCTCATCGGGGTCAGCGCCGGATTCCTCGGCGGGGCCGTCGACGAGATCCTCTCGGCGCTCTCCAACATCTTCCTGGTGCTGCCCGGACTCCCGCTGATCATCATCGTCGCGAGCTTCGTCCCCGACACCGGGGACATCGTCATCGCGGTCGCCATCGCCCTGACCTCCTGGGCCTGGGGGGCGAGGATCCTCCGCGCCCAGACCCTGTCGCTGCGCCGCCGCGACTACGTGGAGGCCGCCCGCGCCACGGGCGAGTCGACCCCCCGGATCATCCTCTTCGAGATCCTGCCGAACCTCACCGCCGTCATCGCCTCCGGTTTCGTCGGCACGGTCATCTTCGCGGTCCTCACCGAGATCACCCTCGCCTTCATCGGCGTCGCCGACATCTCCCACTGGAACTGGGGCACCGTGCTCTTCTGGGCCCAGTCCAACCAGGCCCTCGCCCAGGGAGCCTGGTGGTGGTTCGTCCCGGCCGGCCTCTGCATCGCCCTGCTGGGCACCGCGCTCGCCCTCATCAACTTCGGCATCGACGAGTTCGTCAACCCCCGCCTGCGCACCGCCACCGGATCCTCCCGGAAGGTCAGGATGCGCGTCGGCTTCACCCCCGTGGCCCGGAAGGCCCCCGGTGCGGGCCACCCCGGGCAGAGCAGCAAGGAGCCGCGCCCATGAGCGCCGAGCCGGTCCTGACCGTCAGCGGACTCAACGTCGACTACGGCACCGACGCCAACGCCGTCCACGCCCTGCGCGACATCGACCTGACCCTCCACCGCGGCGAAGTCCTCGGCCTCGCGGGCGAGTCGGGCTCGGGCAAGTCCACCCTCGCCTACGCGGTGACCCGGCTGCTGTCCCCGCCCGGCGTCATCACCGGGGGAGAGGTCCACTACCACCGGCCCGGCGGCGACCGCGTCGACATCCTGTCCCTCGCCCCGCACCAGCTGCGCGCCTTCCGCTGGCAGGAGCTGTCCATCGTCTTCCAGGGGGCGATGAACTCCCTCAACCCGGTGCACACCGTCCACAGCCAGCTCACCGACGTCCTCGCCGCCCACCGGCCCGAACTGAAGAAGCGCCAACGCACCGCACGAGCACAGGAGTTGCTCAACCTGGTCGGCATCTCCGCCGACCGGCTCGCCGCCTACCCGCACCAGCTCTCCGGCGGAATGCGCCAGCGCGTGATGATCGCCATGGCGCTCGCCCTGGAACCCGAGATCGTCATCATGGACGAGCCGACCACCGCGCTCGACGTCGTCATGCAGCGGCAGATCCTGCGACGACTCGTCCGGTTGAGGGAACAGCTGAACTTCTCGGTCGTGTTCATCACCCACGACATCTCCCTCCTGATCGAATTCTCGGACCGGATCGCGATCATGTACGGGGGCCGCATCGTGGAGCAGGCGGGTGCGGCGGAGATCTACCGCGACCCCCGGCACCCGTACAGCGACGGGCTGCTCCACTCCTTCCCCGCGCTCCACGGCCCCCGGCGCGAACTGACCGGCATCCCCGGCTCCCCGCCCCACCTCTCCGCGATGCCCACCGGCTGCGCCTTCCACCCGCGCTGCGGCAAGGCCTTCGAGCCGTGCGCCGGACAGATCCCGATGCTGACCCCGCCCGCCGACGGACCCGGCCGCGCGGTCGCCTGCCACCTGCACACCTGACCTGGGCTCCTCCCCTCCCTACGTACGGAGACCGATGAACCTCGCCCCCACCCCGCAGCGACTCCTCCGTCCGGCCCCCGTGCGAGGGCTCCCGGCCGACTTCCGCTGGGGCGTCGCCACCTCCTCGTACCAGATCGAGGGAGCCGTGGCCGAGGACGGCCGCACCCCGTCCATCTGGGACACCTTCTGCCAAGTGCCCGGGGCCGTCGAGGGCGGCGAGCGGGGCGATGTGGCCTGCGACCACTACCACCGGATGCCCGAGGACGTGGAGCTGATCGCGGGCCTCGGCATCGACACGTACCGCTTCTCGCTCGCCTGGCCCCGCATCCAGCCGGGCGGCCGGGGCCCCGCAAACGCCAAGGGCCTCGACTTCTACAAACGCCTGGTCGACGAGGTCCAGGGGCGCGGCATCACCCCCTGGATCACCCTGTACCACTGGGACCTGCCGCAGGAGCTGGAGGACGCGGGCGGCTGGCCCGCGCGGGACACCGCCCTGCGCTTCGCGGAGTACGCCGCCCTCGCGTACGGGGCCCTCGGCGACCGGGTCGAGCACTGGACCACGCTCAACGAGCCCTGGTGCTCGGCGATGCTCGGTTACGCCTACGGGGTGCACGCCCCCGGCCGCCGCGACCTCGGCGACGCCATGGGCGCCGTCCACCACCTGCTCCTGGGCCACGGTCTGGCCGCCGGAGCGCTGCGGGACGCGGCCGGGAGCAACCCCCTGGAGCTGGGCATCACCCTCAACCTGGGCACCGCCACCCCCGAGACCGACAGCGCGGCCGACCGTGAGGCGTGCCGCCGCGCCGACGGCATGGGCGCCCGGCTCTACCTCGACCCGCTCGTCCACGGCCGCTACCCCGAGGACGTCGTCGCGGACCTGGCCGCCCAGCACATCGAACTCCCGGTCAGGGACGGCGATCTGGCCGCCATCGCCGCCCCGCTCGACGTCCTCGGCGTCAACTTCTACCGGGGCATGCGGTTCTCCGGCGTCACCGAGGACGGATCGGCCACCGGGGCCGACGGGCTCCCCGTCACCCGGGTGGTGGAGCGGGACCTGCCCCGTACCGCGATGGACTGGGAGATCACCCCCACCGAACTCACCGACCTGCTCGTGCGGTTGCAGCGCGACTACGCGCTGCCGACCGTCATCACGGAGAACGGCGCCGCCTTCGACGACACCGTCGCCGCCGACGGCTCCGTCCCCGACGCCGACCGCACGGCCTACCTCGCCGACCACATCGCCGCCGTCGTCGCCGCCCGCGCGCGAGGGGCCGACGTCCGGGGCTACTTCGCCTGGTCGCTGCTGGACAACTTCGAGTGGGCGTACGGCTACGACAAACGGTTCGGCATCGTCCGGGTGGACTACGACACCCAGGTCCGCACGCTCAAGGACAGCGCCAAGTGGTATCGCGACACGATCCGCCTCACCCGCCGTGAGAGTCCCCCGGCGCTTCCCCCTCGCACCGAAGCACCGTCCCCCCGCACCGAAGCCCATCCCTCATGAGCACGGTCATAGGCACGTCCGGAACCCCGACCGCACCAGGAGAGAGAGCACCCCCCCATGCCTCGTACACCGCACCCCCGCGTTCGGCCCCGGACGGGCCGGAGCAGCTCCGCGACGGCCGCCCTCGCCGCCGCGGCCGTGCTGGCCACCCTCCTCGCCGTCCCCTACGGAGCACCCGGGGCGTTCGCCACGGACGCCGTCGAGCCGCCCGGCAAGGCGCACCGGGCGCCCACCGCGAGCGTGGTCACCGACACGGCCGTCCGCCCGGTCAAGAACGGCGCAACGGCACAGTTGGCGCTCTCCGTGGCCACCACCGGCTCCGTCCCCACCGAGGAGCCCGTCACCGTCACGTACACCACGAAGGGCGGCACGGCCGAGGCCGGGAAGGACTACACCCCGGCCACCGGCAGCCACACCTTCCCCGCGGGCACCGCTTCCGGCACCACCCACGAGGTGACCGTCCGCACGGCGAGGGCCCCGAAGCCCGCCGGGGCGAAGACGATCGCGCTGGAGCTGACCGTCACCGGAGCCAAGGCCCCCGAGGAGAACCCGCAGGTCGTCATCGACGCGCACGGACTCCCGTACCAGAACGCGAAGCTGCCCGTGAAGCAGCGGGTCGCGGATCTCCTGGGGCGCATGTCGCCCGCCGAGAAGGCCGGCCAGATGACCCAGGCCGAGCGCAACGCGCTCCGCGCCCCCGGCGACATCGCCGCCTACGGCCTCGGCTCACTGCTCTCCGGCGGCGGCTCGGTCCCCACCCCCAACACGGCGGCCGCCTGGGCGAAGATGACCGACGCCTACCAGCTGCGCACCCGGACGACCCGCTTCCAGATCCCCCTGATCCACGGCGTGGACGCGGTGCACGGGCACAACAACGTGGTCGGTGCGACGATCATGCCGCACAACATCGGCATCGGCGCGGGCCGCGACCCCGAGAGCGCGGAGCGGACCGGTGCGATCACGGCGAAGGAAGTGCGCGCCACCGGCGTCCCGTGGGACTTCGCCCCCTGCGTCTGCGTCACCCGCGACGAACGCTGGGGCCGCTCCTACGAGGCGTTCGGCGAGGACCCCGCCCTGGTCGAGGCCATGGGGACGGTCATCCAGGGCATGCAGGGCAGCCCGTCGGGCAAGGACCTGCACCGCAACGACAAGGTGCTGGGCAGTGCCAAGCACTTCGTCGGCGACGGCGGCACCGCGTACGGCTCCTCCACCACCGGCTCGTACACGGTCGACCAGGGCGTCACCGAGGTCACCCGCGACGAACTGGAGGCCGTTCACCTCTCCCCGTTCGAGGAGTCGGTCGGGCGCGGCGTCGGCACGGTCATGCCCTCGTACTCCTCGCTGGACATCCTGGGCGACGACAAGGGCCCGGTGAAGATGCACGCCAACGCCGAGATGATCAACGGTGTCCTCAAGGACCGGATGGGATTCGAGGGCTTCGTCATCAGCGACTGGCAGGCCATCGACCAGATCCCCGGCGACTACGCGAGTGACGTCGTCACGTCGGTCAACGCCGGACTCGACATGATCATGGTCCCGACCGCGTACCAGGACTTCACGAAGACCCTGAAGGACGAGGTGGCGGCGGGCCGCGTCCCCGAGGCCCGGATCGACGACGCCGTCGCCCGCATCCTCACCCAGAAATTCCGCCTCGGTCTCTTCGAGAAGCCGTACGCGGACACCACCCACCTGGACGAGGTCGGCTCGGCCGGGCACCGCGCGGTGGCCCGTGAGGCGGTGGCCAGGTCCCAGGTGCTGCTGAAGAACGACGGGGCCGTCCTGCCCCTCAAGCCCTCCCAGAAGGTGTACGTCGCCGGGTCCAACGCCGACGACATCGGCAACCAGGCCGGCGGCTGGACCATCAGCTGGCAGGGCTCCTCCGGGAAGACCACCACCGGCACCACGATCCTGGAGGGGATGCGGAAGGCGGCGAAGACCCCGGAGTCCGTCACGTACTCGCGCGACGCCTCCGCCGCCACCGACGGCCACGACGTCGGAGTGGTGGTCGTCGGCGAGACCCCGTACGCCGAAGGCATCGGCGACGTCGGCAACGGGCACGACCTGGAACTGACGGCCGCCGACCGGGCGGCGGTCGACAAGGTCTGCGCCGCCATGAAGTGCGCCGTCCTCATCGTCTCGGGCCGCCCCCAGCTCATCGGCGACCGGCTCGCGAAGATCACCGCACTGGTGGCCTCCTGGCTGCCGGGCTCCGAGGGCGACGGCGTCGCCGACGTCCTCTACGGCAGGCGGGCCTTCACCGGGCAGCTCCCGGTGACCTGGCCGAAGGCGGCGGCCCAGCTCCCGATCAACGTGGGGGACACGACGTACGACCCGCAGTTCCCCTACGGCTGGGGCCTGACCACCCTGAAGAAGCCCCCGGCCGGCGGCGAGCCGGCCCTCGCGGCCCTCGCCGTCGCCGCCCGGGCGGCCGAGAAGGCGCACCTGGGGAAGACCCCGGCGGGCAGGGCGATCGTGGACCGGGCCCGGCTGCTGGTCCAGGGGAAGACCGACGGGACGTTCACCCAGGAGGTCGCGAAGCCGTTCGCGGAGGCGGACCACCTGCTGCTCACCGGTGATCTGACCGGTGCGGTGGGCAGGCTGCGCACGGCGTACCGAGCAGCGTAGGAAACGCGCTCCCGGACGGGCGGCGGCGTTCGTCGCCCGTCTGGAGTAGCGTTAAGTATGAGGAAAAGGCTCTTCCCCGCGCTGCTGGCGGGCCTGCTGCTCATCTTCGCAGCGGCTGCTCTCGCCCTGACCTCCCCCGCGTCGGCCGCGCCCGCCGCGACCATCCAGGACGCCGCCCAGGCCCTGCGCGACGACCCGGTCTACGTGGACCCGGGCGCTCGCGATCAGCTCTCCGTCGCTGACGAGAAGGCCCTGGAGAACAAGATCACGGACGCCGACAAGCCGGTGTTCGTGGCCGTCCTCCCCGATACCCCGGCCTTCCCCGAGGAAGGCCTCCTCCAGACCCTGCGCAGCGACACCGGCATCACCGGCGTCTACGCGATACGCCTCGGCGACGGCTTCGACGCGGGCGCTGACCCGCAGGTCATGCCCACCCGAGCGGTCGACAACCTCACCGCCGCCGTGGAGAACCCCACCACCGCCGGCGACGCCGACACCCAGCTCAACGCCTTCGTCGACCGCGCCGTCGAACAGACCCGGGGCAGCGCGCCCGCCTCCTGGTCCGGCGGAGGCGCGGCGGACGAGTCCGGAGCACCGGTCGGCGGGCTGATCACACTCGGCGCGCTGGTCGCGGCGGGCGGCGCGGGCGCGTTCGCGATCTCCCGCCGCAACAAGCGCCGCAAGGAGGAAGAGGAGCGCGCCGCGCTCGACAAGCTCCGGGTCGTCGTCGACGAGGACATCACCGCCTACGGCGAAACCCTGGAACGCCTGGACTTCCACCCCGCCGAGAAGGGCGCGGACGACACCATGCGCGCCGACTACGAACGGGCCCTGGACTCCTACGAGAGCGCCAAGACGAAGATGGACAAGGCCACGCACCCCTCGGACGTCCGCGGCGTCACCCAGTCCCTGGAGGACGGCCGCTACTCCCTCGCGGTCCTGGAGGCCCGACGCACCGGCGCGGAGATCCCGGCCCGCCGCCCGCCGTGCTTCTTCGACCCGCGCCACGGCCCCTCGGTCGCCGACGTGCTCTGGACCCCGTCCGGCGGCGCGTCCCGCGAGGTCCCGGTCTGCGGCGCGGACGAGGCGCGGCTCACCCGGGGCGAGGACCCCATGAGCCGTACGGTCGACGTCGGCGACGGCAACCGCCGCCCGTACTGGGAAGCGGGCCCGGCGTACGGCCCCTGGGCCGGCGGCTACTTCGGCGGCGGCCTGCTCCCCGGCCTCCTGGTCGGCACCATGCTCGGCTCGATGCTCGCCACCCCGGCGTACGCCTCCGAGTACGGCGGCGGTGACTTCGGCGGCGGCGGTGGAGGCGACTGGGGCGGCGGCGACGTCTCCGGCTCCGACTTCGACGCCTCGGGCTTCGGCGGAGGCGGCGGTTTCGGCGACGGCGGAGGCTTCGGCGGGGGCGGCTTCGACGGCGGCGGGTTCTGAGCATCCAGATCTTCCCGCGACGCCCCGGGTTCCGGCGGATCCCCTCAGCCGGGGCCCGGGGTCCGGGCACCGGCTGAGGGGGCCCCGGTCCCCGGACGGCCCGGGGCGGGCCGACGTGCGAGGGCCGAGGCACGGAGCCGATCCGCTCCTGGCCACGCCATCAGGGCATGTCGCACACGATTCCCGCGGGGCCGACGGGCCGACTCAGTTGTCGTCCTCCTCGTCCTCCTCCATGCTCGCGTACCCGGAGTGGAACAGCGCTGAGAAGCCGGGGTACTCCGTGGTGTCGCCGTACTTCGGTGTGAACTCGTAGGCGGCCCACTCGCCGTCCGGCCCGACGTCGGTCGGATCGAGCAGCCAGAAGTCCTCTCCCCGGGCGATCTCGATGGACCGGCGGAACAACTCCACGACTTCCTCGTTGCCGGGTATGGAGGCGTAGATCTCGGTCACGCGTCCGCCGGCCTCGCTGTCCCGCATCCACACGACGCGATCGCACGGATGGACGCCGTCCACCCAGCCGTCGAGGCGCTTCCACCCGTCGCTCACCAGGAAGAATCCCCGCAGGCCGGGTGGGAACCGCACTCCGAGCCGCTCCTCGGACGCCGCCAGAGCTTCCTCCCGGGCAGGGGTTTCGCCCAGCCACGGCTCAACCCGCTCGTCCTGGTCCAGAGCCTCCAGCTGATCCTCGTCCAGCAGGTCGACCAGCTCTTCGTCGTCGGCACGGACCTTCACGTACAGCTCGCCGTACCGCTCCAGAAAGACACGCCATTCCTCCGGCGTGGTCGGGGCACCGGCAACTTCATTCTCTTCAGGCTCAGTTGTCATAGTCACGCCGATCATGGTGCCAGGTGGCTCTGACAAGGCCGATGGCCGACGGCCCTGGCAGCTCGATCAACCTCCGGGGGGTTTCCAGCGCCGGACACTAGGCCGCGTACCAGGCGGCCACCCCGCCGAGGATGATGATCACGCACATCGCCGCGTTGCTCCGCCGGTAGTCCACGAGGATCGCGGTGAACTCGCGGAGCGTCGCGTTGGGCCAGAAGTAGGCGGCGGTGGGGGAGCCCACCACCTGTCCCCGGATCCGGACCCGCCGGGCGGTGAGGGCGGCGCGGAAGGCGTGGTAGTTGTTCGTGACGACGACGCACCGGTAGCCGGGCTTGGCCTCCTCCATGATCGCCTTGCTGAACCGCAGGTTCTCCTCGGTGTTCGTCGACCGGTCCTCCCGCTCGATGAGGTGTGCCGGAAAGCCCTCGGCCACCAGGTGGTCGGCCATGGCGTGGGATTCCGGCAGGTCCTCGTCGGGTCCCTGTCCGCCCGAGGTGATGAGCACGGGGGACCCGCCGCGCCGGGAGAGCCGTGCGTGCACCTCCCGCCCGCGCTTCAGCCGGCTCGCCAGCAGCGGCGGCACGGTGGAGCCGCCGACGAGCCCCGAGCCCAGGACGACCACGAAGTCGGCCTTGCGGCGCACGCGCAGCCGCCCGTAGAGGAACGCGTAACAGACGAAGCACAGGAACAGGAACGAGAAGTAGAGCGCCAGCCCGCCGGCCGCCGTCGCCGCGCCGATCAGCAGCGGTGTCCGCAGGGCGGCGGCGGTGGCGAGCAGGGCGAGGACGGCGAGGATGGCCAGGGCGGCCAGCAGGGAGAGCAGATTCGCCGGACTCCGGCCCTCCTTGCGCAGCATGCGTACGCCGTTGAGGAACAGAAAGCCCGTCAGTACGAGCACCGCCACCGCCCCCAGGCCCAGCAGCGACCACAGCACGACGGGCGCGGAGGCCGAGCCGGAGTCGACCAGCCGGTACAGCAGGCCGGCCAGCGCACAGAGCGCGGCGAGCCCGAGGATGACGGCGTTGCTGAACTTGCGGCGCTCGCGCAGCACGCTCACACAGAAGACGAGGAAAAGGAGCGCCGCCGGGGCGTAGACCACCATGCGCACAGACTAGGCAGCGCTCCGGGAGCCGTTGACGGCGAGGTGGGGGCGAGGCGGGAG
>NZ_JAAXYC010000027.1 GCF_018619185.1 Streptomyces sp. McG3 | reverse complement strand
GCGGGGGACTTAGGGAGTGTCCGGCGGATCGTGACCCGGCCCGCCGGACACGCCCGGGCCCCGTGCTCTACGAGGCCTCGGACCGTGGTCAGCCGCCGGCCGGGGCGCCCGCGGTGGGCAGGGAGACGAAGAGGTCGAAGTACATGCCCGCGGAGATCAGCACGCCGATGGCGCCGAGGGCGACACCGGCCAGGGCGACCGCGCGGATCCAGGTGGGCTGCGGACGCTCGGAGGGGGTACCGAAGGCGGGGCGGACCAGGACGAAGACACCGACGAGCAGGGCCAGGACGGCGAAGACGCCGTTGACCAGGGCGGTGGTGTGCCAGGCGTCCCCGTAGATCTCGGAGATCTGCTGGGCCGCGCTGCCGCCGCCGCCGGAGGTCTGGATCTGGCCGATGAGCGTCTCGCGCTCGGCGGCGACCCGGCCGGTCCACGCGCCGGTCAGGGCGACGATGCCGAGGGCGGCGGAGACGACGGCCGCCGCGCCCGCGCCGACGCCGTGCCGGGCCTCGTCGAAGGGGTCGGGCTCCAGGGCATCGTCCTCGTCGTCCGACTGCGCGGCGAGGTCGTCGTCGGGGGCCGTCCCGGAGTCGGCGGCGTCGGACGGCGTACCGGTGGCGTCCTTCGTCGCGGAGTCCTTCGCGGGGCCCTTGACCAGGGATTCCTTGGTGGTCGCCTCCTCCGTGACGGCGTGGGCGGTGCCATCGGCGGGGTCGGTCGTCCCGGCGGGCGGGGTGGTCGTGGACGGGGTCGTCGTCTTGGAGGGGGTGGTGTTCATGCGCCGCACGCTAGGGGGCCCGGATGAGAGCCCGCTTAACGCCGGGGCCCGGGAAGGGCCCGGGCCTGGGCTCAGCGCCCGGTGCGGGCCCGCCATTCCGGGGCGAGGACCGACCAGATCTCGGAGTCGTGGCGTACGCCCCGGTGGAGGTAGTTCTGCCGCATCACCCCGTCGCGGGCCATGCCGAGCCGCTTCGCCACCGCGATCGACCTGGTGTTCGCGGCGGAGGCGACCCACTCCACGCGGTGCATGCCGCGCTCGTGCACCGCCCAGTCGATCAGGCGCTCGGCGGCGCGCGTGATCAGCCCGCGGCCCTGGGCGGCGGGCTCCAGCCACACGCCGATCTCGCAGGTGCCGGACTCCGCGTCGAAGATCCGGAAGAGGACGCCGCCGACGAGGACGCCGTCCAGCCGGATGCCGTACAGCCGCCCGGTGTCCGTCGCCTGCTTCTCCGCGTACCGCTGGAGCAGGGCGCGCGCCGAGTCCAGCTCGGTGACGGACGAGGCGAGCGGGATCCAGGCGTCGACCAGCTCCCGGGCCCGGTCCATGTGGGCGAGGAGCTCCTCCGCCTGCCAGACCTCCAGCGGGCACAGCTGTGCCCCGTCGTCACCCAGGGATACGGCGAACATCGTGCTCCTCCTCGGCGGGCCGGACCATCACCGGTCCGGCGCCCTCTTCGGCACCCGTACCGCGTGCCTCCGGGATCTTCGCACGGAGCGGTACGCAGTCGGGCGGCTCGATGCTGATCCTGGGCAGCCGCTTCTCCAGCCAGCCCGGCAGCCACCAGTTCGCCCCGCCGAGCATGTGCATCAGGGCGGGCACCAGCAGGGTGCGCAGGACGAAGGCGTCCAGGGCGACGGCGGTGGCCAGAGCGATGCCGAACATGGCGATGACCCGGTCGCCGCTGAGCACGAAGGCGAGGAAGACGGAGATCATGATCACGGCGGCGGAGTTGATGACCCGGCCGGTCTCGGCGAGGCCGACCCGTACGGCCCGCCGGTTGTCGCCGGTCTCCAGCCACTCCTCGTACATCCGGCCGACCAGGAAGACCTGGTAGTCCATGGAGAGGCCGAAGAGGACCGAGACCATGATCACGGGGAGGAAGGGCTCGATGGGCCCGGCGCTGCCGAGGCCGAGCAGCTCGCTCCCCCAGCCCCACTGGAAGACGGCCACGACGACGCCGAAGGACGAGGCGACGGCGGCCACGTTCATCACGGCGGCCTTGAGCGGGATGCCGATGGAGCGGAACGCCAGGAGGAGGAGCAGGCAGCCGAGTGAGATGACGACCCCGACGAAGAGCGGCAGTTTCCCGACGATGATCTCGGCGAAGTCGTCGTAGCTCGCCGTCACCCCGCCGACATGGGCCTCCAGCGAGGTGTTGTCCTGGACCGGCGGCAGCACGTCGTCCCGGATCCGGTCGACCAGCTCGCTGGTGTCCTGCGACTGGGGGGACGAGTCGGGGACGACGGTGAGGAAGGCGGTGTCGCCGGAGCTGTTGTACGTGACCGGGCTGACGGACGCGACGCCCTCGGTGGTGCGCAGCTCCTCGGGCAGCGAGTCCAGCGCGAGCCGGTCGTCCGCGCCGTCGAGCTGGGCGGCGATGGTGAGGGGGCCGTTGACGCCGGGCCCGAAGCCGTCGGCGATCAGGTCGTAGGCCTGCCGGGTGGTGGCGGTGGCCGGGTTGTTGCCCTGGTCGGAGGTGCCCAGGTGGAGGCCGAGGGCGGGCAGGGCGAGCACCGCCATGACGACGGCCGCGATGCCACCGAGCAGCTTGGGGTGCCGTTCCACGAAGGCGGACCAGCGGGCGGCGAACCCGGTGGGCAGCTCGGGCCTCGGCCCGTGTTCGGCGAGCTGTCGCCTCTCGCGGCGGCTGAGCGCCCGCATCCCGATGAGGGACAGCAGCGCGGGCAGCAGCGTGACCGAGGCCATCACGGTGAGGACGACGGTGAGCGAGGCGGCGATGGCGACGCCGTTGAGGAAGCCGAGCCGCAGGATCAGCATGCCGAGCAGGGCGATGCAGACGGTGGCCCCGGCGAACACGACCGCGCGCCCGGTGGTCGTGACGGCGTTCTGCGCCGCTTCGTCGACCGACATCCCGCGCCGGAGGCCTCTGCGGTGCCGGGTGACGATGAAGAGGGCGTAGTCGATGCCCACGCCGAGCCCGATGAGCATGCCGAGCATCGGGGCGAAGTCCGCCACGGTCATCACGTGGCCGAGGAGCACGATGCCCGCGTAGGCGGTGCCCACGGAGACCAGGGCGGTGGCGATGGGCAGCAGGCTGGCGGCGAGCGAGCCGAAGGCGAGGAAGAGCACGACGGCCGCGACGACGACGCCGACGCCCTCGGCGAGGTGGACGGAGGGCGCCTCGCCGAGGGCGACGGCGGTGCCGCCCAGCTCGACCTGGAGCCCGTCGGCCTCGGCTCCCTTCGCGGTGTCGACGAGGGCCTGCGCCCGGGAGGCGGGGATCTCGTCGGCGGGGTGGTCGAAGGTGACCGTGGCGTACGCGGTGTGGCCGTCCTCGCTGATCTGGCCGGGTCCGGTGCCTCCGTAGGGGCCGGTGACCGCGCCGACGCCCGGCAGCTCCTCGATCGCGTGGAGCGTCCGGGTCATGGTCTGCTCGACGTCGGCGGCCCGGACCGTGGAGCCGGTGGTGTGCCAGACGACGGTGTCGGTGTCGCCGCCGAGGTCGGTGAAGCCGCGGGAGAGGAGTTCGGTGGCGCGGCCGGACTCGGTACCGGGGACCTCGTAGTCGTTGGAGTACGCGGAACCCGCGAAGCCCGCCGCGGCGGCGGTCCCGCCGAGGGCGGCGAGCCAGATGAGAACGGCGACGAGACGGTGCCTGATGCACCAGCGAGCGATGGCAGCCAACGGATGAGCTCCCTGCGGGTTCGTGAACATTTACCCACAGATGGCGTGATCTGCCCGTAAACGTCTCATGACCTGAGACCGTCACTCTGTCAGCAGAACGTGATCCTTTGTCCGTTTCGTGGCCATGGTCACAGGGCTTGATCTGTTCCCTACACGGAACGGATCAAGCCCTGCGGCCCTCGGGCCGGGTCAGCCGGAGACGCTGGCGCGGCCGTTCTCGATGTGGCCCATGAGCCGCCGCCGGAAGCCGTCCTCCCCGTCGACGGTGACGGCGAGGTCGTACCAGCCGTGGGCGTCGGCCGCCGAGTGCACGAGCGCGCGGCTGCGGCCCGGCTTGACCGTGACGCGGCGGGTCCAGTCCCGTACGTCGTCCTCGTCGACGTAGCCGAGCGGCCGCACCAGGAAGGTCAGGGTCCGGCGGCCGGTGTTGCGCAGGGTGAGGTGAAGGTCGCGGTCGCGGTGGTCGATGCGGGAGGCGACCTCCGCTCCCCCGTCGGCCGGTCCGGCGAACTCGCGCCGGAAGCCGTTCGGCCCGGTGACCGTGAAGCGGTACGCGTCCCCGGCGAGCGGAACGGTCCAGTGCGCGGTGTCGCGGACGTCCTTGTGCTGCGGGGCCGGGAACTCACCGGCGTACGGGTACAGCGCGAAGTGCGCCGAGGACCGGCCGGTGTTGGCGAGCTCCACGCGCAGGGTGTCGCCCGACCGCCTCGCCCGGGCGTCCGGCCGGTAGGGCAGCGGGCGCGCCGGGCGTGCGCCGGGCTCCTGCTCGGGGAGGTGCTGGACGGCGGGCGGCTTCGGCTGCCAGCGCCCGCCGATCGGCGGGATCGCCCCCGGCCGCTCGACGGCGGGCTGCCGGCGGGCCCGGGTGAAGTCGAAGGCGGAGGTCAGGTCGCCGGTGACGCGCCGCCGCCAGTCGCCGATGTTGGGTTCCTTCACGCCGGTCCAGCGCTCCAGGAAGCGGATGACGGAGGTGTGGTCGAAGACCTCGGAGCAGACGTACCCGCCGACGGTCCAGGGCGAGACGACCAGCAGCGGCACCCGGATCCCGAGGCCGGTGGGCCGGCCCTCCCACTGCTCGTCGGTGACCTCGGGGGGCGCGACGGGCGGCGGGACGTGGTCGAAGAAGCCGTCGTTCTCGTCGTAGTTGATCAGTACGGCAGTGTGCCGGCACACGTCGGGGTGCTTGCCGAGCGCGTCGAGGATCTTGTAGACGATGGTGGCGCTGTGCACCGGCGACGAGGTGCTCGGGTGCTCGGAGTCGATCGCCGAGGGGACCAGGTAGGAGACCGCCGGCAGCGTCCCGGCCGCCACGTCCTTGGCGAACTCGTCCGCCAGGCTTCCGGTCGGCACCCGGCGCAGCCCCCGCTCGAACAGGCTGCGCTCGCGCCGGTCGAGAGTGGCGACGCCCTCCTCCAGCAGCCCGAGGAGCCGGGTGCGCTCGGTCTCGGACGCGCCCCGGACCTTGGCGTAGAAGGCCTCCATGTAGGTGTGCCCGCCGGTCCTGGCCAGCGCCTTGCGGGCGATCGCCTTGAAGGTGGCGAAGAACTCGATCTGGTTGTCGGTGAAGTTCTCCCACTCGGTGTACGTCCGCCAGCTGCGCCCGGCCTTCTCCAGCCGCTCGGCATAGGTGGACCAGTCGTAGCCGGGGTGGCTCCCCTCGTTGTACGCGTCGTTGCCGACGGCCCGCTTCCCGTTCGCCTCGAAGCCGGTCTTCCCGCTCCACAGGTGGTTGCGGTTGGGGCTGGTGGAGGTGTGGACCGAGGAGTGGTAGGCGTCGCAGACGGTGAAGGTGTCGGCCAGCTCGTAGTGGAGCGGGATGTCGCGGCGGTCGTAGTACGCCATCGTCGCCGCGGTCTTCGCGCTGATCCAGCCGTTCATCCAGCCGCCGCCCCAGGCCTTCGCGCCACCGTTCCAGGAGTGGTCGAGGGCGCCGATGTACTGGAGGTCCTTCTTCTGCTCCTCGGCCGCCCCGCGCACCGGGAAGGGCAGCACGGTGGAGCCGGCCGCGGCGGGCTGCTCGAACACCGTTCCGCCGGTGGGCAGCTCGATGGCGTTGCGGTCGCCGAAGCCGCGTACGCCGCGCAGGGTCCCGAAGTAGTGGTCGAAGGAACGGTTCTCCTGCATCAGGATCACCACATGCTTGATGGAGCCGAGGCCTCCCCCGCCGGACCCCGCGTGGGCGGGCTGCGCGGCGATGGCGGCCTGGAGCGACGGCGGCAGGAACGATCCGGCCGCAGCCGCGCCGAGTGCGCCGCCGCCCAGCGCGAAGAGCCGTCGCCGTGACATGTCCGTGGTCAAAAGAGCCTCCTGGTTCCGGTGGTTACAGCCGGGAAGCTAGTCAGCCCAGGTGGCGTCGGGAAGGACTGCGCACGGACCGGTGGTGAACGTCCAAGAGGTCGGGCGAGAAGTCCAACCGGCTCTCACACGCCGATGAGGTGCAGCGATGCCCAGAGCGCGAGCGTGGAGGCCAGCAGCGTCGCCGGTACGGTCGCGAGTCCCAGCCGGGTGAAGTGGCCGAGCTCCGGGGCGTCCCCGTGGGCGTGCAGGATGCGCCGCCACAGGAGCGTGGCCAGCGACCCGACGTAGGTGAGGTTCGGCCCGAGGTTCACCCCGATCAGGGCGGCGAGCAGCGGTCCTGGCCCGGCCGCCGCGACGATCGGCAGCAGGGCGAGGATCGCGGGCAGGTTGTTGATCAGGTTGGCGAGCAGCGCCGCGACGACGGCGACGCCGAGCAGCGCCGGCAGAGTGTCGCCGTCGGGCAGCAGGGCCGCTATCCCGTCGCCGAGGCCGTTGTCGACGACGGCCTTGACGACGACGCCGAGCGCGAGGACGAAGAGGCAGAACAGCGGGTTGGCCGCGCGGACGACGGCGAGGGGTGTGGTCTCCCGCTTGGCGAGGGCACGGGCGCCCAGCACGGCGGCGCCCGCCAGCGCCGCCCACAGCGGCTCCGCGCCCGCGAACGAGGTCACGACGAACCCGGCCAGGGTCAGCGCCAGCACGACGAGCGTGAAGACGGGGACGGGCGTGCGCTCCGCGTCGGGATCCGGCGCATGCGCCCCGGCGGCCAGGTCGGCCCTGAACGCGCGGCGGAACACGGCGTACTCGACGGCGATGGCGGCGAGCCACGGCAGCGCCATCAGCGCGGCGAACCGGGTGAAGGAGAGGCCGCTCGCGGTGAACGCCAGCAGGTTGGTGAGGTTGGAGACGGGGAGCAGGAGGGACGCGGAGTTGGCCAGGTGCGCGCAGGCGTAGACGTACGGGCGCGGCCGCGCTCCGACCCGGGCGGCAGTGGCGAGGACGACCGGGGTGAGCAGGACGACGGTGGCGTCCAGGCTGAGGACGGCGGTGATCAGGGAGGCGATGACGAAGACGCCGCCGAGCAGGGGCCGGGTCTGCCCCCGGCAGGCACGCGCCACGAAATCCCCGGCGGCCCGGAACAGCCCTTCGTCGGCGCAGAGCTGTGCCAGCACCAGGATCGCGGCGAGGAACCCCACGACCGGCAGCAGCTCGCCGACCTGCTCGCGGGCCTCGGGCCAGGAAACCGCCCCGACGGCCACCACGAGGACGGCGGCGGGCACGGCGACGGTCGCCTCCGGCAGGCCCCGGGGGCGCAGCACGGCGAAGGCGAGGACGCCCAGGAGCAGGGCGAAGGAGACGAGCTCGGCGGTGACGGTGTTCAGGGGGGTCTCTCAGAACGGGAGGGGTTCACGGGTGAAGGGGCGGTGCGCCCGCGTTGTGCGGGTGCACCGCCCCTTCGGGGTGATGACGGCTGGATCAGCCCTCGACGCCGAGCTTCTCCAGGATCAGCTCGCGCACGCGTGCCGCGTCCGCCTGGCCACGGGTGGCCTTCATGACCGCGCCGACGAGCGCGCCCGCCGCCGCGACCTTGCCGCCGCGGATCTTGTCCGCGATGGCCGCGTTGCCCGCGATGGCCTCGTCCACGGCCGTGGACAGCGCGCCCTCGTCGGAGACGACCTTCAGGCCGCGCTTCTCGACGACGGTGTCCGGGTCGCCCTCGCCCGCGAGGACGCCCTCGATGACCTGGCGGGCCAGCTTGTCGTTGAGGTCGCCCGCGGCGACGAGCGCGGCCACCCGGGCGACCTGCGCCGGGGTGATCGGCAGCTCGTCCAGACCGCGGCCGGTCTCGTTGGCGTTACGGGCCAGCTCGCCCATCCACCACTTGCGGGCCTGGTCCGAGGGTGCGCCCGCCTCGGTCGTGGCGACGATCAGGTCGACCGCGCCCGCGTTGAGGATCGACTGCATGTCGTGCTCGGTGACGCCCCACTCCTCCTTGAGCCGCGCCCGGCGAAGCCGGGGAAGCTCGGGAAGGCCCTCGCGGAGCTCCTCGACCCACGCGCGGGCCGGCGCCACGGGCACCAGGTCCGGCTCGGGGAAGTAGCGGTAGTCCTCGGCGTTGTCCTTGATGCGGCCGGCCGTGGTGGAGCCGTCCTCCTCGTGGAAGTGCCGGGTCTCCTGCACGATGGTGCCGCCCGAGGACAGCACGGCGGCGTGCCGCTGGATCTCGAAGCGCGCGGCCCGCTCGACGGAACGCAGGGAGTTCACGTTCTTCGTCTCGGAACGGGTACCGAACGCCTCACGGCCGTGCGGGCGCAGCGACAGGTTGACGTCGCAGCGCATCTGGCCCATCTCCATGCGGGCTTCGGAGACCCCGAGGGCCTTGATCAGCTCGCGGAGCTCGGCGACGTACGCCTTGGCGACCTCGGGGGCGCGGGCACCGGCTCCCTCGATCGGCTTGGTGACGATCTCGATGAGCGGGATGCCGGCCCGGTTGTAGTCGAGCAGGGAGTGGGACGCGCCGTGGATACGGCCGGTGGCGCCGCCGACGTGCGTCGACTTGCCGGTGTCCTCCTCCATGTGGGCGCGCTCGATCTGCACCCGGAAGATCTCGCCGTCCTCCAGCTGGACGTCCAGATAGCCCTCGAAGGCGATCGGCTCGTCGTACTGCGAGGTCTGGAAGTTCTTCGGCATGTCCGGATAGAAGTAGTTCTTCCGGGCGAAGCGGCACCACTCGGCGATCTCGCAGTTGAGCGCGAGACCGATCTTGATGGCCGACTCCACGCCGATCTCGTTGACGACCGGCAGCGCGCCGGGCAGTCCGAGACAGACCGGACAGGTCTGGGAGTTGGCGTCCTGCTTCAGCTCCGTGGAGCAGCCGCAGAACATCTTCGTCTTGGTGCCGAGCTCGACATGGACTTCGAGGCCCATGACGGGGTCGTAGGACGCGAGCGCGTCCTCGTACGACACCAGGTCAGTGACAGTCACGGTGAAACGTATCCCTCTCAGCCCAGCAGAACGTCGTCGTCGCCGAGACGCTTCAGTTCGCGATAGAGGATCGCGAGTCCGGTGACGATGGCGGCCGCGGAGACGGCCGCGTCGACGAGTCGCAGCATGTCGTTGTCGTTGCGGGCCAGCTTCGCCTGCTTGGCGACGCTGATCGCGCCGAACGCGGTACTGCCGAGCGCGACGTACACGCCCGTCTTGGACTTCTTGAAGTTCTTGGCCTTCTTTGCCATGGCACTCACAGCGACGGAGCCTCCTCAAGCAGCGGGTGCCCCCACTTTTCCACGAACGCGGCCTCGACGGCGGCTCCGACCTTGTAGAGCCGGTCGTCCTTCATGGCGGGGGCGACGATCTGCAGTCCGACCGGCAGACCGTCCTCCGGGGCCAGGCCGCAGGGCAGCGACATGGCGGAGTTGCCGGCCAGGTTGGTGGGGATGGTGCACAGGTCCGCGAGGTACATGGCCATCGGGTCGTCGGCGCGCTCGCCGATCGGGAAGGCAGTGGTCGGCGTCGTCGGGGAGATGATCACGTCGACCTGCTCGAAGGCCTTCTCGAAGTCCTGGGTGATGAGGGTGCGGACCTTCTGGGCGGAGCCGTAGTACGCGTCGTAGTAGCCGGAGCTGAGCGCGTACGTCCCCAGGATGATGCGGCGCTTGACCTCGTCGCCGAAGCCCGCCTCGCGGGTGAGCGCGGTGACCTCCTCGGCCGACTTCGTGCCGTCGTCGCCGACCCGCAGGCCGTAGCGCATGGCGTCGAAGCGGGCCAGGTTGGAGGAGCACTCGGACGGGGCGATCAGGTAGTACGCGGAGAGCGCCAGGTCGAAGGACGGGCAGTCCAGCTCGACGACGTCCGCGCCCAGCGACTTCAGCAGCTCGACCGACTCGTCGAACCGCTGGAGCACGCCGGCCTGGTAGCCCTCGCCGCGGAACTGCTTGACGACGCCGACGCGCATGCCCTGTACGGAGCCGTTGCGGGCGGCCTCGACGACCGGCGGGACCGGGGCGTCGATGGACGTCGAGTCCAGCGGGTCGTGCCCGGCGATGGCCTCGTGGAGCAGCGCCGCGTCCAGGACCGTACGGGCGCAGGGCCCGCCCTGGTCGAGGGAGGACGAGAAGGCGACCATGCCGTAGCGGGAGACGCCGCCGTAGGTGGGCTTGACGCCGACCGTGCCGGTGACGGCCGCGGGCTGGCGGATCGAGCCGCCGGTGTCCGTGCCGATGGCGAGCGGGGCCTCGTAGGAGGCGAGGGCGGCGGAGGAGCCGCCGCCGGAGCCGCCGGGGATGCGGGTGAGGTCCCAGGGGTTGCCGGTGGGGCCGTAGGCGCTGTTCTCGGTGGAGGACCCCATGGCGAACTCGTCCATGTTGGTCTTGCCGAGGATGACGACGTCGGCGGCGCGCAGCTTCTGCGTGAGCGTGGCGTCGTACGGCGGGACCCAGCCCTCAAGGATCTTGGAACCGACGGTGGTCGGCATGTCCTTGGTGGTGAAGATGTCCTTCAGCGCGAGCGGTACGCCGGCCAGCGGGCCGAGCTTCTCGCCCGCCTCCCGCTTCGCGTCCACGGCACGGGCCTGGGCGAGGGCGCCCTCGCGGTCGATGTGCAGGAAGGCGTGGACCTTCTCGTCGACCGCGTCGATCCGGGCCAGGTGGGCCTCGGTGACCTCGACGGCGGTCAGCTCGCCGGAGGCGATCTTTCCGGCGATCTCGGCCGCGGTGAGCTTGATGATGGTGCTGATGTCCGTCATGGCGGTTAGTCCTCCCCCAGGATCTGCGGCACCTTGAAACGCTGCTGCTCCTGGGCCGGGGCGCCGGAGAGCGCCTGCGCGGGGGTGAGCGACGGACGGACCTCGTCCGCGCGCATGACGTTGGTCAGCGGCAGCGGGTGGGAGGTCGGCGGTACGTCTTGGTCGGCGACCTCGGAGACGCGGGCGACCGCGCCGATGATGTCGTCGAGCTGACCGGCGAAGTGATCGAGCTCTTCGCCCTTCAGCTCCAGACGCGCCAGCCGGGCGAGGTGGGCGACCTCCTCGCGCGTGATGCCAGGCATGCAGCGATCCTCAGGGGTTGGTGTGTGGTTTGTGCCCCAATCCTATGGGGTCACCCGGGGCCGGGTACCCCACCCCGATCGGGGTACCCCTCTCCGGGCGGCGCGGCCCGGGAAGCGGCGAGCCCCGGGGCCGGCGGCCCGGGGCTCGGAGGGGGCGTTCCGCGGGGCACCCCTCATGAGCTCTCGGTCTCCGCGGTGCCGTTCACCGCGCCGTTCACCGCGCCGTTCAGCGACGCGTTCATCGAGCCGGTGGCCGACCCGGTGGCGGCGGCCGCCGCCTGGGCCTTCAGCTCGGCGGGCCTGCGCCAGCCGTGCTCGCCACGCGCCCGCAGCCAGGCCGTCGTCTCCTGCGGCGGCATCGCGGCCGCCACCAGCCAGCCCTGCACCGCGTCGCACCGGAGGTCCCGCAACCGCTCCCACGTCTCGTCGTCCTCGACGCCCTCGGCGACGACGACCAGGCCGAGTGAGTGGGCCAGGTCGATGGTGCAGCGGACGATCTCCGCGTCCTCGTGGTCGACCGCCAGCCGGGCCACGAACGACCGGTCGATCTTCAGCTCGCTGACCGGCAGTCTGCGCAGGTGGACCAGGGAGGAGTAGCCGGTGCCGAAGTCGTCGAGGGACATCTTCACGCCGTGCGCGGTGAGCCCGGCCAGGGTGTCGGCGGCGCGCTGCGGGTCCTCCAGCAGCACATGCTCGGTGATCTCCAGTTGGAGCGCTCCCGCGGGCACGCCGTGACGGGCGAGCCGGGCCGCCACGCTCCCCGCGAAGCCGGGGGTGTGGACGTCGCGCGGGGAGACGTTGACCGCCACGGGCACGAACAGGCCCTGCGCCCGCCAGCGGGCGACCTGGGCGAGCGCCGTCTCCAGGACGTACTCCGTGAGGTGCGGCATCAGACCGGAGGACTCGGCGATCGCGATGAACTCGTCCGGGGGGACCCGGCCGCGCTCCGGGTGCACCCAGCGCACCAGCGCCTCCAGGCCAGCGACCTGCCCGTCGAAGCGGACCTTGGGCTGGTAGTGCAGCTCGACCTCGCTCGCGTCCAGCGCCCGGCGCAGATCGCCGAGGAGCCCCAGCCGGTCGGGGGTGTTGCTGTCCCGCTTGGACTCGTAGACCTCCACGGCGGTGCGGTCCCGCTTGGCCTGGTACATCGCGACGTCCGCCCGCCGCAGCAGGCCCTCGGCGTCCAGGGCGTGGTCGGGGTAGACGGCGACCCCGGCGCTGGCCTCCAGGACGAGGGTCAGCCCGTCGAGGTCGAGCGGGGAGGACAGCTCGGCGACCAGGTGGCGGGCGACCTGCTGGGCGCTGGTGGTCGAGTCGGTGTGCGGCAGCAGCACGGCGAACTCGTCGCCGCCGAGCCGGGCGGCCTCCGCGCCGCGTGGCAGAGCGAGCCGCAGGCGCTCCGCTATCTGCAGCAGGAGCCGGTCGCCGGCCAGGTGGCCCAGGGTGTCGTTGACCGCGCGGAAGCGGTCCAGGTCGATGAGGACCAGGGCGGAGCGGGTGCCGATGGACTCCGCGTCCTCCAGCGCCGACCAGGTCCGCTCCAGCAGCCACTGACGGTTGGGCAGCCCGGTCAGCGGGTCGCGCAGCTGCTCCTCGGCGCGGGCGCGGGCGATCCAGAGCGTGGAGTCGAGGGCGATCAGCGGCACCGCGAAGAGCGGCAGCAGGACGGGCATGGACATCGCGACGGCGCAGATCAGCGGGGCGAGCCCGAGGAGCGCGACGGCGACGAGTCCCTGCCGCAGCATCGCGGTACGGGCGATGGTGGGCAGCCCGCCGTTGTGCGGGGCCTGGGCGTACCACAGCAGGACCCGGGTGACGAGCAGATACGTCGAGGCCGTCAGGAGCAGTTCCGGGACGGCCGCGATGCCCCAGTCGAGTGGCTGCCAGGGTTCCTCGACGGTGGGCACCTCGCCGAAGGCGGCCAGCACGAGGGCCGCCGCGCCGATGCCCAGCATGTCCACCCCGCCGTGCAGGAGCCCCTGCCACCAGCGGTGTCTGCGGGCGGTCCCGACGAGCACCACGACGGCGAGGCTGACCAGCACGGCCGGGAGCCAGCCGAACAGCAGCAGCACGGCGAGGGTGAGGGCCGCCCCGGAGCCGGTGCCGCCCCACCAACGGTCGCGGCCGAGCGCCACCAGATGGCCGACGATGATCCCGGTGAGCACGGCGAGGGACCAGCCCACCGCACCGTCCGGGAAGAGCGCGTGCCCCTGTTCGACGGTCCGGTAGGACCCGACCGCCAGCACCACCGCGGCGATCCCCACGACGGCGGCGCCCACGGGGGGCGTGAGGCCCACGAAACCCTGCAGCCGCGACACCGGGGCGGCGCTCTCGGTCGGTTTCATTCCGTCCCTCTCACAGCCGGCGGTGCCGATGTCCCTCGGTGGCGCCCGCTCCCGTGGCACCACGGCCCGGTCGAGCAGCCGTGCACGGCGGGCGCACCTCTCAACAGTAGGCCGCGAAAGGCTTCCAGGGGCAGCGCTCTACAGCTCTTGCCCGAATGCGAACCGACCACCCGTCACCATCTGCTATTGACCCGAACGGGTGGCGCGGCAGGGCCATTCGGGGAACGGCGGCCCCTTCTTCACCCCTCTGCCCCGTTTCCTTCCCCGTACGTGCCGCGCCACGCCGGGGCAGCGTCTCGAAGGCGTCTCGATCCGGAGAACGGTGGGCGAACGCGGGTCCGGCGGGTGGTTACTCCCCGCTGTCCTCCGGGCCGGTGCCGGGTGTGGTTTCCGGGGCGGGCAGGGCCGCCTCCTTCGCACGTTCGGGTCCCTGTTCGAGCAGGATCGCGAATCCGTCCTCGTCCAGCACGGGCACCTTCACCTGCATCGCCTTGTCGTACTTGGAGCCGGGGTTGTCGCCGACGACGACGAACGCGGTCTTCTTCGACACCGATCCGGCGACCTTCGCACCCAGCGCCTGGAGCGCCTCCTTCGCACCGTCGCGGGTGTGGCCCGCGAGGGTGCCCGTGACGACGACGGTGAGTCCTTCGAGGGGGCGGGGGCCCTCGTCCTCGTCGGAGCCCTCGTCCGCCATGCGCACTCCGGCCTCGCGCCACTTGCGCACGATCTCGCGGTGCCAGTCCTCGGCGAACCACTGCTTGACCGAGGCCGCGATGGTCGGCCCGACGCCGTCGGCGGCGGCCAGCTCCTCCTCGCTCGCCTCGTCGATCCGGTCGATGGAACGGAACTGACGGGCCAGCTCCTGGGCGGCGACCGGCCCCACGTGCCGGATGGAGAGTCCGGTGAGGATCCGGGCGAGCGGGGCTTCCCTGGCTGCGGCGATGCCCTCCAGCATGGCCACCGCGTTCTTCTTCGGCTCGCCCTGCTGGTTGGCGAAGACCGTCGCGATCTTCTCCTCGCCGGTCTTCGGGTCGCGCTTGGGCAGCCCGCTGTCCTGGTCCAGGACGTACGCCCGGATCGGCAGCAGTTGGTCGACGGTGAGGGAGAACAGATCGCTCTCGTCGCGCAGGACGGGCTCGGCGGGCTCCAGGGGCCGGGTCAGGGCGGCGGCGGCCACATAGCCGAAGTGGTCGATGTCCAGGCTCTTGCGTCCGGCGAGGTAGAAGACGCGTTCGCGCAACTGGGCTGGGCAGGTACGGGCGTTGGGGCAGCGGAGGTCGATGTCGGCCTCCTTCATCGGGCGCAGCTCCGTCCCGCACTCGGGGCAGTGGGCCGGCATCTCGAAGGCCTTCTCGGTGCCGTCGCGCAGGTCGACGACGGGGCCGAGGATCTCGGGGATGACCTCGCCCGCCTTGCGGATGACCACGGTGTCGCCGATGAGGACGCCCTTGGCCTTGACCACGTTCTGGTTGTGCAGGGTGGCGAACTCGACCTCGGAACCGGCCACTTCGACCGGTTCGACCTGGGCGTACGGGGTGACGCGGCCGGTGCGTCCGACGCCGACGCGGATGTTGACCAGTTTGGTGTTGACCTCTTCGGGGGCGTACTTCCAGGCGATGGCCCAGCGGGGGGCGCGCGAGGTGGAGCCCAGCCGGCCCTGGAGCGGGATCTCGTCGAGCTTGACGACGACACCGTCGATCTCGTGCTCCACGGAGTGCCGGTTCTCGCCGTAGTACGCGATGAACTCCCGTACGCCGGCGAGGGAGTCGACGACCTTGTTGTGCTGGGCGGTGGGCAGGCCCCAGGCGTGGAGCAGTTCATAGGCCGCGGAGAGGCGGTCGATGCTCAGGCCCTCGTGGGCGCCGATGCCGTGCACCACCATGTGCAGCGGGCGGGTGGCGGTGACCTTGGGGTCCTTCTGGCGCAGCGACCCGGCCGCCGCGTTGCGCGGGTTGGCGAAGGGCTTGTCGTCGGCGGCGACCAGCCGGGCGTTCAGCTCCTCGAAGTCCTCCATGGGGAAGAAGACCTCGCCGCGGATCTCGACGAGCGCGGGGATGTTCTCGCCCCGGAGGCGGTGCGGGATCTCGGCGATCGTCCGGACGTTGGGGGTGATGTCCTCGCCGGTCCGGCCGTCGCCGCGGGTCGCCGCCCGGGTCAGCCGGCCCTGTTCGTAGGTGAGGTTGACGGCGAGGCCGTCGACCTTGAGCTCGCACAGGAAGTGGTGGCCGGGGGTGCCGACGTCCTTGGCGACCCGGTCCGCCCAGGCGGCCAGCTCCTCGTCGTCGAAGGCGTTGTCCAGGGAGAGCATGCGTTCGCGGTGGACCACGGAGGTGAACTCCGTGCGGTAGGGCCCGGCGACCTTCTGGGTCGGGGAGTCCGGGGTGCGCAGCGACGGGTGCTCCTCCTCCAGGGCCTCCAGGGAGCGCAGCTGCCGGTCGAACTCGCCGTCGCTGACGACCGGCTGGTCCTTCACGTAGTAGCGGAAGCGGTGCTCCTCGATCTGCTCGGCCAGCAGCGCGTGCTTCTCCCGCACGTCCGCCGGAACCGAGCTCTCCTGCTCCACCCGCTCTTCGCCCGCCATCGTCCCGTCCTCCTGTGTACCCGTCGTCCCCGTCACTCAGGGTTGTCCGCGAGCGACCTCGCCGCCCGGGCGCTGTGGGCGAGCGCGGTGCGGGCGTGAGCGGGCGACGCGCCCGCGAGACCGCACGACGGGGTGATCGTGACGGACTCGGCGAGAGTCCCCGGATTCAGCCCCAGCCTGCTCCACAACGTCCTGACTCCCATGACGCTACCGCCCGGGTCCGACAATCCGTCCGAAGCGGCGTCGGTGGAGGGCACGACGCCGAGGAAGAGCTGGGTGCCGCCCTCGACGGCTTCCCCGATCGCCTCCTCCTCACGCTCGGTGAGCAGCGAGAAGTCGAACGAGATGCCGCCGGCCCCGGCCCGGCGCAGCAGCGCGAACGGCACCTCGGGGGCGCAGGAGTGGACGAGCGTCGTGCCGTCCTCGCCCGCCGCGGCGAGGACGTCGCGCAGGGTCCCCTCGACGGCCTGGCGGTCGACGGCCCGGTAGGTGCGGTAGCCGCTCGCGGAGCGGACCCGGCCCAGCAGGACGGCGGTCAGGGAGGGTTCGTCGAGCTGGAGGACGACCTTCGCCCCGGGCATCCGGCGGCGGACCTCCGCGAGGTGGGCGCGGAGTCCCTCGGCCAGGGATCCGGCCAGGTCGCGGCAGGCGCCGGGGTCGGCCAGCATGGCTTCGCCGCCGCGCAGTTCCAGTGCTCCGGCCAGGGTCCAGGGGCCGACGGCCTGGACCTTGAGCAGACCCTCGTACCCCTGGGTGAACTCCTCCAGGGCGTCCAGGTCCTCCCCCAGCCAGGAGCGGGCGCGGCGGGTGTCGCGGCCGGGCCGGTCGCTGATCCGCCAGCCGCTCGGCTCGACGTGTCCGTACATCTCGACGAGCATGCCGATGGTCCGGCCGATCATGTCGGCGCCCGGCCCGCGCGCGGGCAGTTCCGCCAGGTACGGCATGCCCCGGCCGTCGGCGAAGGAGCCGGTAACGGTCTTCGCCGCCTCCCTCGCGTCTCCCCCGGGCATCGACCCGATGCCGGTCGCCGGACACCCGCTGAACTTGCTCTTCTCGCTCACGCGGGAAGCCTACGGTCCGGGGCGGGAAACCTTCTCCTCGGGAGGTCAGCGGCCGGGGCGGACGGTGAGGTCGTTGACCTCGGCGTCGCGCGGCAGGTCGATCGCCATCAGGATCGTGGTGGCCACCGACTCGGGGTCGATCCAGCGGGCCGCGTCGTACTCCTTGCCCTCCTGCTGGTGCACCTTGGCCTGCATGGGGCTGGCGGTGCGGCCCGGGTAGACGGTGGTGACGCGCACCCCGTTGCCGTGCTCCTCGTGGCGCAGGGAGTCGGCGAGCGCCTTGAGGCCGTGCTTGCTCGCGGCGTACGCGCTCCACCCGGCGTGGGCGGCGAGCCCTGCCCCGGAGTTCACGAAGAGGACCTGGCCCCGGGAGAGGCGGAGCTGCGGGAGCAGGAGGCGGGTGATCTCGGCGGGGGCGATCAGGTTGGCGTTGAGCTGGAAGTGCCAGGCCTTGGGGGTGAGCTCGCCGACTTCGCCGAGCTCGACGACGCCCGCGATGTGCAGCAGGGTGTCGATCCGCTCGGGCATGGACTGCTGGCCGAACGCCCAGGACAGCCGGTCGGGGTTGCCGAGGTCGCCGACGAGGGTGCGCGCGCCCGGGTAGCGGTCGGCGAACTCCTTGGCGCGGCCGGCGTCGCGGGCGAGGAGGACGACGTCGTCGCCGCGCTCCTGGAGACGGCGGGCGACAGCGGCCCCGATGCCGGATCCGGCGCCGGTGATGAGGTGGGTAGACATGGGGCGATCCTAAGACCGCTCCCCCCTGCCGGTGACCGGCGGACTCGTCACCGGTGCTCATGACCGGTGCTGCTGACCGGTGCTCCTCACTGGTGACCGGCGGACTCCTCCAGGTAGGCGAGCGCGCCGACGCCGTCCTTGGCGAAGAAGACCAGGTCGGTCAGGGGGATCGGCAGGAAGCCCTCGTCCTCCATGCGCTGGAACTGCTGGCGCAGCCCGTCGTAGAAGCCCGCGGTGTTCAGCAGGACGACCGGCTTGGTGTGCTTGCCGTGCTTCTTCAGCTCCAGGATCTCGGTGGCCTCGTCGAGCGTCCCGGTCCCGCCGACCATGATCACGACGGCGTCGGCCTTCTCCAGGAGGAGAGCCTTGCGCTCCGCGAGATCACGGGCGATCACCATCTCGTCGGCGTTCGTGCGGGCCTTCGCGGCGAGGAAGTCGACCGACACGCCCACGAGCCGCCCGCCCGCCGCCTGCACGCCGTCCGCGACGACCTTCATCAGGCCGCTCTCCGATCCGCCCCAGACGAGGGTGTGCCCGCCCCTGCCGAGCAGCTCGGCGAACTCCCGGGCGGGCACGGTGTAGCGGTCGTCGAGGTCGGCGGCGGAGAGGAAGACGCAGATGTTCATGGCCCAACCGTACGACCCGCCTCGGACACTCCCCCGATCACTCCCTCGTTCCGGGGAGAATTCCGGCCACAGCGGTCGCGGCGGGAAGATTACGGGCGCGTACGCCGCTGGAACCGACATGACTGCCACACGAGGACACCGCATCACCGTCGAGCCGGGCACCGAGCACGTCCGGGTGGTGCACGACGGACAGGTGCTGGCCGAGAGCCGCCGCCCGCTCGTGCTCCGCGAGACCGGGTGCCCGGTCCGCTACTACCTGCCGCCCGGGGACGTCCGCACCGACCTGCTCTCCCCGTCGGACACCTCCACCCACTGTCCGTTCAAGGGGGACGCCTCCTACTGGTCCCGCCCCGGGGCCGCCGATCTCGTCTGGGCCTACCCGGACCCGAAGCCCGAAGTAGCCGCGATCAAGGACCACTTCTGCTTCTACGCGGCGGAGACGGTGGCCGACTGACCCTCGCCACGGGCTCCGTGAAGTTCTCTCCGCCGGAACGATGAGTTTTCCCGACCGCCCCGGTCTGCACTCCCATGGACAGGACTCTCTCCGCCGACGGCACGCCGATCGCCTACCGACGCCAGGGTGACGGCCCACCGCTGGTGCTGGTCGGCGGGGCGCTGGGCGCCTCGGCGGCCGACGCGCCGCTGGCCGCCCTGCTCGCTCCGCGCTTCACGGTGCTCACCTACGACCGCCGGGGCCGGGGCGCCAGCGGTGACCCCGGGCGCTGCTCCGTGGCGCGGGAGGCCGAGGATCTGGCCGCCGTCGTCGGGGCCGCGGGGGCGGGCGCCTCGGTCTTCGGGATGTCGTCGGGCGGGGCACTGGCCCTGGAGGCGGTCGCCGCCGGGCTGCCGGTGGAGCTGCTCGCCGTGTACGAGCCGCCCTACACGCCGGGCGCGTCGGGGCTGCTGTTCAAGGCCCGCTGCACGGCCCGGCTGCACCGGCTGCTGGCGGCCTGGGACCGGGGCGGGGCGGTGGAGCTGTTCCTGTCGACGACGGGCGTCGCGGAGGAGACGACCGCCCGGATGCGGCGCACCCCGCTGTGGGCGGAGCTGGAGGCGATGGCGCACACCCTGGCGTACGACGACGCCCTGCTGGGCGACGGGGCGGTCCCGGTCGAGAGGTTCGCGGCCGTCACGGCCCGGACGCTGGTGATCTGCGGCGGCTTCAGCAGCCCCCCTGCGCGCGCGGCGACCCGGACCCTGGCCGAGGCGCTGCCGCGCGGCCGGCACCGCACGCTGACGGGCCAGATGCGCGAGGTGGCGCCCCAGGTGCTCGCACCGGTGCTGGCGGAGTTCTTCGCGAAGGACGCGTACGCCTACCGGCAGGCGTCATAGGCCTGCTCGCGCGCCGGCCGCCGTGGATCGGCCCTCCGCCCGTCCGGCCGGAGGGCCCCGGCCTCAGCCGCCCGTCGCCACCCGCTCGCGGCGGGATGTCGTGGCGATGGTGGCCGAGCCGACCACGCGCGTGCCGTCGTACAGGACGACCGCCTGGCCGGGAGCCACGCCCCGGACCGGCTCGGTGAAGGTGACGTTCAGCTCGGAGCCGTCCACCAGCTCGGCGGTGACCTCGGTCTCGCCGCCGTGGGCGCGGAGCTGGGCGGTGTACGTACCGGGGCCGGACGGGGGCGTTCCGCACCAGCGGGGCTTGATGGCGGTCAGCGAGGTCACGTCGAGGGCCTCGACGGGGCCGACGGTCACGGTGTTGTTCACCGGGGAGATGTCGAGGACGTAGCGCGGCTTGCCGTCGGGGGCCGGGTGGCCGATCTTCAGGCCCTTGCGCTGGCCGATGGTGAAGCCGAAGGCGCCCTCGTGGGTGCCCAGCTTCGTACCGGACTCGTCGAGGATGTCGCCCTCGGCCGGGCCGCCGAGGCGGTCGGCCAGGAAGCCCTGGGTGTCGCCGTCGGCGATGAAGCAGATGTCGTGGCTGTCGGGCTTCTTGGCGACGGCCAGGCCCCGGCGCTCGGCCTCGGCGCGGATCTCGTCCTTGGTGGTGAGGGTGTCGCCGAGCGGGAACATGGCGTGGGCGAGCTGCTTCTCGTCCAGGACGCCGAGCACATAGCTCTGGTCCTTGGCCATGTCGGAGGCGCGGTGCAGCTCGCGGCTGCCGTCCTCGGTGAGCACGACGGTGGCGTAGTGGCCGGTGCACACGGCGTCGAAGCCGAGGGCGAGGGCCTTGTCGAGCAGCGCGGCGAACTTGATCTTCTCGTTGCAGCGCAGGCAGGGGTTGGGGGTGCGCCCGGCCTCGTACTCCGCGACGAAGTCCTCGACGACGTCCTCGCGGAAGCGTTCCGCCAGGTCCCAGACGTAGAACGGGATACCGATGACGTCGGCCGCGCGGCGGGCGTCCCGGGAGTCCTCGATGGTGCAACAGCCGCGCGCCCCGGTCCGGAAGGACTGGGGATTCGCGGACAGGGCGAGGTGGACACCGGTCACGTCGTGGCCCGCCTCGGCGGCACGGGCCGCGGCGACGGCGGAGTCCACGCCGCCCGACATCGCGGCGAGGACACGCAGGGGGCGCTGGGAAGTCTGAGTCATAGCTCCTCCAGGGTACGGGTCGCCGGGAACCGAACGCTCGCGGATATGCGTTGACGATCACATGGGGAACAACGGAAGCACCCGGGGTGCGCGAAAGCCTTCGGGAAAGTCTTCGGGCTCGTCTTCGCGGAAGAAGCCGGCGAACGGGGTCAGCCGGCGCGGGCTGCTGATCGGCGGCGGTGCGGTGGCGGCCGCCGGTACCGCCGCCGTGCTCGCGCGCGACAAGGTCAAGCGCCTGTGGTGGCAGGTGCCCGGGGTCGAGAAGCCCCGGAAGCCGGGCGAGCTGGACTACGCGGGGGCGACCTGGGTGGCCGCGTCGGAGGCGAACTGGCGGCGGGCGGACCGGCCGGACGACTTCACCATCGACCGCGTGATCATCCATGTCACCCAGGGCAGTTTCGCCAGTGCGGTGAAGGTGTTCCAGGACCCCGCCCACCAAGCCGCGACGCACTACATCGTGGGGCAGGACGGGCGGGTGGTGCAGATGATCCGCGAGCTGGACGTGGCGTACCAGGCGGGCAACCGCGCGTACAACGAGCGCGGCGTCGGCATCGAGCACGAGGGGTTCGTGGACCGGCCGAAGGACCTCACGAAGGCGATGTACGAGTCCTCGGCGCGGCTCACGGCGTCGATCTGCGCGCGGCACGGCATACCCGTCGACCGCGAGCACATCATCGGGCACGTGGAGGTGCCGGGCACCGACCACACGGACCCGGGCCCGCACTGGGACTGGGACCGGTACCTGGAGCTGGTGCGCCGGGCAGCGACGGCGCCGCCCCGCCCTTCCCCCACGCCGTCGGCGAAGGCGTAGCGGCGCTCCCTCAGCTGAGCCCGGCCGTCCTCGCCCGCTCCACCGCCGGGCCGATCGCCTCGGCCAGCGCCTTCACGTCGCCCTCGGTCGAGGTGTGGCCGAGCGAGAAGCGCAGGGTGCCCCGGGCCAGGTCGGGATCGGTGCCGGTGGCGAGCAGGACGTGGCTGGGCTGGGCGATCCCGGCGGTGCAGGCGGAACCGGTGGAGCATTCGATGCCCTGGGCGTCCAGCAGCAGCAGGAGCGAGTCGCCCTCGCAGCCCGGGAAGCTGAAGTGGGCGTTGGCCGGGAGGCGTCCGGCCGGATCCGGGTCGCCGCCGAGCACGGCGTCCGGCACGGCCCGGCGCACGGCGGCCACGAGGTCGTCGCGCAGGGAGCCCACGCGCCGGGCGAACTGTTCGCGCCGTTCGGCCGCCAGCCGTCCGGCGACCGCGAAGGAGGCGACGGCGGGGACGTCCAGGGTGCCGGAGCGCACGTGCCGCTCCTGGCCGCCGCCGTGCAGGACGGGCACGGGGGTGTGGTCGCGGCCCAGCAGCAGCGCGCCGATGCCGAACGGGCCACCGATCTTGTGCCCGCTGACCGTCATCGCGGCCAGTCCTGAGCGGGCGAAGTCGACCTCCAGCTGACCGAAGGCCTGGACCGCGTCGGCGTGCATGGGGATGGAGAACTCGGCTGCCACCGCCGCCAGTTCGCGGACCGGCATGATGGTGCCGATCTCGTTGTTGGCCCACATCACGGTGATCATCGCGACGTCGTCGGGGTCGCGGAGGATCGCCTCGCGCAGGTCTTCGGGGTGGACCCGGCCGTAGCGGTCGACCGGGAGGTAGTCGACGGTCGCGCCCTCGTGCTCGGCGAGCCAGTCGACGGCGTCCAGGACGGCGTGGTGTTCGACGGGGCCGGCGAGGACCCGGGTGCGGCGGGGGTCGGCGTCGCGCCGGGACCAGTAGAGGCCCTTCACGGCGAGGTTGTCGGCCTCCGTGCCTCCGGAGGTGAGGACCACCTCGCTGGGTCGTGCGCCGAGGGCGTCGGCGAGGGCTTCTCTGGACTCCTCGACGGTACGGCGGGCCCGGCGTCCGGCGGCGTGCAGTGAGGACGCGTTGCCGGTGGCGGAGAGCTGGGCGGTCATCGCCTCGATCGCTTCGGGAAGCATCGGGGTGGTCGCGGCGTGGTCGAGGTAAGCCATGGTGGGGCCGATTCTACGAGCCCGGGGTGGGGCGCATGCCGGGCGCGTCACGGCCCGGCCCCCGCGCACGCCCGCGCGAGGTGCGGTGGACCGGTCCGGAGGCCGGCCGGAAGCCCCGCCCGGAGCCCGATCCGGTACGGGGAGGGCGGCCCGCGGGGCCGCTCCGGGGCGGTGCGTCAGCCGCCGAAACTCCAGGAGACCGTGCCGTTGACGGTGACCAGGACGGCGAGCACGGCGAGGTCGGCGATGCCCAGGGCGAGTCCCAGCCGGGCGCGTCCCGGGCGGCGGGTGCGGCGGGCCAGGGCCAGCAGCGCCATCACGATCGCGGTGGGCCCGAGCAGGACGTTGAAGACCAGCAGCCCGACGAGCCCGAGGACGAACGAGGCGACGGCCAGACCGTCCGCCTCCCGGCCCACGGCCCGGGGGGCGACGGCGCCCGTACCCGCGACGGGGGCGGAAGCGACGGCGGCGTCGCCACCGGGAGCGACCTCGGCACCGGGAGCGACATCGCCACCGGTAGCGGCCTCGGCGCCGGCATCGGTCGTGCCCTCGGCATCGGCATCGGTCACGCGGCGGGCGAAGTCGGTGAGGGTCATGGTGCGAGCTCCTTCGGATCGGTCCGGGACACGGCAGGCTCGGCGGGTGCGGGTGCGGGTTCTGGGTGCGGCGGTCGGGTCAGCGGGGGCGGCGCGAAGCGCGCTCGCGTACGGCGAAGATCAGCAGCCAGCAGCCGATCACGGTCGCGGCGGCCAGGGTGAGCGGCAGCGGGATATGGGCGACCGTCCCGAGGACGATGCCCAGCAGAAGCAGCGCGGCGACGAGGACGAGCACGGCGGAACCTCTCTGTGCGACGACGAGTACCGTTCGGCGGCCGTGGGGAAGCCGTTCGGAGTACGAGTGTTCACTGACTGCTGAGTCTAAACCCCGAGACCCTTCCTCGGCCCGGAGAACGGTTGTTTACTGAATGGCATGAGTCACACCCCCGCCGGAGTCCGTCAGACCCAGAAGCTCAGGACACGCCAGTCCCTCCTGGACGCGGCGCTCGTGCTGCTGGAGCACCAGAGCCTGAGCAGCCTGGGCCTGCGGGAGGTCACCCGGGCCGCCGGGGTCACCCCGACGGCCTTCTACCGGCACTTCGAGGACACCGCCGCGCTCGGCGTCGCCCTGGTCGAGGAGACCCTCGGCAGCCTGCACGGGCTGATCGCCGCGGTGCTCGCGGAGACGGGTGACAGCGAGGAACGGCTGGACCGCAGCGTGGAGGTGATAGCGCGTCATGTCGGCGCGCAGCCGGCGCACTTCCGGTTCATCGCCCGTGAGCAGCACGGCGGCGTGGAACCGGTGCGCGTGGCGATCGCCGCCCAACTGCTGCGGTTCGCCCAGGAGGTGGCGCTCGCGCTGCGCGAGGAGCCGGGGTCGGCCGGGTGGAGTACGGAGGACCTGCTGATGCTGGGCGGCCTCTATGTGGACCACATGGTGATCACCGCGTCGGCCCTGCTGGAGGCGGGTCCGGCGGGTGAGCGGGAGGTCGTCCGGGTGGCCCGGCGTCGGCTGCGGCTGGTCTCGATCGGCCGCGAGCACTGGCTGGACGAGGGGTGACCGCACCGGGCCTCGACCGGCACAGACCGCCCTTGACCCTCCCGTAGCAGGAGGCCCTACGGTCCCCGGGTATGAAGATCGTCGTCCATGACACCGCCTCCGCCCACCTCGACCTCCTGCGTCGCCCCGTGGCCCAACGGCCCGACGCCCTGCGCGAGATGCTCGCCCCGCTGCAGGAGGTGATGTCCCGGGTGGGGGTCGGGGACCTCGTCGGGACGCACCGCGCGGGCAGCGGGTTCCCGCTCGACCGGGACGACCCGCGCCTTCCGGAGGCCCTGGAGCGGATGCGGCAGGCCCGGGTGTGGCAGCGGATCGAGGATTCCCTCGCCGCCGCGCGGGAACGGCTGGGCGCGGCGGCGCCCGGTGCGCGGACCGCCGGCACCGTGCACGTGGTTCTGGTGCTCGGCGACCCGGACGACCCGATGATGCGCCTCAACCAGGGCTACTTCGGCCTCGGCGGCATCCCGGGCGCGATCCTGCTGATGATGTGGCCCACCGCGACCAGCCTGGCCAGGATCGAGTACGCCGCCGCCCACGAGCTGCACCACAACGTCCGCTACGCCAACGTGGACTGGGACCCGACGGCGGTCACGGTCGGCGAGCAGGTGGTGGCCGAGGGGCTGGCCGAGGCCTTCGTACGGGAGCTGGCGGGCGAGGACGCCATGGGCCCCTGGGCGACCTCGCTGTCCGGCGCGGAGCTGGACGACGCCTGTGCGAAGGTGGCGGCCGGGATCGATGTCGCGGGCATGGGGAATCTGTCCCCGTACGTGTTCGGCGACCGCACCGCGATCCAGCTGGGGCAGGAGCCGGTCGGGCTGCCGGACTTCGCCGGGTACGCGGCCGGGCTGCGCTTCGCCGACGCCCACCTCGCGGCCTCCGGGCTGACCGCCGCCGCGAGCGTCGCCCTGCCCGCGCGCGAGGTTCTCGGGCACGCGGGCGTGCCGACCACCGCGTGACCCGGCCCGGGGACCTCCGCCTCCGGGAGACTGGACCGATGAGGAGCGAGGACCGGGGTCCCGAGGAACCGCCGGCCGACGGCCTGACCGTCGGCCGGACGGCCGGGCTCGTCGGGGTCAGCGTGAAGACGCTGCACCACTGGGACGCGATCGGCCTGGTGCGGCCGGGCGGGCGCACGAGGGCCGGGTACCGGGTGTACGGGGACGACGACGTCGCCCGGCTCCACCGGGTCCTCGTCTACCGGGAGATCGGCATCCCGCTCGCCGCGATCGGGCGGCTCCTGTACGACCCGGAGGTCGACGCGCGCGAGCATCTGCGGCGGCAGCGGGGTCAGCTCGCGGAGCGGATCTCCCGGCTGGAGCGGATGGTGGGGGCGGTGGACCGCATGCTGCTGGAGTCGAAGCCGGGAATCCGGCTGACGCCCGGGGAACAGGTGGAGATCTTCGGGGCCGACTGGGAGCCCGCCCGGACGGAGGAGGCCGAGGAGCGCTGGGGCGGCACGGAGCAGTGGGCGCAGTACGCGGAGCGGGCGGCCCGGATGAGCCGCGAGGACTGGGAGGGCGTGGCGGCGTCCGTCGAGGCCCTGACCGCCGACCTCGCCGCCGCGTACCGGACGGGCGTCGCTCCCGGGTCGGAGGTCGCGGACGCCCTCGCGGAACGGCACCGCGCGCAGATCTCGACGTACTTCGACTGCACGTACGCCCTGCAGCTCTGCATCGGCCGGACCTACGTCACCGACCCCGGCTACGTCGCGCACTACGACGCGATCGCGCCGGGACTCGGCGGCTGGCTGTGCGAGGTGATCGCCGCGAACGCCGGGGCCCACGGCGTCGATCCGGAGTCCGTTGTCCGGGAGTGAGGCGCGCTCTCAGGCCGTGCGCGGGGCCTTGGCCAGCTGGCGGGACTGGGCGACGAGGCGGTCGGCGCTGTCCCAGACCTCGGCGTCCTCCTCCAGGAAGCCGCCCGCGAGGTTGCGGGTGGTGATGGAGACGCGCAGGGGGCCCGGGGCGGGGCGGCAGCGGATGTGGGCGGTCAGCTCGACGGTGGGGGTCCAGCCGGCCAGGCCCAGCTCGAACGAGGTCGGCGGCAGGGCGTCCACGGTGAGCAGCAGCGACAGCGGGTCCGGGTCGCGGCCGTCGGCCAGGCCGAACCAGCCGCGCATCTCGCCCTTGCCGGACGGGGCTCCGACGGCCCAGCCGACGGTCGCCGGGTCGAGCTTGATGTCCAGGCGGTCGGTGATGGCGGAGCTGCCGGGAATCCTGGGCGCGCCGTCGCTCGGGCCGAGGCAGTGGTCCCGGTCGGGCATGGCGGGCGGCAGGGCCGTCGTGCGGACGTCGTCGGGGAGCGCGTCCAGGTCGCCGTAGGTGGCCAGGACCCGGATGCGCTCGATCTCGCTGCCGTCCTCGGCGTACTGGAAGAGGGAGGCCTGGCCGGTGGAGAGGGTGCGGCCGGCGCGGACGGTCTGGGTGCGGACGACGGCGGGTCCGGGCACGGAGGCGGTGAGGTAGTGCGCCGAGACGGAGAACGGGTCGGCGTGCGGCAGGGCCTCGCCCAGTGCCCGGCCGAGCAGGGCCAGCAGATAGCCGCCGTTGACGGCGTGGATGATGGTCCAGCCCGCGGAGAGCTCGGCGTCGTAGACACCCTCCTCGCGCAGGGTGACCGCGGTGTCCCGGTCGAACTCGCTGTCGCCGATGGTTGCCCGTGCGGTCTGCGCCGCCTCAGTCGCTGCCTGTGCCATGGCATGCACGGTACATGGACCTCACTACTGAGCGGTAGCTTTTTGAGAGCCGGATCACCGCGCTACGTGGCCGCCGAGCCCTTCTCGGCACGGGCGGAGGAGCGGTTGTACGCGCGGGGCGCCCGCCAGTGGAAGCGCAGCGCCAGCAGCCGCAGGACGAACGCGGCGATCACCGCCATCCCGCTCGTCAGGGCGTTGAGGGTGTCGAAGCGGATGCACAGGGCGACCATGGTCGCGCCGGCGATCGCGGGCACCGCGTACAGGTCGCGGTCCCAACGCAGCAGGGAGGGGACCTCGTTGGCCAGCACGTCGCGCAGCACACCGCCGCCGACCGCGGTGGCCAGGCCCAGCGCCGCCGACGCGGTGAGCCCGAGGCCGTACTCGTACGCCTTGACGGTGCCGGTCACGCAGAACAGGCCGAGCCCCGCCGCGTCGAAGACGTTGACGCCGGCCTGGATGCGCTCCACGTGCGGGTGGAGGAAGAAGACCAGGACGGCGGCGAACAGCGGGGTGATGAAGTAGCCGAGGTCGGTGAAGGCGGCGGGCGGGATCGCACCGATCATCACATCGCGGAACAGCCCTCCGCCCAGCGCTGTCACCTCCGCGAGAACCGCGATGCCGAAGACATCGAAGTTCTTGCGGACGGCGAGCAGGGCGCCCGAGATCGCGAAGACGAAGATCCCGACGAGATCGAGCGCATGCTGGACGGAGGGCGTGAACAGTTCGGTGAGCACCGGGCAATTGTGCCGGTCCTACGCCTTGGGGCTGTCCTCCGTCTGTTCCGTGGCGTCGGCCGCCTTCTCCGTGGGATCCGCGTCGGCCTGGGCCGGTACGGTCGCGGGCTCCTTCGCGGGAGCCTCGGCCTCGCCCTCCGCGGTCTCCACCGCTTCGGCCGCCACCGTCTCCGTGCCGGTGACCGCCTCGATGCCGGTGGCCAGGGTCTGCTTCACCGTCCCGGCCTCGATCTCGGCCGTGAAGTGGCAGGCCACCTTGTGCCCGTCGCCGGTGTCCAGCAGCGGCGGGCGCTCCGTGGCGCACTTGGTCTCCTGCACCCACGGGCAGCGGGTGTGGAACCGGCAGCCGGCCGGCGGGTTCGCCGGGGAGGGCAGGTCGCCGTGGAGGAGGATCCGCTCGCGGCGGTCCTCCACCTCGGGGTCGGGCACCGGGACCGCCGACATCAGCGCCTTGGTGTACGGGTGCCGGGGCCCCGCGTACAGCGCGTCGCTCGGGGCCTCCTCGACGAGCCCGCCGAGGTACATCACCCCGATGACGTCCGAGATGTGCCGGACCACGGCGAGGTCGTGCGCGATGACCAGGTAGGTCAGGCCGAGGGACTCCTGGAGCTCCTCCAGCAGGTTGATCACCTGCGCCTGGACCGAGACGTCCAGCGCGGACACCGGCTCGTCGCAGATGATCACGTCCGGCTCCAGCACCAGCGCGCGGGCGATGCCGATGCGCTGGCGCTGGCCGCCGGAGAACTCGTGCGGGTAGCGGGACATCGCGTTGGACGGCAGGCCGACCTTGGCGAGGATGTCCTCGATCTTCTTGCGGCGCTCCGCCGCGTCCTTCCCGATGCCGTGGGCGGCCATGCCCTCGGAGAGGATGGACTCGATGTTCTGCCGGGGGTTGAGGCTGCCCAGCGGGTCCTGGAAGACCATCTGGAGTCGGCGGCGGAAGGCCCGCATCTCCTCGGAGGGCAGCTTCGCCAGGTCGGTGCCGTCGAAGACGACCCCGCCCTCGGTGATGTCGTTCAGCCGCAGGACCGCGCGGCCGAGCGTCGTCTTGCCGCACCCCGACTCACCGACCAGCCCGTACGTCTGACCGGCCTCGACGCTCAGCGAGACGCCGTCGACCGCGTAGACGTGGCCCACCGTACGGTCGAAGAGGAGGCCCTTCTTGACCGGGAAGTGGACTTTGACGCCGTCCAGTTCGAGAAGGCTCATGCCGGGACCTCCGCCTTGGGCAGGACCGGGTTGACGCAGCGCACCTGGTGTCCGGCCGTGCGTGGTTCGGTCAGTTCGGGAGTGCCGGTGAGGCACTCCATCGTGTAGTGGTCGCACCGGGGTGCGAACGCGCAGCCGTCGGCCCAGGCGATCTTGTCGTTGATGGACCCGCGGATCGGGTGCAACGGCTCTCCGCGCGGCGCGTCCAGCCGCGGGATGGAGCCGAGCAGCCCGTGCGCGTACGGGTGGGTGGGGTGCGCGAACAGCTCGCGCCGGCCCGCCGATTCCACCGCCCGTCCCGCGTACAGGACGTTGACCTCGTCGCAGAGGCCGGCGACGACGCCGAGGTCGTGCGTGATCATCAGCAGGGCGGTGCCCTCCTGGTCGACCAGTTCCTTCAGGAGCTCCAGGATCTGCGCCTGGATGGTCACGTCCAGGGCGGTCGTCGGCTCGTCGGCGATCAAGAGCCGGGGGGCGCAGGCGACCGCCATGGCGATCAGCGCCCGCTGGCGCATACCGCCGGAGAGCTGGTGCGGGTACTCCTTGAGCCGCCGGTCCGGGTCGGGGATGCCGACCCGGTCGAGCAGGGACGCGGCTTCCTTGCGGGCCTTCTCGCCCTTCAGCCCGCGGTGGCGCTGGAGGATCTCGGTGACCTGGATCCCGATGGGGACGACCGGGTTCAGCGAGGAGAGCGGGTCCTGGAAGATCATGGCGAGCTGGCTGCCGCGGAGGTCGCGGAGCTTGCGCTCGTTCATGGTCAGCAGGTTCTGGCCGTCGAACTCGGCACGGCCGCCGACCCGTACGCCCTTGCGGGGCAGCAGCCCCATCAGGGCGAGCGAGGTCACGGACTTGCCGCAGCCCGACTCGCCGACCAGGCCCACGACCTGGCCCTGGTCGACCTCGAAGGAGACACCGTCCACGGCCGTGGCGTCCTTGCGGCCGCGGGCGGTGAAAGTGACGCTGAGTTCCTCAACGGAGAGCAGTGACATAGGACTTCAGCCTCGCAACTTCGGGTCGAGGGCTTCGCGCATGGCCTCGCCGAGCAGGGTGAAGCCGAGGGCGGTGATGATGATCCCGACGGCCGGATAGGCGGCCATCATCGGCTCGTTGTCGAAGAAGCGCTGCGCCTGGGAGAGCATCACGCCCCACTCGGGAACGGCCGGGTCGGGGTTGCCGAGGCCCAGGTAGGACAGGGCCGCGGCCTCGATGATCGCGGTGGCCAGGCTCAGCGTGGCCTGGACGATCACCGGGCTCAGCGAGTTCGGCAGGATCTGCGTGAGCACGATCCGCTTGCGCCGGATGCCGACCGCCTTCGCGGCGAGCACGTAGTCCGCACCGCCCTGGACCAGCATCGAACCGCGCAGCAGGCGGGCGAAGATGGGGATCTGGACGACACCCACGGCGATCATCACGGTGGTCAGCGACTGGCCGAGGACCGCGGCGATGGAGACCGCGAGCAGCAGCGAGGGCAGCGACAGCATGATGTCGGTGAAGCGCATGATCACGGTGTCGACGCGCTGGCCGACCTTGCCGCCGAGGGTGGCGGCGGCTCCGGAGAGCACACCGACCAGCGCGCCGACGATCAGTCCGATGAGCATGGAGACGACACCGACGAGCAGCGTCTGCCGGGCACCGACGAGCCAGCGGGAGAACATGTCGCGGCCCAGGTGATCCAGGCCGAACCAGTTCTCGCCGCGCATGCCGACGAACTTGCCCTGGTTGGGGAAGACTTCACTGCGCCAGTTCTGCGCGGTGGGCCCGTGCGGGGCCAGCATCGGTCCGACGATCGCGACGAGGACGAACGCGGCGATGATCGCCGCGCCGATGATCGCCATCTTGCTGGAGCGCATCCGGCGGAACGCCTCGCGCCACAGGCTGCTGCCGGTGACGGTCTCCGAGCTCTGCGTCAGCTCGGCGAGACGGTCGATCTTGTCTGCTTTGTTGGTCAGGATCGTCACGTCAGTGCACCCGCACTCTCGGGTCGATGATGCTGTACGCGAGGTCGACCAGCAGGTTGATCAGCACGTACACCATCGCGATGAAGAGAATGAACCCAACGAGGACCGGGTAGTCGCGGCCGTCGATCGCGGTACGGATGAAGGAGCCGATGCCGCCGAAGTCGAAGACCGACTCGGTGAGCACAGCGCCGGAGAGCAGGCTGCCGGTCAGCAGGCCGACCGCGGTGATCACGGGCAGCAGGGCGTTGCGCAGCACATGGCGCCCGCGCACGGTCTTCTTGTCGAGGCCCTTGGACTCGGCGGTGCGGATGTAGTCCTCGCCGAGTACCTCCAGGACGCTGGCGCGGGTCATCCGGACGATGACGGCGAGCGGGATCGAGGCCAGGGCGACGGCGGGCAGGATCAAGTGCATGATCGCGTCCCAGCTGGCGTCGAACTCCCCGGTCAACAAGCCGTCCAGGACGGCGAATCCGGTGATGTCGGTGGCGTCGAGTCCGGTGGTGAGCCGGCCCTGGCTCGGGAACCAGCCCAGCTCCACGGAGAAGATCCCGCGCAGCAGCATGGCCAGGAAGAAGACCGGGATGCAGATGCCGAGCAGCGATCCGGAGACGGAGGCGACGTCCAGCCAGCCGCCGCGGTGCTTGGCCGCCAGATAGCCCATCGGGATGCCCACGACCACGGCGATCAGGATCGCGGCGACACTGAGCTCCACGGTGGCCGGGAAACGCAGGGTGAATTCGTCCCACACCGGCTGGCCGGTCTGGGTGGAGGTTCCGAGGTCGAGCTCGAAGATGCGCTTGAGGAACCGCCAGTACTGGACGTGGACCGGCTCGTCGAGCCCGAGTGCCCTGTTGATTCTCGCTACTTCGGCTTCGGTGGCCCGCTCGCCCAGGATCGCTGAGGCGGGTCCGCCGGGCAGTCGGTTCAGCCAGAGGAACAGCAGGACCGACAGGCCGAGCAGGGTGGGAATGAGCTGGAGAAGTCTTCTTACGACGAGTCGCAGCACCCCGCATGCCCCTTTCTCACGTGCGTCGATGCGGGTCCGCCCGGCCACCTGGTTGCTGTGGCCGGGCGGACCCGCTGGTGTGCGATTACTTGAAGGAGACCTCGGCGAAGTTCTCCTGCGTCAGCGGGGAGACCTTCGGCGGGTTGACGTTCTTGGCGAACGCGATGGCCGGCGGCGACGACGAGATCGGCACGCCCGGGACGTACTCCGCGATCGCCTCGTTGGCCTTCTTGTAGGCCTCGGTGCGGGCGGCCGGGTCGGTGACCTCGGAAGCGGCGTTCACGGCGTCGAAGACCTTCTGGTCCTTGAAGCCCCACTGCTTGTCCGGTCCGGCGAACCAGGTGCCGATGAAGTTGTAGCCGTCGTTGAAGTCACCGGTCCAGCCGAGCATGTGCAGGGCGCAGGAGCCCGCCTCGGTGGCGTCCAGGTAGTCCGGGGCCCACTTCATGGCCTTCGGCTTGACGGTGATGCCGGCCTTCTCCAGGTCGGCCTTCATCAGCTCGAACATGTCCTGCGGGGCAGGCATGTACGGGCGGGTGACCTCGGTCGGGTAGCAGAAGTCGATGGTGAGCTTCTCCGCACCGGCCTGCTTGAGGAGGTCCTTCGCCTTGGCGGTGTCGAACGGGTACGTCTTCACCTTGTCCGAGTAGCCGGCGACCGTGTCGGGCATGAACTGGGTCGCGACCTTGCCACCCTCGGGCAGCTGGGTGTTGACGAGGTTCTCGCGGTCGATGGCGTGCGTGATCGCCTGACGGACCTCGGGCTTCTTCAGCGCCGGGTTCGCCGACTGGCTCATACCGAGGTAGAAGATGTTGAAGACGTCACGGGTCGGGACCTCGTAACCCTCCTTCTCCAGCGTCGTCACATCGGCCGGCGCGACCAGGTCGTAGCCGTCGATGTCACCCGCCTGGAGCGCCTGGCGGCGGGTCTCCTCGGTGGAGATGGTGCGGAAGACCAGGTTCTTCACCTTGGCCTTGTCGCCCCAGTAGCCGTCGAAGCGCTCCAGGGAGACTTCCTTGTTGCCCTTGTTCCACTTCGTGATCTTGTACGGGCCGGTGCCGGCGACCGTGCCGGCCTCCTGGCTGTACTTGGGGTACGTGATCGCGTCGCCCTTGGCGGTCGCGTCCTGCTTCTCGTACTCCTTGATGGCCTTCGGCGAGTGGATCGCCAGCGCCTGGAGGGAGAACCCGCCCGGCAGGTTCGCCGAGGGCTCGTTCACCTCGATGACGGCCGTGTTGTCGTCCTTGGCGGTGCAGGACTTGTAGTTGGGCTTGGGCGCCTCGGCGTCCTCGTTCTTCGCGAACCCGCCCATGATGGTCTGCCAGTAGTAGGAGACCGCGCTGGACTGGTACGTGCCCTTCCAGTTGAACCAGTGGTCGTAGTTCGCGCAGACCGCGGCGGCGTTGAACGCCTCGCCGTCGTGGAACTTCACGCCCTGGCGCAGGTTGAACGTCCAGACCTTGCCGGCCGGGTCGCTCTCCCACTTCTCGGCGAGGCCGCCGACGAGCTTGCTGCCACCGGGCTCGTGCTCCAGGAGCGCCTCGAAGGCCTGACGGGTGACGCGGAACGTCTCGCCGTCGCTCGCGAGGGCCGGGTCGAGGGAACCGGGGTCACCGGCTCCGGCGAAGACGAAGGTGTCCTTGTCGCCCCCCTTGGAGCCGCCCTCGTCCCGCTCGCTGGAACAGCCCGTGGCGATCAGAGCGACAGCGACCGCTGTCGTGACCGCCCGGACAGCCCGGGACTTGAATATGCGCATGGGTCCACCCCTGGTTCGCCATGTGGTGAGGTTTGATGGCCGCACACTACAGACGGTGCCTGCCGCAAGAGAACAGTCCGGATAGCGGTGAGACCTAGTCGAGACCCGGACAGTTAACAAACCGTCCAGTTCCGGGACATCCTCCCGGGGGAAGTTAACAAGCCGGACATCGAGGGGTGTTCGACGGAGGGTGACCGGAGGCGAAGGCGACGCGCGCGCCGCTCACCCCTCATCCGGGGCCGACCGGAGTGCCCGGCCGGGCGTGCCCACAGGGCTCAGCGGGGCTGGGGCGGGTAGCCGTATCCGGGGGCCGCGAGAGGCGGCGGACCGGCGGGGGCGTGGGCCTCGCGGTCGTAGAAGGGGCGGGCGTTCGCGCGCAGCCACATGCCGACCGGGTCGTACTCGTCGGACAGGGCGACGGTGGAGACGGGAAGCCCATCGGGGACCGCGCCGACCGACTGCCGCATCATCTCCCGCACCGATTCGACGGAGGCGCGGCCGGTGTCGTAGAGGTCGAGGCCGATCGCGAGATACGGAACGCCGACCGCGGGGTGCACCCAGGCCCGGCGCAGGGAGCGGATCGCGGGGGTGCGGTGGGCGTTCTGGGTGAGCAGGGCGTAGAACTGCGGGAGTTCGATGGCGGGGTCGGAGAGCCGGAGCGGTCCGGCGGGCAGCCGGTCCAGGCCGGTGGCGATGCGCCGCAGGTCGAGCCAGGGAATGCCGACGCCGCCGCCGGGGGCGTGCGGATTGAGCCAGATGCCCCAGCGGTCGGGGAACAGGGCGCGGGCGATGTCGCGTCCGGTGACCAGCTCGTGGGCCCGGTTCCAGCCACTGGCGGAAAGCTCCTGGGCGGAGGTGACGCAGGGGGCGTAGCCCAGGCCGTCGATCTCCATGTTCCCGTACTGGGCGTCCGGTGAGCCGGCCGTGCCGTGCCAGAGCAGCATCCACACCCGGCCCTCGGTGACCGCAGCGAGCAGCGCCTCGTAGGCGTCGTAACGCCCCGGGGCCACTTGGCGCAGCATGTGCTCGACCTTCCCCGAGGCACTCGACTCCGCCCGATCGGGGAAGGCCCCACTGGCCGCCGCGGTGCCTGACGCACTCACCCTGGGTTCCGCCCCTCGTCGATCCGTCGCGTTCGCGCCACCGCTCCCGGGCACACGGGAGCGACCACGCCATCAAACCAGCTTATGCGCCGATTCTGGCACCGACTTGACGCCCTGGTCCGGTGGTGCCCGGTCCCGTCGCCGTCAGTGGTCCTCGCGGCGGTGGATCAGTGGCCCTCGCGCCGGTAGAACGGGCGCACCTTCTCCCGCATCCAGTCGCCGACGAGGTCCTCCGCCACGTCCAGGAGGACCAGGTTGACCGGCCAGGGCACCTGGACCCGGCCGAGCGCGCGGCCGATGGCGTCCATGGGGGCGCTCTGTCCCGCGCCGTCCCAGGTGGCGAACTCGACGCCGACGAAGAGGACCGGGTCGCCGCCCTCGATGCTGGCCAGGGCCCGGCGTGCGGTGCTCACCACTCCGGTGGCCTCGAACTCCTCGGAGACGGCGGTGAGGAAGTCGACCGGGTCGTGCTGCCAGTCCGGCTCGAACAGCCGGACCCGGCCGCCGGTGGCGGGCCCGTCCAGGGCGGTGCGGCCGGCCCGGCAGAGCTCGGCGACGGCGGGCGGCGGAAGCGGTATGCCGACCGCGCCGCCCGGATTCACGGCGATGCCGACCTGTGGGGGCAGGCCCCGCGCGAAGTCGCGGGCGGGCGCGACGGTGAAGGACATGTGGCTGCCGACGCAGCTGAGGAACTGGGCCTCGGAGCTGAAGACGGGGACGAAGGCCGCGCCGTCGATCTCGATCATCGGCAGATCGAGGTCCGCGCTGGCGGGGGTGCCGCCGTTCGGCAGCGGCACCCAGACGGAGCTGCGGCCGAGCACCTCGACGAGGCGGCCGCCCGCGTCGGGGACGCCGAGCGAGGCCGTCAGCACCTCTTCGAGCTCGTTGGCGGGCCACCCCTGCTGGGGGTGTGCCGGTGCGGGTGCCGGAATGTCCACTGCCTCTGTGCCCTCTCTCCACCGCCTCGGCCGCGCCCGGCGGCCTCTGCTCCGGCCAGCACCTTAACGGTCAGCGGCCGGTGGAAGCCTCGTCGGCCGTGAAGGAGATCCGGCAGAGCGCTCCCGCGGCCTCGCGGTCCAGCAGCACCGCGGAGGTGCAGCCGGCGGGCAGCAGCCCCTGCTCGGTGTCGCGGAGCAGCCGGGCGACCGCGTGCCGGTGGCGGGCGAAGGCGTAGCCGGAGACGCCGCGCCCACGCTCGCGCTGCCCCTGCCGCGCCACCTCGGGCGTCACGTCGAGCAGGATCAGATGGAGGGTGCGGCCCCGGCTCACGGCGTGCCGGGCGAGCCAGCGGCGTACCCAGGTCTGGGTGCCGCAGTCGTGCACGACGACGGATTCACCGGAGCGCAGGGCGTTCCAGAGGCCGAGGTAGTGCGCCGCGCGGACCAGGGGGCGGTAGAGGGCGTAGGGCAGTAAACGGGGCAGGGCGGCGGCCCAGCTGTCGCGGGTGTTCTGGGAGTCGATGGCCCGGCCCTGCGCGGCCCGCCGGATGAGGGTCGACTTCCCGCTGCCGGGGAGGCCGGAGACCACGACGACGTCACCGGCGGTGAGGTCGAGGCCGTACGGGCCGCAGCCGGTGCGCCCGCGCAGGTCGCGCACCACCGGCGCGCCCTCCGTCAGCAGCTCCCGCACGGGAGCGCCGGGCTGTGCGGGCATCGCGCCGTGCGCGACCCCCGCGGTCGGTGCCGACCGCTGCAACGTCATCGCCCATCCCCCTGCCGTCGTGTCCCCCACGCCTGCCCCTGAAGTGTAAAGAAAAGGCAATGAGGCACAACCGTGTCCGGGCCTGTTGTAGCCGTATTCACCTGCGTGGGGACCGGACCCCCCACTCTCCCCCAAGGCATGCGATGATGACCCCGCCAACTGCATACCGGCCGTTCGAATCCGCGCGGGAGAGTTCCGGCCACTTGTGTGAGCCGGGCGCCGAAGGAGCAAGATCCTCCCTTGAATCTCTCAGGCCCCGTACCGCGTGGATGAGGCAGATCTGAAAAGCGAGCCGTTCAGCGGCTCCACCCAAGGTGCAAGCCGAGCCCCCTGATCCGGGGCGCCCTCCAGGGGCATACCCCGTCGGGGGCTATCGGCGAACCTCTCAGGTTCCGATGACAGATGGGGAGGATTCGTCCTGACGTCGTCATGCCCTGGAGCCGTATCCATGAGCACTGCCCCCCGTCTTACCGCCCTCGACACGCTGCACCGCTCGCTCGGCGCCACCATGACCGACTTCGCGGGCTGGGACATGCCCCTGCGGTACGCCAGTGAGCGCGACGAGCACAACGCCGTACGCACCCGGGCCGGTCTCTTCGACCTGTCGCACATGGGCGAGATCACCGTCACCGGGCCCGGGGCCGCCGCCTTCCTGAGCTACGCGCTGGTGGGCAACATCGCCACCGTCGGCAACGGCCGGGCCCGCTACACGATGATCGTCCAGGAGGACGGCGGGATCGTGGACGACCTGATCGTCTACCGGCTCGGCGAGACCGAGTACATGGTCGTCGCCAACGCGGGCAACGCGCAGGTCGTCCTGGACGCGCTGACCGCACGGGTCGGCGGCTTCGACGCCGAGGTGCGCGACGACCGGGACGCGTACGCGCTGCTCGCGGTCCAGGGCCCCGAGTCGCCCGCCATCATGAAGGCGGTCACCGACGCCGACCTGGACGGGCTGAAGTACTACGCGGGCCTGCCGGGCACGGTCGCCGGGGTCCCGGCGCTCATCGCCCGTACCGGCTACACCGGCGAGGACGGCTTTGAACTCTTCGTCGCGCCCGGGCACGCCGAGCAGCTGTGGCGGGCGCTGACCGAGGCCGGCGAGGCGCACGGGCTGATCCCCTGCGGGCTCTCCTGCCGGGACACGCTGCGCCTGGAGGCGGGCATGCCGCTGTACGGGCACGAGCTGACGACCGCGCTCACCCCGTTCGACGCGGGCCTGGGCCGGGTCGTGAAGTTCGAGAAGGAGGGCGACTTCGTCGGGCGCGAGGCCCTGACCGCCGCCGCCGAGCGCGCCGAGACCGCCCCGCCGCGCAAGCTGGTGGGCCTGATCGCCGAGGGCCGCCGGGTCCCGCGCGCCGGTTTCCCCGTCGTCGCCGACGGCGCGGTGATCGGCGAGGTCACCTCCGGCGCCCCGTCCCCGACCCTGGGCAAGCCGATCGCCATGGCCTACGTGGACGCGGCCTTCGCCGCCCCGGGCACCGAGGGCGTGGGCGTGGACATCCGCGGCACGCACGAGCCGTACGAGGTCGTCGCGCTGCCGTTCTACAAGCGCCAGAAGTGATATTCGGGAAGGACCGGCGGTTCCCGGGCCTTCCTCCCGCGCGAGGCGTCACCGAAGTGAGGCGCGCGCAGGCGTCACGGAAGTGACGTACCTCCGTCTCACACCGTAAGACCACCGTTCATCAGCACTCCCCCGCGTACAGGAGAATTCAGGTCATGAGCAACCCCCAGCAGCTGCGGTACAGCAAGGAGCACGAGTGGCTGTCGGCCCTCGAGGACGGCGTGGCCACCATCGGCATCACGGAGTACGCGGCCAACGCGCTCGGTGACGTCGTCTACGCCCAGCTTCCGGAGGTCGGCGACACGGTGACCGCGGGCGAGACCTGCGGCGAACTGGAGTCGACCAAGTCCGTCAGCGATCTGTACTCGCCGGTGACCGGTGAGGTGACGGCGTTCAACCAGGACGTCGTGGACGACCCCTCGCTGGTGAACTCCGCTCCCTTCGAGGGCGGCTGGCTGTTCAAGGTGCGCGTCGCGGAGGAGCCGGCCGATCTGCTCTCCGCCGACGAGTACACCGCGTTCTCCGGCAACTGAGACCTTAAGGGACCCCCTGATGTCGCTTCTGAACTCCTCCCTCCACGAGCTGGACCCGGACGTCGCCGCCGCCGTCGACGCCGAGCTCCACCGTCAGCAGTCCACCCTCGAAATGATCGCGTCGGAGAACTTCGCTCCGGTCGCCGTCATGGAGGCGCAGGGCTCCGTCCTCACCAACAAGTACGCCGAGGGCTACCCGGGCCGCCGCTACTACGGCGGCTGTGAGCACGTCGACGTCGTCGAGCAGATCGCGATCGACCGGATCAAGGCCCTGTTCGGCGCCGAGGCCGCGAACGTGCAGCCGCACTCCGGCGCCCAGGCGAACGCCGCCGCGATGTTCGCGCTGCTGAAGCCGGGCGACACGATCATGGGCCTGAACCTGGCCCACGGCGGTCACCTGACCCACGGCATGAAGATCAACTTCTCCGGCAAGCTCTACAACGTGGTCCCGTACCACGTCGACGAGAGCGGCATCGTGGACATGGAGGAGGTCGAGCGCCTCGCCAAGGAGTCCCAGCCGAAGCTGATCGTGGCCGGCTGGTCCGCCTACCCGCGCCAGCTGGACTTCGCCGCCTTCCGCCGGATCGCGGACGAGGTCGGCGCGTACCTGATGGTCGACATGGCGCACTTCGCGGGCCTGGTCGCGGCCGGTCTGCACCCCAACCCGGTGCCGCACGCCCATGTCGTCACCACCACCACGCACAAGACCCTCGGCGGTCCGCGCGGCGGCGTGATCCTCTCCACCCAGGAGCTCGCCAAGAAGATCAACTCGGCGGTCTTCCCGGGTCAGCAGGGCGGCCCGCTGGAGCACGTGATCGCGGCCAAGGCGGTCTCCTTCAAGATCGCGGCGGGCGAGGAGTTCAAGGAGCGCCAGCAGCGCACCCTGGACGGCGCCCGGATCCTGGCCGAGCGCCTGGTCCAGCCGGACGTCACCGAGGTGGGCGTATCCGTCCTCTCCGGCGGCACCGACGTGCACCTGGTCCTGGTCGACCTGCGCAACTCGGAGCTGGACGGCCAGCAGGCCGAGGACCGGCTCCACGAGCTGGGCATCACGGTCAACCGGAACGCCATCCCGAACGACCCGCGCCCCCCGATGGTCACCTCGGGCCTGCGGATCGGCACCCCGGCGCTGGCCACCCGCGGCTTCGGCACGGAGGACTTCACGGAGGTCGCGGAGATCATCGCCGCCGCCCTCAAGCCGTCCTACGACGCGGACGACCTCAAGGCCCGCGTGGTCGCGCTGGCCGAGAAGTTCCCGCTGTACCCCGGCCTGAAGTAACACCTGGCCTGCGGTTCCGCACGTTCGGACGGGGCACCGCGCACACTGAGGAGAGTGAGCGCGGTGCCCCGACCCGTGTCCCGCGCTCCACCTTTTGCCCTGCTTGCCCTGCTTGACCCGCTCGACCTGCTCGACCCGCTTCAACCGTTTGACCTGCTTGAACCGCTCGACCCGCGGGCCCCACCCCGGCCCGTTCCGCACCACCCGGCCCGTTCCCGCACCACCCAGGCAGACAACGGCGTCTTCCAACCCCAAGGAGTACTCCCGTGGCCATCTCGGTCTTCGACCTCTTCTCGGTCGGCATCGGCCCGTCCAGCTCCCACACGGTGGGCCCGATGCGCGCCGCCCGGATGTTCGCGCGCCGCCTCAAGAACGAGGGCCTGCTCGCGCACACCGCCTCGATACGGGCCGAGCTGTACGGTTCCCTCGGCGCGACCGGCCACGGGCACGGCACGCCCAAGGCGGTCCTGCTCGGCCTGGAGGGCGAGTCGCCCCAGACCGTGGACGTGGAGTCCGCCGACGGCCGGGTCGAGGAGATCCGCGGCAGCGGCAGGATCAACCTGCTGGGCATGCACGAGATCCCGTTCGACTTCGACGAGGACCTGGTCCTGCACCGCCGCAAGGCACTCCCGTACCACGCCAACGGCATGACGATCCTCGCGTACGACACCGAGGGCGCACCGGTCCTGGAGAAGACCTACTACTCGGTCGGCGGCGGCTTCGTCGTCGACGAGGACGCGGTGGCCGGGGAGAACCCGATCGTCCCGGACGACACGGTCCTCAAACACCCCTTCCGCACCGGCGACGAACTGCTGCGGCTCTCCCGGGAGACCGGTCTCTCGATCTCCTCGATGATGCTGGAGAACGAGCTGGCCTGGCGCACCGAGGCGGAGATCCGCTCCGGGCTGCTGGACATCTGGCGCGTCATGCAGGCCTGCGTCTCGCGCGGCATGTCCCGCGAGGGCATCCTCCCCGGCGGCCTGAAGGTCCGCCGCCGCGCCGCGAACTCGGCCCGCCAGCTGCGCGCCGAGGGCGACCCGCAGGCCCACGCGATGGAGTGGATCACTCTGTACGCGATGGCGGTCAACGAGGAGAACGCGGCGGGCGGCCGCGTGGTCACCGCCCCCACCAACGGCGCGGCGGGCATCATCCCCGCCGTTCTGCACTACTACATGAACTTCGCGGCCGGCGGCTGCACCGAGACGGAGAAAGAGGACAGCGTCGTGCGCTTCCTCCTCGCGGCCGGTGCGATCGGCATGCTGTTCAAGGAGAACGCCTCGATCTCCGGCGCCGAGGTCGGCTGCCAGGGCGAGGTCGGCTCCGCCTGCTCGATGGCGGCCGGAGCCCTGGCCGAGGTCCTCGGCGGCTCCCCCGAGCAGGTGGAGAACGCCGCCGAGATCGGCATGGAGCACAACCTGGGCCTGACCTGCGACCCGGTCGGCGGCCTCGTCCAGATCCCCTGCATCGAGCGCAACGGCATGGCGGCGGTGAAGGCGGTCACCGCGGCGCGGATGGCGCTGCGGGGCGACGGCAGCCACAAGGTCTCCCTCGACAAGGTCATCAAGACCATGAAGGAGACCGGGGCGGACATGTCCGTCAAGTACAAGGAGACGGCGCGGGGCGGGCTCGCGGTGAACATCATCGAGTGCTAGGCGGAGCGGCCCTGGGGCGGCGACCACCGTCGCCGTACCACCCGCTACCGCAGGCCGCGCCCCCGCTCCTTCGCCAGCCACGGCCCGAACTCGCTCTCCAGCACGAGCCGTCCGAGCTTGCGGTACTCCTGGAGCACCGCCGTGACGAGCTGGTCCATGTCCAGTGGCTTCCCCGACTCGGCCGCGAAATAGGCGGCGGTCACCGCGCAGGCCCGGATCGAACCGCCGGCCAGCTCGAACCGGTCCGCGCAGAACTCCAGGTCGAGCGCGGCGTCGCGCGGGATCGCCGGGCCCAGACAGCGGTCCCACAGGGCCAGGCGCTGCCGGGCGTCGGGCATCGGGAACTCGGCGATCACGTCGAGGCGGCGGGTGAACGCCTCGTCGAGGTTGGCCCGGAGATTGGTGGTGAGCACGGCGATGCCGTCGAAGGACTCCATGCGCTGGAGGAGGTAGGCCGACTCCACGTTGGCGTGCTTGTCGTGCGCGTCCTTGACCTGGGACCGCTTTCCGAAGATCGCGTCGGCCTCGTCGAACAGGAGGATGCCGTTGACGTCGGACGCCTCGACGAAGATCCGCTCCAGGTTCTTCTCGGTCTCCCCGATGTACTTGTCGACCACCGTGGACAGGTCCACGACGTAGAGCTCCATGCCCAGTTCGGCGGCGATCACCTCGGCGGACATGGTCTTGCCGGTGCCGGACTCCCCGGCGAACAGGGCGATGACGCCCCTCCCCCGGCCGCCGCCCGGCCGCATCCGCCACTTCCCGAGGACCGTCTCGCGATGGCGGGCGCGCAGGGCGAGTTCGCCGAGCTGGGTGCGGGTCGCCGGGGGCAGCACCAGGTCGTCCCAGCCGACCGCGGGCTCGATGCGGCGGGCGAGCCGTTCCAGGCCCGCGCCGTTCTGGGCGCGGACCGCCGTACGCAGGTCCTCCGGGGTCACCGGCCGCTGCCCGATGACGGCCAGCCGGGACGCGACGGTGCTCGCCCTGCGCAGTTGGTCGGAGTCGAGCCGGTAGGCGGCGGCGGACTCGATCAGGGCGTCGTCGGCGGACGCGTGCGCGGCGGACAGGCCGACCGTCCGGCCCGCCTCGGCGAGCGCGCGCCGCCATTGGCGCCCGGCCCCGTCGGGGTCGGGGGGCGGGACGGTGACGGGCACCGGGCTCTCCGCCGTCCACAGGGGGTCCCAGTTCTTCTTCCCGTACGCGATCAGGGGCGTGGAGCCGAGCGCCACGCACAGGGAGCCGAGCAGCCGGGCCCCCTCGGGGCGTTCGGGGGCGAGCTTTTCGAGCGGGCCGAGGATCACGCCGGCGTGGCCGAGGCGGGCCTCGGTCGCCAGGGCCTGTACGAGCGGGGCCGGTTCGGCGGCGGTGGCGAGCGCCGCGACGTCGACGACCAGCGGGCGCCGGCCGGCCGCCACCAGCGCCTCGACCGCGAGGCCGCGCGGGTCGCCGCCCCGGTCGAGCAGGTGCACCAGACCGCTGCCCGTGCCGAGGGCCGCCGCGATCCGGGCGACCTCGGGACGCTCCTCCGGCTCCCTGGGGGGCGTGGCCTCCTGGACGAGCCCGCGCAGCCGGCCGTCGGTCCCTTCGTCGCCGAGGAGATGCGCGGTGACCCGGTCCGGTACGCGCAGGGTCCGGGAGAGCAGCGGGCGCTCGCCGTCCGTGATCTCCAGCAGCCCGCCCGCGACGAGCGGGGCGGACGGCGTGAACCGGAAGCGGCCGGAGCCGGCGGTGGGCAGCCCGCAGAGTTCCAGGGCCAGGCCGATGGTGGGCCGGCGGCGGGTGAGGTCGTCGTTGAGGTAGCCGTACAGCCGCTCGAACCGGGTGTCGATGTCCGGGGCCACGGCGACCAGCAGGAGTTCGACGTCCGGCGGAGCGAGACCGAAGCGGTCCGCCAGTCGGCCGAGCCGGCTCCCGGCCGGGGCGTCCGGCGAGGCCCCGTCCGCGTACGCCGGTACCACGGGCCCGCCCTCGTACGCCGGTACGGGCGTGAACGCGTCGCGGGTCTCCAGGATCCGTGCCGCGCCCTCGGGGGTGAGGTACTGCCCCCGGTAGGGGTCGTCGGGGTCCGGATCGACGGCCCGGCGTGCCGCGACGGCCTCCCGGACCCGCTGCTCGACGCGGCCGAGCCGCTCCCAGAGTTCTTCGAAGCCGGTCAGGGGGCCGTGAGCGTGGAGCTGTTGTGGTGCCAGGGTCATCGTGCGGCGTTCCCCCGCTTGCGTCGGCCGGGCGGCAACCGCCGTTCGCGGGGCGCGGCGAAGCCCTGCCCGCCCGGGTCGGACGCTCCGTCGTAGCGCAGGCGCCGGCCGGGGCCGTCGACGTCGCCGTCCAGGTGGGGTGCGGCCTTCATCACGAGTCCTTCGGTGACGGGCGGGCCCGCGGGGGTGCGTTCACCGGCCAGCGGCGCGACGACCCGCAGATCGATCGCGGCTTTCAGTTCCCCGCCGAGCGCGGACCAGACGTCCGAGGCGGACGGTCCGCCGGCTCCCGGTCCCGCCGCCTCCAGCTCCACGGTCAGGCCGAGTTCGGCGAGGCTTCCGGTGTGCATCCGGGCGGGCAGCACCTCGGAGCGGACGAGGACGCGCAACACCTCGGAGAGCAGGCGGTGTTCGTCCTGCGGGCGGTTGGTCCAGGCGGTGACCAGATAGGTCAGTTCGAACCAGCGGGGCGGGGTCCGCCAGCCGGTGACCATGCCCTCCTCGTCGTGGGTCCCGGCCGTGCCGCTGCGCCGCCTGCCCGCGTCCTCGCGGATGCCGTGCAGGAAGACGCTGATGGTCGGGGCGTTGCGGCGGGCGGACCAGTCCTTGGTCGGGGCGTCGAAGACCAGGTCGACGCCGCTGTCCTCGAGCCCGGCCCCGGCCAGCAGCAGCCGCAGCCCCTCGTCGACTTCGTGGATCATCGGCGGATCACCTCGTCCGGCGGGGTGATGGTGCCGAGCACCACGAGGAAGTCGGTCTTCACGGGGCTGAAGCCGGGGCCCTTCGCGGTGATCGTGCGCGGCCCGGTCCGGTCCTTGGCGACGATGAGGAGCTGGGCGATGAACGTGCCGTCGCCCAGCGGCCGGGTCGGGGCCGCGGCGGCCGTGATCCCGGGCTTCCAGCCGAGGGTGACGGGCGCGCCGGGCGGGAAGTCCTTGCCCCGTACGGAGGTGACGAAGCCGGGCTTGCCGACGGCGGGCACCGCGACGATGCGGGGCTGGAGGATGCGCAGCGGGATCCGGGAGACGTTGTCGCGGAGGCTGGCGTCGGTGCCCGTGGTGGTGAGCGATGCCGTGATCGTCGTCCGGAGGGCCTTGTCGGGCGACAGGACGACGCTGAGGACCGTGGACGCGCCGGGTGCGAGGTCGGGGAGCGTGCACGTGCCGCCGGCGCAGCCCGCGGGGAGCCGTCCGGCGGGGATGCCTCCGGGCAGTCCGAGCGTCAGCCGGAGTCCGGTGGCGAGCGCGTTCCTGCCGTTGCGCACGGTGTACGTCACCACGACCTTGCCGCCGACGTAGCCGGGGCTGGGCTGGGCCCGCACGGTGACCCCGGGCCCGGCCTCGGGCGCGGGCGGCGGCGGTGCGGGGGCCGGCGGCG
>NZ_JAAXYC010000279.1 GCF_018619185.1 Streptomyces sp. McG3 | reverse complement strand
GGTCCGGTGAGGTCCGGGGCGGCCGGTCGGCGGCCGCCCCGGACGGGCCCGGGCGCGCGAGCGGTGCCGGAACGGTCAGTGCCGTACCAGGCAGAAGGGGTGCCCTGCCGGGTCGGCGTACACCCGCCACCCGCGCGCCTCGTCCCCGGCGTCGAGCAGGGACCCCCCGCACGCCAGAACCACCTCGTGTGCCTGTTCCTGGTCGGCTACGCCGAAGTCCAGGTGGAACTGCTGGGGCGGGTCCTGGCCTGGCCAGCCGGGCGGCCGGTGGTCGGCCACCCGCTGAAAGGCGAGGACGAGTCCACCGGGGGTGTGCAGCGTGGACCAGTCCGCGTCGCACGCCCATCTCCGGTCGGTGCGGTCGACCTCGCCCCCGAGCAATGACGCGTAGAAGCCGGCCAGTTCCTTCGGGTCCGGGCAGTCCAGTGCCACGCACTCCACTTGAGCGATCATGGCGGCATCCTAGGGGCGTCCGGCGGGCTGCCCCGACCACCTGTTCCGGCGGACTCAGCGGGCCCCGAACACCTGTGTCCACACCGGACCGCCGCCCGAATTCTGCTTGCCGACGCCGATCTCCTTGAAGGAACAGTTGAGGATGTTCGCGCGGTGTCCCGGGCTGTCCATCCAGGACCGCATCACGTCGGCCGGGGTCTGCTGGCCCTTGGCGATGTTCTCGCCGTAGGTGGACCACCGGTACCCCGCGGCGGTGATCCGGTCGCCGGGATCCCTGCCGTCCTGCGAGGTGTGCGAGAAGTAGTCGTTGGCCTCCATATCGGCTGAGTGCCGTTGCGCGGCCGTGTTGAGCTGATCGTTGACGGTCACCGGACCGCAGCCCTCCTTGGCCCGCTCGGCGTTGACCAGATCGGTGACCTGGCCGGCGGTCCCCGCAGGTGCGGGCGGTGCGGGCGCCGGCGGGTCCGGCTTCGGTGCCGGGGCGGCGGTGGTGGGCGCGGGCGGTGCCGGGGTGCTCTTCTTCGGCTTGGCCTTGGGCGTACGCGAGGGACTCGGCGTCGGGGAGGCGCTGGGCGACGCGGACGCGGAGGCCGAGGGAGACGGGGACGACGTCGGTGAGGCCGAGGTGGGTGCCTGGGAGCGGGGGGCCGGAGCGTCGGCGGTGACGGTCGTCGCGTCCCGGTCGTCACCGTCGGTGTAGAGGTGCACCGCCGCGCCGCCCGTGCCGAGCGCCGCGACCGCGACCACGGCGGCTATGGCTGAATTACGACGGCGTCGCCGGGCCTGCACCCGTCTGCGCTCCGCGCGCCCCGCTCCGGCGCCGTGCGGGCCAGGACCGGGCACCTGGAAGTGCGCAGCCGTGGTGAGCAGTTCCGGAGCGGCCCCGGCTCCGGCCGCGGCCACCGGAACCAGTGCGAGACCCACCAACAGCCCTTCGGCGGGAACAAGCCCCGAGCGGTGCCCCGAGCACACGGTGCATTCGCGGGCGTGCCGGGCCAGCCGCTTGCGCCACAGGGCGGAGGGGACGCCGTCCCAGCCGACGGCGATGTCCTCCAGCAGCACGCACGGCGGTTCGGCCGCCAGCGCGCCCACCACGACCCTCGCCGCCTCCAACTGGGCCTTCATCCGCTGCACCCGTACGGCGGTGTGCTGCGGGGAGAGTTCGAGGGCCGCGGCCACCTCGGCACGGGACAGGTGCCCGGCGGTCTCCAGCCACCACAGCGACAGCAGGGCGCGGTCGTCCTCGTCCAGCCAGCGTGTCGCCTCGGCGACCTGGCGGCGCTGGCCGGTCAGGCCGAGCTCCAGGATCGTCACCTCGACGAAATCCGCCCGGGGATCCGGCAGGTCGTACGCGGCGTCCAGCCGGTCCGCCGGTATCGCACCGGACTGCCTGTCCCGCCAGTGCGCGCGTATCTCGTTCATGGCTATCGCCACCAGCCAGGACCGGAAACGCTCGGGGTCGCGCAGTTCGGGCAGGCCCCGGAGCATGCGCAGCACCGTCTCCTGCACCACGTCGTCCACGTCCGCGTGACCGTCCAGCGCACGTCCGACGACGTTGTACAACAGCGGCAGGTACGCCGAGACGAGCTGGTCCTTGGCCTGCTGGTCGCCGGTCTGCGCCGCCGCGATCAAGACCGTCGGGTGATCCTTGCCCATGCTGTGCTCACTCTTCCGGGGTCCGGTGCTGTCACTTCCCACACTCGGGAGATGGGGTGCGGGCGGGACGATAACAAGAATCCGGCGGGCAACCCCGGAAAACTTCGCCGCCGTCCTCCGCCACCCGGCCTCGTCGGCCCCCGTGAGGCCGTTGCGCGCGGGGGCCCGACGTACTTCGCGCACCGGTCCGTGCCACGGAGTGTGATCCGTGGCACGGACCGGTGCGCGGCCCGGACGGCGGCCGTCCGGTCACCGGCGGGGCGGCTCAGGTGCGGGGCGGCCCGTCCTGGTCGCGGTCCGCCCCGAACTGCTGCCTGAGCTTGTCCTGACCGGTGTCGACGTGCCCCTTGTACTTGCCCTTGGTGCGCTCGTCGACCATGTCGCCGGCCTTGTCGATGCCCTTGCCGACATGCTCCTCGTGGCCCTTGAGCATCTTCTTGATCTTGTCCAGTGCGGACATGCGTCCTCCTCGTCGACTCTGCGCCCCCGTCTCAAGGGTCACCGCACCGGGCACCGCCCGCATCCGCGCCGAAGGACGACGAGGACGCCGACAGGTGGGACGGGGGCGGCCGGGAAGTGTGAAGCCGCGCCGACTGGGCACATACCGGTTGACCAGGAGGAGGTGGTGGCAATGGGCCGCATCCGAGTTGTCGTCCGTCGTCCCCCGCCCCCTTCGGGGCCGCCGCCGCTGGATCTGCGCACTCCGTCCGGCCGCCCCCTGCCGTACTGACCGTCGGCGGTCCCGCCCTTCGGGGCACGGGTGCGCAGGACGTGCTACCGCCGGTCCGGGTGGGGGCCGCCGTCGAGCGGGCCGTGTCGCCGCTCCCTGTCCTCGTACCGCGCCGCGGCCGGCCCCGACAGCGGTGCCAGCTGCTCCACCAGGGCCTCGAGCTCCTCGACGGCGTACTCCGTCTCGCGGCGGATGTTCTTGTGCTCCGCGACGACGGCCCCCAGCAGCAGTGCGGTGAGCGCGACGCTTGCGTTGAGCACGGAGAGATTGGCCATGATCTCCATCAGGCTGTGCCCGGCGAACGGCCCCACGGCATCCGTACCGGCGACGATGGCGAGCACCGAGACGACCAGGGCGCACGGAGCGCTGCCGGGCAGCTGGAAGCGCAGGGCCGCCCAGATGACCACCGGGAACACCAGATAGATCATCGACAGCGAGCTGCGCGTGGCGATGAGCGACGATGCGACCACGACGACCGCGAGGACCGACGCCTCCAGCCACCGGTCGGACGGGCGGGGCCACCGAACCCCGCGCAGGACCAGCAGCACGGGGGTGACGACCAGGACCCCCATCGCGTCCCCCGCCCACCAGGAGGACCAGACCAGCCAGAACCGTCCCGGCGGAACCTTGTCGTCGAGCAGCAGCGTGAAACTCCCGATGGTGGCGCTGATCAGCATCCCCGCGAACGCGCCGATGAAGACCAGCAGGACCCCGTCCCGCAGTCGGACCAGCTCACTGCGGAACCCGACCCTCCGCAACAGGGCGTACGAGACGAGGGGGGCGAGCGTGTTGCCGAGCATGATGGCCAGACGGCTCACGGTGAACGCGTCGCCGATCTCGGAGACCGTGACCAGCGTGCCCAGTGCGATGCCCGGCCAGACGCGGGCGCCCAGACACAGCAGAGAGGCCAGCGCGATGCCGGTGGGCGGCCACAGGGGGGTGACGACCGCGCCGTCCACGACGACCTGGCGCATCAGCCCGAGATGCCCCACCAGGTAGTAGGCGCCGGCCACGCCCAGGATCTGCGCCACGTACACGGCCCGACGTCTGGCTTCCTCGGTGCGGATCACACCACTCATCAGACACCGACCGCCACGGGACTCGGCAGGTGACACGCGCGGTACGGTCAGCCGTCACCGGGGTCCGCGTCGGGCGGCGCCATGCCGCAGGACCAGTACGGCGGCATCGTCCTCGTGGCCCGTCTCCTCTGTCGCGCCCAGGACCTCGTCGGCCAGCCGCGCCGCGCTCGCCCCGGCGTGCGCGGCGACCAGCTGCCGTACTCGCTCCAGGCCGTCCTCGATCAGCAGCGACGGTCCCTCGACGACCCCGTCGGTGAGCAGCACGATCGCCCCGTCGGAGTCGAGGGTGCGCCGGGTGACGGGATAGCCCTCGCCCGGCTCGATGCCCAGCGGCAGGCCGCCCGGGTCCTCCGTGACGCCGGACCGCCCCTCCGTGGTCGCCCACACGCATGCCACGTGCCCGGCCCGCGCGCTGTGCAGCTCCCAGGTCATCGGGTCCAGACGCATGAACGTACAGGTCGCGAAAAGGCCCGAGTCCACGGACACCAGCAGATCGTTCGTCCGGCCGAGGATCTCGCCCGGATCGGACGCCGTGCCCGCGATGGCCCGCATCGCGATACGGACCTGCCCCATGAAGGCGGCGGCCTCGACATCGTGCCCCTGCACGTCGCCGATGGCGAAGCCGAGGGCCCCGTCCGCGAGCGGGAAACCGTCGTACCAGTCGCCGCCGATGTCCAGACCGTGGCGGGCGGGCGCGTAGCGTGCCGCGGACTGGAGACCGGGGACCGCGGGCAGGGCCGCCGGAAGCATGTCGCGCTGGAGAGCCTGCGCGAGTTCCACCCTGGCCTGATGGAACTCCACCTCGCGCCGAGCGCGGGCAGTGAGGTCCTGCAAGGTGTTGAGCAGGTCTTCGGCGCTAGCTGAGCGGGGAGTCCGACGCCGGTTCATGTGCCGCTCCGCGGTGCGTTATGTCCCTGAATCATATGGCCGGCGTCCCTGAGCGGCGACTGCGGGCGCTTCCGCGTACCCGCGCCCCAGGGGGCGTCGCTCAGGACGGCCGGGCGCGGTACAGATCGCGGAGCAGGGCGACCTCGGCACCGTGGTGCAGCACCTCCTGGTTGACCCACCAGACGATGTCGACGAAGGGATCCTCGGCGTCGCTGCCGTTCGGATACGTGCTGTACCCGATGGTGTCCAGGGCCGCGTCGTCGGCGGTGAGCAGGGCTTCGCGCCAGGCGGCCGACGCGGTCTCGAAGGCGGCCACCGCCCCGGCGGCATCCCCCGGAGTGCGGTAGCCGTCGCGCGTGAGGGTCTTGCCCCCGCAGGTGTGGTCGGCACGGAGAGTGAGCATTTCGGCGAGATGGCTCAGACGCCACGCGATGGTGGTGAACGGCGGAGGGAACGGATGCGGGGAGTCGGCCGAGTCCCGCCCCCAGTCGCCGGCTCCCGCGAGAACGGTCGCCCGTGCCCCGGGGGCGCCGCCGCGACGGCGCACGGACCAGCAGTCGGGCACGGGTTCCCAGAGGTGTTCGTCGTCGCCGAGCGGGGTGACGCCGATGTCGACGCCGTTGCCGCTGTCCATGGCGGGACCGGCCAGGCGGGCGAGGAGCCGCTCGCAGGCGAAGTCGAACTGCTCCAGCAGCGGGATGAGGCGCGGTGGGAGGGTCATCGGTGGAGCGTGTCACGGCGGGCGGGCGGACGCGCGCCCAATTCCGGCGGCCACCGTCCCGCCCCGCCCGGACCGGCGGGGTGCGGCGGACACTGGCCGGATGGACCCTCGTACCGAGCCGTTGTCAGTGCCCGGTGGGATGCTGCCCGCATGGACGAGCTGATGAGGCAGCGACGGGTGTACGGCACCGACCACGACGACCCCCGCCCCGGGCCGAGGCCGGGGCACGACTACCGGGAGTTGGTCGGCGGCCCGCTCGACGGGCTGCTGCTCGACGTCACCGGCTGGGGCGAGGCGGACCTGCGCGACGGCGTCGGGCTGGTCACCGAGATCGGCGCCTACGGGCCCGGAGGACGCGCCGAGTACGGACCGCGGTCGCCGGACAGCCACCAGTGGGACTGGCGCGGCGACGTGCGGTGACAGGCCGGGTGGTGATGGCAGGGGCGGCAGGAATCGAACCTGCGGCATACGGTTTTGGAGACCGCCGCTCTGGCCTCTGAGCTACGCCCCTTCGTTACGGGTAAAGCCTGGCACGCGCGCGCCCGGACGCCAACAGGTTTACGTGGGCACGGCGTTGAACCCGTCGCCCGGAACGGCCCCCCCCGGCGGCCGGGGCTCCGGACGCGGCGCGGTGCCTCCTTCGGGAGACCGGGCAAGCCGGGGGAGGGGCTGCGGGCCGGTCCGGGCCGTCCGATAGGTTGGCCGGTCATGTGGGCTTTGAGCGCGGTCGGGCACCGTCGGCTGGGTGCGGCAGGATCTGTGGCGATCGTCGCCGGCGGCTGGTTCGCCGGAAAGCTGCCGGTCCATGACCCCTGGGGCCTGTGGACCGACCACGGGTCCGCCACGAAGGCGGCGGCGGCCGTCCTCGCCTACGTCGGACTGACCGTGCTCGTCGTCGCCTGGTGGCAGTACGGCAAGACCGCCTCCACCGTCCGCGAGACCCTCGTCACCCTCGCCTGGTGGACGGCCCCGTTCCTGCTCGCGCCCCCGCTCTACAGTGCCGACGTCTACAGCTACATCGCCCAGGGCTCGATGGTCGTCGAAGGGCACGACGTCTACACCGTCGGCCCCTCCGCCCTGGACCCCGGTGGAATCGGCGGCGACGCCGCCGCGAGCGTCGGCAACCACTGGCGCGACACCCCGGCCCCCTACGGACCGCTCTTCCTGCTGCTCTCCGCGGCCGTCGCCTGGATCACCGGCGGCACCATCGTCCCCGCCGTCCTGGCGATGCGGCTCGTCGCGCTCGTCTCCCTCGCCCTGATCGTCTGGTCCCTGCGCCGCCTGGCGCGCGAACACGACCGCAGCGAGAGCCGCGCCCTGTGGCTGGGAGCGCTCAACCCGCTGCTGCTGATGCACGTGGTCGGCGGCGTGCACAACGACGGGCTGATGATCGGCCTGATGCTCGCCGGCCTGGTGCTCGCGCTGCGCGGCAGGTGGATCGCGGGCAGCGCCCTGGTCGGGCTCGCCGTGATGGTGAAGTCCCCGGCGGCCGTGGCACTCCTGTTCATCGGGGTCCTCGTGCACGCGTCCGCGACCGGCCCCCAGTGGCGCCGCTGGGCCAAGGGGCTGCTCGCACCCGGCCTGATCGCCTGCGCGGTGGCCGGAGGGGCCACGCTGATCAGCGGCACCGGATTCGGCTGGCTCCGCACCCAGGGCGTCGCCGCGAACATCCACACCGCGCTCTCCGTCACGAGTGACATCGGCCTCGGACTGGGAGAGCTCGCCCAACTGCTCCTGGGCGTCGACGCGGAACCCGTCAAGTCCGCCGTCCAGACCCTGGGCCTGGCGGTGGCGCTCGGTGTGATCGTCGTGCTGGCCCGGCGTGCGATGCGGGGCGGTATGACGCCGGCCCACGCCCTGGGTCTCTCCCTGCTCGTTCTGGTCGCCCTCTCGCCCATGGTCCAGCCCTGGTACCTGCTGTGGGGCATGGCCGTCGTCGCCGCGACCGAACAGTACGGCCGACTCTCCGCCGTCCTGATCGTGCTCTCGGCGGCGCTGGTGTACGAGACCCACCCCATGGGCGCCACCCCGCCCTACGGATTCGTCCTGGCCGGCCTCGCCGCCGTCCTCGGCACCCTCGCGCTCCGGCGTACCCCCGTCGTGCCGCCCGGCGTCCGGCTGCCCGGCCAACGGGGCCCCGCGGACCCGGCGGGCTCGGAGGAGGACCAGGACACCTCCGCGTCCGCCGCCCCGCCCGCCCCGGCGCCGCAGGGCGCTCCTTGAACGAATCCTCTCGACGCCCGGCAAGATCCTCGGCTACGCTGAGCGAGTCCTGTTGTCTCCGATAGAGGTGGACGTTGCGCATCTGAGGTCCGCGATCATCGCGCGGTACGGCCCTGGCCCGTACACGGTCACGACGCTGTCGGCATGTCTGCCGCCCGTGACTTCCGCGTGGATGCGACCTCGGTGCTGAGCCGTCCCTCACCTTCGCAGGACTGTTCTTCCCGCCACCTTCCGGCCCCGGCCGGGTCGCCGCGTGCTGTTCGCATACGAAGCCCCCCGTTCCTCCCCGCTTCCGACTGCGAGAACCACATGAGCCATCCCACCGCGCCCAGCGCCTCCGTGGCAGCCTCCAACCTCACCTTCCGGTGGCCCGACGGCACGAACCTCTTCGACGGGCTCTCCCTCACCGTCCCCCGGGGCCGCACCGGTCTGGCCGGAGCCAACGGCGCCGGCAAGTCGACCCTGCTGCGCCTGTTCGCCGGACTGCAGCGTCCCTCGGAGGGGTCCGTCACGGTCGGCGGAAACCTTGCCTACCTGCCCCAGAACATCACCCTGGACACCTCCCTGCGCGTCGACGCGGCCCTCGGCATCGCCGAGCGCCGGGCCGCCCTGCGCGCCATCGAGTCCGGAGACGTACGGGAGGAGCACTTCGAGACGGTTCGCGACGACTGGGACGTCGAGGAGCGCGCTCTGGCCACCCTCGGCTCCCTCGGGCTCGGCACCGTCGAACTGGACCGCACTGTGGGGCAGTTGTCCGGAGGGGAGACCGTCCTGCTGCGCCTGGCCGCGCTGCTCCTGGAGCGCCCGGACGTCCTCCTCCTCGACGAGCCGACCAACAACCTGGACCTGTTCGCCCGCCGCAGGCTCTACGACGCCGTCGACTCCTGGCGCACCGGCATCCTGATCGTCGTCAGCCATGACCGGGACCTGCTGGAGCGGGTCGACCGCATCGCCGAACTGCGATCGGGCTCGGTCAGCTGGTACGGGGGCGGATGGTCCGCCTACCAGGAGGCCCTCGCCGCCCAACAGGAGGCCGCCGGGCGGATGCTGCGCGCCGCCGACGCCGACGTACGCCGTCAGCAGCGAGAACTGGAGGAGACCCGGATCAAGGTCGCCCGCCGCCAGCGCCACGACAAGAAGCTGGACGGCCGGCGGAAGGCACCGCGCATCGTCGCCGGGGAACGCAAGCGCTCGGCTCAGGAGTCCGGGGACCGGCTGCGCGGCCTGCACGAGGACCGGCTCGACGAGGCCCGCGAGCGCAGGGAGGAAGCCGCCGAAGCCATCCGCCGGGACGCCGAGATCAAGGTGGGCCTGCCCCACACCGCAGTGCCCGCGGGCCGCACCGTTCTGACCGTACGGGACCTGAGCCTGCCCTACGGACGGCTGCGCGAGGGCAGCCTCCAGGTGAAGGGGCCCGAACGCATCGCCCTGGTCGGGCGCAACGGGGCCGGCAAGACGACCCTGCTGCGGACGCTCACCGGGGAGCTCGCACCGAGCACCGGGGAGGCCACGGCCTCGGTGCCGCTGAAGTTCCTCCCGCAGCGGCTGGACGTCCTCGACGACGAGCTGAGCATCGCCGACAACGTCGCCCGCACGGCCCCGGGCACCACCGACAACCAGATCCGCTCCCAGCTCGCCCGGTTCCTCTTCAAGGGGGCCCGCGCGGAGCAGCCGGCGGGCACCCTCTCGGGCGGCGAGCGCTTCCGGGCGGCCCTCGCGGCGACGATGCTCGCCGCCCCCGCCCCGCAGCTGCTTCTGCTGGACGAGCCGACGAACAACCTCGATCTGGCCAGTGTGCGGCAGCTGACCAGTGCCCTGGAGTCCTACGAGGGCGCGCTCGTCATCGCCAGCCACGATCTGCCCTTCCTGGAGTCCGTGGGCATCACCCGCTGGATCCTGTTGGACGAGGCACTGCGGGAGACCGACGCCGAGGAGGTCCGCGAACTGTTCGGGAGCCCGGAGTCGACCCCGGCGGGCACGGCGTGACACCGACCGCACGATCGAAGGAGGAGGAGATCTTGATGGGCACCGACCTCGGCCCCTGTGTCGTACTGATCACCGGAGTCATGGCCGCGGGGAAGTCCACCGTCGCCCAGCTCCTGGCGGAGCACCTGCCACGCGCGGTCCATGTGCGCGGAGACGTCTTCCGCCGCATGATCGTCTCCGGCCGGGCGGAGATGACACCCGACGAGGCGGAGGAGGCGCGGAGCCAGCTCGACCTGCGCCAGCGGATCTCGGCACGGGTGGCCGACACCTACGCGGACGACGGATGGACGGCCGTCGTCCAGGACATCGTCCTGGGCGAGGACCTGCCCCGGTACGTCGACCGGGTCCGCACCCGCCCGCTCCACGTCGTCGTGCTCGCCCCCTCGCCCGCGACCGTGCGCGAGAGGGAGGAAGCGCGGGCGAAAACGGGGTACGGGGAGTGGACGGTCGAAGCGTTCGACGCGTTCCTGCGGAGCGGGACACCCCGTATCGGCCTGTGGCTGGACACATCCGGTCAGACGCCGGAGGAGACGGTTTCGGCCATCCTCGACGGGCTGCGCGGAGCGGGAGGTTCAGGTGGTGCGGCCTCTCAGGCCGCCTCGTAGTGGTGGGCCCGCCCGCCCCGCCACTCCACCCAGACCGGATTGTCGAGGATCCGGTCCGCTTCTTCGAGGCCGGCCTCGTTCAGGAACACGATCACGTCGTGGTCGCTGTGGGCCAGCCCGAGTATCTCGTCCCGGCCTTCGTAGTGCACGGTCACCCGGCGGCCGCCCGAGGGGGTCGGCCGGTGGATGACGATCGGGGGATTTGCCATGGGTCCACCCTGCGACGCGACCTGCACCCCCGCATCCCCGGCCCGCCTCCTCCGACGGCGAGCGGAAGCCGCCGCCGAAAAGGCTCCCGTGCCCCCGCCGCGGCCGTTCTCGTCTCCCAGGGAAAGCCGGCCACCGCCTCCAGCACCGAAGGCCCCTTCGGTGCGGCAGCCGCCGTGGACGGCGACACCGCCACCCGCTGGTCCAGCGCCTTCG
>NZ_JAAXYC010000278.1 GCF_018619185.1 Streptomyces sp. McG3 | reverse complement strand
AGGTGTATAAGAGACAGCGGTAGCGGGCCGCGGCCAGGACGGTGCCCCGGGCGAAGGGCCGCCCCGCCGGGGTGGTCAGCCAGTGGGCCCTGGAGCGGTATCTGGCCAGCGCCCACAGGCAGACGATCCAGGCGGAGGTCTCCCGGTAGACCTGTCCCAGGTCGCCGACGACGGTGATCTCCGCCAGCGTCGCGGTGTGGTCCAGCTCCGGGAACCGCCTCCGTGCCTCGGCCGATCCGGCCGGTACCAGGTCCAGCGGGACGAGCTGGCGCTGCCGTTGGAGCCAGTGCCGCAGGTGGACGCAGAGCGGACAGTGCGCGTCGTAGAGCACGGTGAGCCGGCGTACGGGCGCGGGCCTGGCGGCGGTGTACCCGGCCGGTCCCGGCGAGGCCGCGGGCGCCGTTCCGGTCACCGGGCTCACCGCCCCGGCGCGGGCGCGGCCCACGGACCCCGGTCGCCCGGGGGCGTCCAGGCCCCCGGCGGCACGGGCGGGGTCTGCTCGCGCTCCAGGGCGCTGCGGCGGCGGATGCGGCTGAGCACCCACACATTGCCCAGGTGCATGACGCCGAGCACCAGCAGCACCACGCCCACCTTCACCGAGAGGGCCTCGAACAGCTCGCGGGCGTTGGCGACCCCGTCGGCGTATCTCAGGTAGAGCGTGACGAACCCGAGGTTGACCAGGTAGAAGCCGACCACCAACAGGTGGTTGACGGCGTCGGTGAGCTTCTCGTTCCCGTGCAGCACGTCGGCGAGGAAGATCCGCCCGTTACGGCTGAGCGTGCGCGCGACCCAGACGGTGAGCGCCACGGTGATGAGCAGATAGATGACGTACGCGACCACAGTGAGGTCCACGCCCCACCCTCCCTTGAACGCGTTCAAAAATGCTTTCGGGCATGACGATAGACCCCTTCTTGAACATGTTCAAGAAGGGGTCCTGGGAGAGGTGGGTCAGCGCGCCCCGGGCGTCAGGCGCTCATGGAGCGGGCCTGGTTGAGCTGGCCCATGACCGCGGGGAAGGTGTACGGGCCCATGGCCGGGATCATCGTCGAGTGGTGCCGGCCGCCGCTGGTCACCGTGACCTGGATGAAGCCGGTGGTCCGCTTCTCCTTCATCAGCAGGAACAGCAGGCCGATCAGGCAGAACAGCGCGAAGATGATCGCCAGCACGACCGCGTGCGTCGGGATCTTCTCCTCCGTGCGCGACATGTCCGTGGCCGTCCAGACCGCGCCCTTGAGCGGCATCGCCCCGGACGGGGTGACGATCGCGTCGCTCATCACCGTGATGTCGCCGATCGACAGCATCGGGACACCGCCCTGGCCGGGCGCTCCCTGGGGCACCGGGAGGTACTGGCCGGGCATCGTCGGCCGGCCGTGCTGGGGGTACCCGTAACCGGGGCCGGGCTGGGTCGCGGACTCCGGCAGCGGCTGCGGATAGCCGTACGCGGGCGGGGCGCCGGGGGCTGGGTACCCGTACGCCTGTCCGTCGGCGACGGTCGGCTGGTGGCCCGGCTGCTGGGGCGGGCCCCACTTGTACGCGTCGTCCGCGTACGGATTCGGCTCGCTCACGACGATCCCCGTTCTCTTTCGGTCTTCAGCTCCGCTGAACCGTACCGCCCGGGCGGCCCCGGCGCAGCAACAGGCCCCGCCCCGGCAGCGGTGAGGCTGCGGGGACGGGGCCCGTCGACGTAACAGGTGGTACGGGAAGGTCAGAAGCGACGCGTGATGAGCGCGCGCTTCACCTCCTGGATCGCCTTGGTGACCTCGATGCCACGCGGGCAGGCGTCCGTGCAGTTGAACGTGGTGCGGCAACGCCACACACCGTCACGGTCGTTGAGGATCTCCAGACGCTGCTCGCCGGCCTCGTCGCGCGAGTCGAAGATGAAGCGGTGCGCGGCGACGATCGCCGCCGGGCCGAAGTACTGGCCGTCGTTCCAGAACACCGGGCACGAGGACGTGCACGCGGCGCACAGGATGCACTTGGTGGTGTCGTCGAACCGCTCGCGGTCCTCGGCGGACTGCAGGCGCTCGCGGGTCGGCTCGTTCCCCTTGGTGACGAGGAAGGGCATGACGTCGCGGAACGCCTGGAAGAACGGGTCCATGTCGACCACGAGGTCCTTGAGGACCGTGAGGCCCTTGATGGCCTCGACCGTGATCGGCTTGTCCGGGTTGATGTCCTTGATCAGCGTCTTGCAGGCGAGCCTGTTCTTGCCGTTGATCCGCATCGCGTCGGAGCCACAGATGCCGTGCGCGCAGGAACGGCGGAACGTGAGGGTTCCGTCGAGCTCCCACTTGATCTTGTGAAGGGCGTCGAGGACACGCTCCTTCGGGTCGATCTCGATCTGGAAGTCCTGCCACTGGACCTCGTCGGAGACCTCCGGGTTGAAGCGGCGGATCCGGAACGTGGCGGTGATGAACGGGGAGTCGGCGAAGCCGGCCTCGGGCTTCGCGGTCCCGTCGGTCTTGTCCAGGGTCGGGGTAGCCATCAGTACTTACGCTCCATCGGCTGGTAGCGGGTCGTCACGACCGGCTTGTAGTCGAGCCGGATCGACTCGGCGCCGTCGGCGGCCACCTCGCGGTACGCCATGGTGTGGCGCATGAAGTTGACGTCGTCGCGGTTCGGGTAGTCCTCGCGGTAGTGACCGCCGCGGGACTCCTTGCGGGCGAGCGCGGAGACCGCCATGACCTCGGCCAGGTCGAGCAGGTTGCCCAGCTCGACGGCCTCCAGCAGGTCGGTGTTGAACCGCTTGCCCTTGTCCTGGATGGACACGTTGAGGTACCGCTCGCGCAGCTCGGCGATCTTGTCGACCGCCGTCTTGATCGTCTGCTCGGTGCGGAACACCATCACGTTGGCGTCCATGCACTCCTGGAGCTCCAGGCGCAGCGTCGCGACGCGCTCGGTGCCGGTGGAGTTGCGCAGCCGCTCGACCTGGTCGGCGACCAGCTGGGCGGGGTTCTCGGGCAGCTCGACGAAGTCGGTCTTCGTCGCGTACTCGGCGGCGGCGATGCCCGAGCGCTTGCCGAAGACGTTGATGTCGAGCAGCGAGTTGGTGCCCAGGCGGTTGGCGCCGTGCACCGAGACACAGGCGACCTCGCCGGCGGCGTACAGGCCCGGGACGACGGTGGTGTTGTCGGCCAGCACCTCGCCCTCGACGTTGGTCGGGATGCCGCCCATGGCGTAGTGCGCGGTCGGCTGGATCGGGATCGGGTCCGTGTAGGGCTCGATGCCGAGGTAGGTCCGCGCGAACTCGGTGATGTCCGGGAGCTTGGCGTCCAGCTGCTCCGGCGGCAGGTGCGTCAGGTCCAGGTACACGTGGTCGCCGGCCGGACCGCATCCGCGGCCCTCACGGATCTCCGTGTAGATGGAGCGCGAGACGACGTCACGGGACGCGAGGTCCTTCATGACCGGCGCGTACTTCTCCATGAAGCGCTCGCCGTCCTTGTTGCGGAGGATGCCGCCCTCACCGCGGGCGCCCTCCGTCAGCAGGATGCCCATGCGCCAGATGCCCGTCGGGTGGAACTGGAAGAACTCCATGTCCTCCAGCGGCAGGCCGCGCCGGTAGCAGGCGGCCTGGCCGTCACCGGTCAGGGTGTGGGCGTTCGACGTCACCTTGAAGAACTTGCCGGTGCCGCCGGAGGCGTAGATGACCGACTTCGCCTGGAAGACGTGGATCTCGCCGGTCGCCAGCTCGTACGCGACGACGCCGGAGGACTTCTTGACCCCGTCGACCTCGGTGATCAGCTGGTCCAGGACGTAGAACTCGTTGAAGAACTCCACGCCCTCCTTGACGCAGTTCTGGTACAGCGTCTGGAGGATCATGTGACCCGTGCGGTCCGCGGCGTAGCAGGACCGGCGGACCGGGGCCTCACCGTGGCTGCGGGTGTGACCGCCGAAGCGGCGCTGGTCGATGCGGCCCTCGGGCGTCCGGTTGAACGGCAGGCCCATCTTCTCCAGGTCGAGGACGGCGTCGATGGCCTCCTTCGCCAGGATCTCGGCGGCGTCCTGGTCGACCAGGTAGTCGCCGCCCTTGACCGTGTCGAAGGTGTGCCACTCCCAGTTGTCCTCCTCCACGTTGGCGAGCGCGGCGGCCATGCCGCCCTGCGCCGCGCCCGTGTGGGAGCGGGTGGGGTAGAGCTTCGTCAGCACGGCGGTACGGCTGCGCTTGGTCGACTCGATGGCCGCGCGCATGCCAGCGCCGCCGGCGCCGACGATGACGGTGTCGTACTTGTGGATCTGCATGGTTTCCCTCTGGTCCCTCTGTCCCGGCGCCTAGCGGATGTTCGGGTCGAAGGTGAAGATCACCAGCGTGCCCAGCAGGACGGTGAACACCGTGGCGGTGTACAGGAGCATCTTCAGCCAGAAGCGGGTGTTGTCCCGTTCGGCGTAGTCGTTGATGACCGTACGGAGACCGTTGGCGCCGTGGAGCATGGCGAGCCACAGCATCGTCAGGTCCCAGACCTGCCAGAACGGCGAGGCCCAGCGGCCCGCCACGAAGGCGAAGCCGATCTTGGAGACGCCGCCGTCGAGCACCAGCTGGATCAGCAGGTGGCCGATGACGAGGACGGTCAGGACGATGCCCGACAGGCGCATGAAGAGCCAGGCGTACATCTCGAAATTGGTGCGCGATGCCTTGGGCGTCTTGCCCGTCCGCTTGCGCGGGGGCTCGATCACCGGGGCCGGGTGGTCGACGTCGTACAGGCTCACGCCTTCGACGTCGCCGATCGCGGCTGCGGAAGAAGTCTCGCTGGACATGGGCCTCAGCTCCCGAAGACGTCGCGTACGGCGTGACCGAGGACGGGGTACAGGGCCCCGACCATCAGCACGATCCAGATGCCCACCACGGTCCAGAGCATCTGCTTCTGGAGTCGCGGGCCCTTGGCCCAGAAGTCCACGGCGATGATCCGGAGACCGTTCAGCGCGTGGAAGAGAATCGCGGCCACGAGGCCGTATTCGAGGAGCGCGACGATCGGCGTCTTGTACGTGGCCACGACTTCGTCGTAGGCCTCGGGCGAGACGCGGACAAGAGCGGTGTCCAGGACATGTACGAACAGGAAGAAGAAAATGAGGACACCGGTGACTCGATGAGCCACCCAGGACCACATGCCTTCCCGGCCGCGGTACAGCGTTCCAGCCGGCACGGAAGAACCCTCCGGGAGCGGGGATTGGGGTCGGCCGGCTTGACTGTCGGTCTGACCCGGCCGGGTACGGTCCACCGGCCCTGGCCATCGTAGCGACGCATTGTCGGTTCGTTCGCGCCGGGGCCTCCCGTGTGATCAAAGTGGCAATCAAACAGGCACGTACGGGCTAGAGCGCCCCCTGCCGCCGCGGGTCCGCCGCCAGCAGTTCGACGATCCGGCTCCGGGCGAGTCGCCGCAGTTCCTCGGCGGTCACGGCCCGCTCCTCGTCCGTGTCGTGCGCCAGCCGGACCCGGATTCCGGCCAGCACCTGGTCCACGTGCTGGGAGGGCTGGTGGGCGTCCAGGCAGATCACGAAGGCGTGGCCGAACCGGCTCTCGTACGCCGCGTGCGCGGCCCGCAGCGCCAGATGGGCGGCGCGGGGTGCGTCGTCGTGCAGGCAGGGGGCCGGCTCCGAGGCCAGGGCCTCCGCGATGTCCCGGGGCGGGAGGTCGTAGCCGGCCTCGTCGGACGCGGCCAGTAGAGCGCCGAGATCCGGGTAGGGGCGGTGGGCGGCCATCCGGTGGGCCCAGCGGAGACTGCCGCAGCACTCCAGGAACGCCGCCTCGGCGGCGGCGAAGGGCAGGTTGTTGAAATGGGCCAGGCCGACGGCATGATCGACCGTCGGTGCGACGGCGGGCGGCGCTCCGGGGCCTTCCGCACCACCCGGACCTCTTGGGCCTTCCGGGCCTCTTGGGTCTTCCGGGCCGCCGGCCGGAACCGGCTGGTGCGGCTGCGCGGGCACGGCCGGACGGCCGGCCGGTGGCGCGGATCGCTTCGGCAGGCCGGCGGGGGACTCGCTGGACCTGGACAGCGTGGGCTCCTCGTATCAACGACAGCTATGACTCCGTGGCCCCGAAAGGAACCTTCTGCCTCTGGAAGACAGATCAGGACGTACCGAGGTTGCCCGGCGTGGGAGTGAGTTCCGCGGGGGCGGGAGTGAAGGGAGAGACGAATGTGCCGCAACGCTAGCGAGATCGGTCGGCGGCCGTCCGGCGGACTGCGGAGAAATCACCCGAACGGGAGAGTTTCGGAACGCGTGATGGACGTCTGACCTGCGTCGATCGGGGTTCTGTTCGATCCCCCGGAGCTCCCGATGGGCGAGGCCCCGGCAAAAATGCCAACCTTGCACCCTATTCACTCGTTTCATCGGCTCTTCACTCTTTTCGCCCGCTCCTGCCCCCTCAACGGAGGAATCTGCCCGATGTCGCCCACGCGTGGTGCCCTCGTCACCGGCGCGGCTGTCACGGCCGCGGCCGCCGTCGCCCTCACCGTCGTCGTCTGGCCGGAGGGGTCCGGCAGCGGATCGTCCGGCGACACCGCGTCGCCCTCCGGCACCTCCGCCGAGGCCGTCGCCCCGTCGCCCTCCCGCAGCTACCCGATGTCCAGCACACCGAGCACGATCCCCGCGGTGCGCGAGCACACCCCGGCCCGGGGGCCCGGCTGGCAGCCGGGCAAGGGCAGCACCGTCGTCATAGCCAAGGGCAGCCAGGTGCTCGCCGACGAGGCGGAGCTGCTCGCCAAGGAGCTGAAGATCAGCTACCGGGGCGCCGAGCAGGCGCGGACGGGAGACGTCGAACTGGCGCTCGGCGACAAGGACGCGGGTCCCGCCGAGTCGTACACGCTCACCGTGCGCGACCGGAAGGTGAAGATCACCGGCCCCGACGAGTCGGGGGTCTTCTACGGCACCCGCACCCTGAAGCAGTCGGTCGAGGCGGACAGCACGCTCCCCGAGGGCGTCGTCAACGACCGGCCGGACCGGCCGCAGCGCGGACTCAACCTCGACATCGCGCGCAAGCACTACAGCGCGGAGTGGATAGAGGACCGCATACGGGAGATGGGCGACCTCAAGCTCAACCAGCTCGGCCTGCACTTCTCCGACGACCAGGCCTTCCGGATCGAGTCGAAGTCGCACCCCGAGGTGGTCTCCGACGAGGCCCTCACCCAGGACGAGGTCCGCCGCATCGTCGCCCTCGCCAACAGCCGGCACATCGAGGTCGTCCCCGAGATCGACTCGCCCGGACACCTCGGCGCGGTGCTGGCCGCCCACCCCGACCTCCAGCTGCGCAACACCGCCGGTGTGGAGTCCAAGGGCTCCATCGACATCTCGAAGCCGGGCGCGGCCAAGCTGATCGACGAACTCCTCGACGAGTACACCGAGCTGTTCCCGGGCCGCTTCTGGCACCTGGGCGCGGACGAGTACCAGGCACTGACCGTCCAGAACCCGGCCGCGTCCTATCCGCAGCTCCAGCGCGCGGCGGAGCAGAAGTACGGCTCCGGGGCCACCATCGAGGACCTGGCGACCGGCTGGCTGAACGACCGCGCCGACGTCGTCGTCCCGAAGGGCCGCACCGCCAAGGCCTGGAACGACGGGCTCTTCCGGGACACGAAGGTCAAGGCCGACGAGAACATCGAGATCGAGTACTGGACCGGCAAGGAGATCGGCGCCCGCCCGCCGCAGGAGTACCTCGCCGCGGGCTACAAGATGCTGAACCTCAACGACGAGTTCCTCTACTACGTGCTCGGCGAGCCCAACGAGTTCGTCTACCCGACCGGCGAGCGGATCTACGAGCAGTGGACCCCGCTGGTCCTGCGCGGCACCGAACCCGTGGCGGAGCGCTACTCGAAGCAGATCCTCGGCGGCCGGTTCGCCGTCTGGGGCGACCTGCCGAACGCGCAGACCACCCAGCAGGTGGCGGACGGCATCAGGATGCCGCTGGTGGCGACCTCGCAGAAGCTGTGGGATCCGCGGAAACCGGCGCTGAGCTGGGCGCGGTTCCAGGAGCTGGCGGAGCGGACCGGCAGCGCGGGGTGAGGCCGGGGGCGTTCCCCGGCGGCGGACCGTGGCCCGTGGACAGCGACGTTGTCCACGGGCTACGGTCCGCCGACCGCGCGCTCCTGGGGAGGGACGTGAGGTCACACGCCGCCGGCCCGTCCTTGGGGGGGACTTCTCCATGTCCATGCTCTGCACCCGTTGTCGTATCAGAACGGCCGTGACCGACGACGGGCTGTGCACCTTCTGCTCGGGCACCCGGCCCCCGCCGCCCGACGGCGCGAAGGCCCCGGTCCCCGGAGCCGCACCCCTTTCCGGACCCGTGCCCGGAGGCTGGGGCGCCGGCACCTGGCCGCGTTCGCCGGTCGGCCTGTCGCGGGCGGTGGTCGCCCTGCTGGGCTGCGTCATCGCGAGCGACCTGTTCGTCATCGGCGCCGGTCTCCACCTGCGCGGCCTGTGGGAGGGGCTTGCGGCGGACGAGTCCCTCGACATCTACTCCGGGCCCGGCCTGCGGGCGCAGGAGCTGTACGACCTCGCCGGAACGGTCCAGACGGCGGCGTTCCTGGCCACCGGAGTCCTCTTCATCATCTGGTTCCACCGGACCCGCCGGAACGCCGAGGTCTTCGAGTCCGGCGTGCAGCGGATGGGTCCGGGCTGGGCGGTGGGCGGCTGGTTCGTCCCGGTCGCCAACCTCTGGTTCCCCTACCGCGTCGCGAGCGGCATCTGGGAGGCGAGCGTCACGCTCCACCCCGATGGCGGGTGGCGCACGGTTCCCAGAACGGTGCTGAACCTGTGGTGGGGCGGCTGGATCGTCTCCCTCCTCGTCTCCCGGATCGCCGTGAGCCAGTGGAACCGGGCCCGGGAGCCGGAGCAGATCTCCGACGCGGCGGCCCTCGTCGCGGCCGCCGACGCGCTGGACCTCGTGGCCGCGGTGCTCGCCGTCCTCTTCGTGCGCGCGGTGACCCGGATGCAGGTGGAGCGGGCCGGTATCCGGCAGTCCGCGACCGCCGCGGAGCGGACGGCCCCGGAGTCCGCCGCCCCATAGTGACGATTTCCAGCCATTCGGCGCAGTATCCGGTAGACCGAGGGAGACGTCGATGAGTCTGCTGGAACTGATCGAACGAGCCGACGAGCGCGCACTGGCCGCCGGGGCGCTGGCCTGCCTGGACCGGTGCCTGCCGCTGCTCGCCGGGCCGGAGACGGAGCCGCTGCGCCCGCTCTGGGCGAGCTGCGAGAACGGACAGGATTGGGCCATCCGGCTCGCGGCGGTGCGGACGGGGATGGAGCACGAGTCCGTCACCGACGGCCCGGCCGCACTCGTGCGGGCCATGCTGGGCGCCGCCCCCTCCGACTTCGACGCCGTACCGCTGCGGGAGTGGGCGGACGCCTGTTCGCTGGTCGCCCTGCGGATCCACGGGCGGCTCGACGCCCCGGACGGGGAGACGCCGTCGGACGAGGAGCAGCTGCTCAAGGCGGCCCGCAGCGGTGAACCGGCCGCCGTGGGGCCGCTGGTCGCCGGGGAGCTGGAACGGCAGGTCCGCATCCTGGAGATCCTGGCGGAGACCACCGGCACGGCGGGCAGCGGCGCCGGACTCCGCAAGGCGCTGGACCTGTCCACGGAGGGCCGCCGGGTCCTGCGCGCGGTGATGTCACGACGGGCCCGCGGCCGGGGCTGACGTACGGGCGCCCACGGAGCGGTCGCGCCACGGCCCGGACGGTTCCTCACGGGCGGGGCGTTCCCTACGGCCTGGGCTTTCCCTACGCCCCGGGCGGCAGGCTCCAGTTGTTGCCCAGTACGGCGACCAGCTCGGCTTCGAGCGGGTTCGGGGGGACCGCGAGAACGGGGCAGGCCGCGTGCGCCAGGCAGTACCGCGCCACCGACGGGCGCAGGGCGGGCAGCCATCTGCCGCGTGAGCCCGCGCCCACGACCAGGAGGCCGTCGGCCGACTCGGCCGCCTCGACGAGAACCGCTCCGGGCTCGCCCCGCACGGCGAGCCCGGACAGGGCGACGCCCGGCCTCCTGACGGCGAACGCGCCGTCAAGAATGGTGCGCAGGTCCTCGACAGCGGCTTCCCGGTGCTCCCGGAGCGCGGCGGTGCCGTAGGTGGCACGGCCGCCCAGACCTCCGCCGGGCAGTTGCCAGGCCAGCACGGCGTACAGGTCCGCGTTGCGTTCCCGCGCCTCGGCGGTGGCCCGGTGCAGGGCTGCCAGGCTCCCCGGGGAGCCACTCACGCCGACCACGATTCTCTGCCGCACTGTCCGGCCTCCTGCCTCGTCCTGTTCCGGAATTCCATTGAAGGGCGGGCCGGGGGAGGTGAGCGTCAGCGATGCGTATGAACCGGGCGATGCCCGTCAACATCGCGTAAGGCGGGAGGGCTTCCGGCACCGGGACGGGCATAGCTTCGACGTCATGCGGCCGCAGGGCGGCCGACCGTGGCTCCACCCGGAGGAAACCTCATGTGCCTCTTCTCGTACGACGACGACCCCGACCCCGACGAACAGACCCGGGCCGTGCTTCTGTACGTGCCCGTCCGGCCGGAAGCCGCCGGCCCCGCGCTGCGGATGTTCCGTACTCCGCTGGGCGAGCGCACCGCCGTCGGCTTCACCGGCCTCGACCTGCTGACCGCGACCCTCGGCGCCGGCCAGCCCTCGATCAGGCTCGCCGAACCGGCCCTGCGCTCCCTCACGGAGCCCCTGGGTGTCGACCGGCTCGTCGTCGACCCGGTCCTCTCCGCCCCGGCCGTCACCGCCGTGCCGGTGCGCACGGCCGAAGAGCCCGCGCGCTGTCTCTTATACAGATCT
>NZ_JAAXYC010000277.1 GCF_018619185.1 Streptomyces sp. McG3 | reverse complement strand
GGGCGGGGTGGTGGGCGGGTCGGTCGGCGTACCGCCGCCACTGGTGACCAGGGTCAGCCCGTACGTCTGGAGCAGCGGGTTGATGGGCTGGAAGTACGTCGTACCGCCGGAGGAGCAGTTGCCCGAGCCGCCGGAGGTGACGCCCTGCGCCTGGCTGCCGGAGATGTACGAGCCGCCGGAGTCGCCCGGTTCGGCGCAGACGCTGGTGCGGGTGACCCCGGAGATGGTGCCCTCCGGGTAGGTGACGCTGGTGTTCAGCTGCTGGATGGTGCCGCAGTGCCAGCCCGTGGTGGAGCCGGAACGGCAGACCGAGGCGCCGACGACGGAGGCGGTGGAGCCCGCGACGGTGACGTCGCCCCGCCCGTAGCCGTTCACCAGCGGACGCGGGGTCCAGTTGGCGTTGGTGGCGACCCAGGCCATGTCCCGGCCCGGGAAGGTCGAGCCCTGGAAGGAGCCCTGGGCCTGCTGGTTGACACCGTTGGTGGTGGTGCCGACGCGGCCGCAGTGGCCCGCGGTGGCGAAGCCGCCCTGGGTGCCGCGCGTCACCGAGAAGCCGACGGAACAGCGGCCGGAGCCGTTCATGTAATACGCGTCGCCACCCCGGATGTCGGCGAGGGCGCGGGGCTGTTCGGCGGACCGGGCGACGGTGACGAGGCCGCTGTCGACCCCGGCCGCCTTGAGGAACGCCTGTCCGGCGGCGGTGCTGGCGGCGTTGACGACGACCTTGTTGGCCGCGACGTCGACGTACCAGACGGGCACGTTCTTGGGCGCCTGGTCCAACGCGGCCCTGTCGAGGCTCTTCTTGACGCCTTCGAGCCGGTCCAGGCTGTTGCCGACGACCTCGGCGCGCGCTCCGGCGTCGGTGATCCGGGCGGCCTCGGAGGCGTCGGTGGTGGCGACCGTCAGGGTCGCCTTCGCACCGCTGACCCGGGCTCCGGCGAAGCTGGCGCCGAGGGACTTCTCCAGCCCGGCGGCGACGGCGGCGGCGCGGTACTCGTTGGCTATCCGGCCGCGGGCGTCGTCCGCGTCGAGGCCGAGGTCGCGCTCCAGGGCGGCCAGCATGCCGGGCGACAGGCTGTCGGCGGAGACCGGCGGAGCGGCGGTGGCCGCGGGGTCGGCGGACGCCACGCCGGTCAGCCCGGCGAGGGCGAGCGCACCCACGGCCACCGTGGCGGTGCCGGCGGCGAGGGCGCGTCTGCGGAGCGTGGTTCTCTCCACGTCACTCTCCTTGGTTCTGGGGGTGTCCTGATCCGGTGGGGGTTGGTCCGGACCAGGGAATTGCCGAAACCGTAGCGGCGGCGACACCCGGCGCAGGAGATCCCGTTCACCCCCCTCCCTCCGCGTTATGGGGCCGCGCCGCACACACTCCGGCCCCCCGCGCGGGCCGGGTGCGGAGCCGTTTCGGAGGCCCGGCCGGGCGAAGCCGGAACGCGACTCCCTTTCGGCGAGGCGCCCGGGTAGGTTCGGCCCCATGCACACAGGGCAACTTCTGGGCTCGGGACGCACCGCCGACGTGTACGCACTCGACGGCTCCTGGGTCCTTCGCCGCTACCGGGACCGCACCGACATCACGGAGGAGCTGGCCGTGATGAGTTACGTCGGCGCCTTCGGCTTCCCGGTGCCGCGCATCGGTCCGCCCGCCGAAGGGGCCCGCCCCACGGACCTGGTGCTCCAGCGGCTGACCGGCCCGACCCTGGCCGAGGCCCTGCTGGCGGGGCGGCTGGGGGCCGCCGAGGCGGGCGCGCTGCTCGCCCGGCTGCTGCGCGAACTCCACGCCATACCGCCCCGGGTCTCGGCCGACCCGGAGGACTGCGTGCTCCACCTGGATCTGCATCCGGAGAACGTGATGCTGACGGAGGAGGGCGCGGTGGTGATCGACTGGTCCACCGCGGCGGAGGGTCCGCCCGGTCTCGACCGGGCGATGTCGGCGCTGACCCTGGCCCGGATCGCACTCGACCCGGAGTTCCCGGCCGGGGCGGACGTCCGGCCCCTGCTGACGGCGCTCCTGGCGGAACTCTCCGACGACGGGGGCGCGTCGGCCGCCGATCTGTCCCTCGCCCGCGCCCGCCAGCGGGCGAACCCGCATCTGACCGACCACGAACGGGCCTGCCTGGACCGGGCGGTGGACCTGGTGCTGGGCTGCGCCCCATAAGGGGGGATTCAAGCCCCTCCGGCGACTGAGGAGCGGGGGGCCCGGGGGCGGAGCGCCCGACAGCCCGGGCCGGAGCCCCCGGTCAGCCTGCGCTCAGCGCCGCCCGCGCTTCGCGTCGCGCACGCGCCGCAGCCGGTTCACCGTGACCGGGTCCTCGCGCAGCGCCCGCTCGTCGTCGATCAGCGCGTTCAGCAGCTGGTAGTAGCGGACCGGCGAGAGCCCGAGCTCCTCGCGGATCGCCCGCTCCTTCGCCCCGGGCCCCGCCCAGGACCGCCGCTCCAGGGCCAGCAGCGCCCGGTCCCGTACGGACAGTCCGTCGGGCTCGGGGTCGGGCTCGGACCGGGGGGCGCGGTGCTCGTGGTCGGGGGCGGTCATATCAGCCAACCTAACGCCCGCCCCCGACACCGCGCCCGCGGCCGCTACTCGGCGGCCTCCGCCTGTGACGCCTCGGCGGCGAGCCCGCCGAGGATGCTCTCGGGGTTGCTGCCCGGCGCGACCGCACTGCCGATCTTCGTCTTGATCCCGTCGCTGACCGTGGCCCAGGACGTCTTGCCGTAGGGGATGAGCGTCGAGTTCGGCAGGGCCGCCAGGAACGGGCGCAGCTTCTTGTGCTTCTTGTCGGTCTCCATCGCGGCGGAGGCGCTGCCGGTCACCGGGAGCAGGTCGTAGCTCTCGGCGAACTCCAGCACGTTCTCGTCGGAGTAGGCGTAGTCGAGGAACTTGCCTATCTCCTGGCGGTGGCCGTTCTCCTTGAAGCCCATCATCCAGTCGGCCACGCCCATGGAGCCCTTGGCCGGGCCGTCGAAGCCGGGCAGCGGCACCATGCCGACCTTGACGCCCTTGGCCTCGGCCTCGTCCATCAGGGTGGGGTGGCCGTTGAGCATGCCGACCTCGCCGTCGGCGAACGCCTCGAAGGCCTTCGCCCGGTCCAGCTTGCCCGGCTCGACCGGTCCGGTGAGGCCCTCGCCGACGAGGTTGTCCCGCAGCCAGCGGAACGTGGCGACGTTCTGGGCCGAGTCGATGTCGTACGCGCCGACGTCGTCCGTGTAGCCGCCGCCACCGCTGAGGAGCCACATCAGGGTCTCGGCCTGGGCCTCCTCCTGGCCGAGCGGCAGGGCGAAGGGGTAGTCGACGCCCTTCGCCTTGAGCGCGGCGGCGTCGCTCCGGATGTCGTCCCAGGTCTCGGGGGCGCCCAGGCCCGCCTGGTCGAAGAGCTTCTCGTTGTAGAAGAGCAGTCGGGTGCTGGCGACGAAGGGCAGGCCGTACAGCGTGCCGTCGATCTTGCCCGCGTCGGCGAGCCTCGGCAGGAAGTTCGCCGTGGTGCGGATCGCGAGCGTCTCGTCGGCGGTGTAGAGCTTGCCCGCCTTGGCGTAGTCCGCGTACGCGCCGATCTGGGCGATGTCCGGGGCATCGCCGGCCTTGACCATCGCGGCGACCTCGCGGTCGACGTCCTTCCAGTGGAGGACGGTGACGTCGACCTTGATGCCGGGGTGCTCCTCCTCGAAGCCCGCCGCGACTCCGCTCCAGTACTTCTCGGAGCTGTTCTCCGGGCCGGTGCCGTAGTCGGCGGCGACCAGCTTGAGCGTGACGTCGCCCGAGCCGGCGTCACCGCCGCAGCCCGACAACGTCGCCGTCATTCCCAGCGCGGCCACCACCGCGGTCAGACCCACAAAGCGCCGCTGCACAGCCTCGCCCATCCTCGTTGATCACCTGGCTCACGGACGGCGCGCACGGCGTCGACCCCCGGCCTCCGTTCGGCCGCGGCAGCGCCGCCCTGTCCTGGGCACCGTCCGGATGAACTGCGATTTTCCCCCATTGGCGACGCGAAGGTCTACACCACCGGCGTATCGCTTCGGCAACGTATACGGGCCCCGGGGGCCACAACTGGCTTACGCGCACTGGCAGTCGGGGGCCCGTGCCCGTATCTTGGTCCAGACCTTTGGGCCGATTCCCCCCGGTCCGGGTTCCCCATAAGTGACTTTCCGGCAGAAAAAGACCGGCCTTCACTCCTTCATCATTTTGTATGGGTGCGCAACAAACCACGCTAGTGGACTAGACCTTTTGGGGGTCGGCGGGCGAAACTGTCTCCCGTGAGACATGTCATCGCCCTCGATGTGGGCGGCACCGGAATGAAGGCCGCACTGGTCGGGACCGACGGCACCCTCCTCCACGAGGCGCGGCGGGCCACCGGCCGGGAGCGTGGCGCCGACGCGGTCGTCGAGACCATCCTCGCGTTCGCGGCGGAGCTGCGGGCCCACGGCGAAGAGCACCTCGGCGAGAGCGCCGTCGCCGCCGGGGTCGCCGTGCCCGGCATCGTCGACGCCGAGAAGGGCATCGCGGTGTACGCCGCGAACCTGGGCTGGCGCGACGTACCGCTGCGCGCCCTCCTCGGCGAGCGCCTCGGCGTCCCCGTCGCCCTCGGCCACGACGTCCGGACCGGCGGGCTCGCCGAGGGCCGGATCGGGGCCGGGCTGGGCGCGCACCGCTTCCTGTTCGTCCCGCTGGGCACCGGGATCGCCGGGGCCATCGGCATCGCGGGGGCCATCGAGGCGGGCGCCCACGGGGACGCGGGCGAGATCGGCCACATCGTGGTCCGCCCGGACGGCCCCGACTGCAGCTGCGGCCAGCGCGGCTGTCTGGAGACGCTGGCCTCGGCCGCCGCGGTGACCCGGGCCTGGGCCGCCGCCTCCGGGGACCCCGGGGCGGACGCCGCGGACTGCGCGAAGGCCGTCGAGTCCGGCGACCCGGCGGCGGTCCGGGTCTGGCAGGACGCGATCGACGCCCTCGCCGCCGGCCTCGTCACCGCGCTCACCCTCCTCGACCCGGGCACGCTCATCATCGGTGGCGGTCTCGCCGAAGCCGGGGAAACCTTGTTCACACCACTGCGTGCGGCCGTCGAGGAACGCGTCACGTTCCAGAAACTGCCCCACATCGTCCCGGCGGCCCTCGGGGACACCGCCGGATGCCTGGGCGCGGGGCTGCTCGCCTGGGATCTACTCTCCACGGAGGTTTCCGCCTGATGGCCGGACGCGCAGCAGACAGCACCGTTCTCGCCGGCGCCCGGGTGGTGCTCCCCACCGGCACCGTCGAGGACGGCCGGGTGACCGTCGAGGGCACCCGCATCTCCGGTTCCGCACCGGAGGGCGCCCGGACCATCGACCTCAGCGGCCACTGGGTGGTCCCCGGCTTCGTGGACATGCACAACCACGGCGGCGGCGGGGCCTCCTTCACCTCCGGCACCGTCGACGAGGTCCTCACCGGCATCGGTACGCACCGCGAGCACGGCACGACCACCATGGTCGCCTCCACGGTCACCGGCGAGATGGACTTCCTCGCCCGGCGCGCGGGCGTCCTGTCCGAGCTGGTCGAGCAGGGCGACCTGGCCGGGATCCACTTCGAGGGCCCCTTCATCTCGCCGTGCCGCAAGGGCGCCCACAGCGAGGAGCTGCTGCGCGACCCGGACCCGGCCGACGTCCGCAAGCTGCTGGACGCCGCGCGCGGCACCGCCCGGATGTTCACCCTCGCCACCGAGCTGCCCGGCGGCATCGACTCCGTACGGCTGCTCGCCGAGCACGGGGTCATCGCCGCGATCGGCCACACGGACGCGACGTACGAGCAGACCGTCGAGGCCATCGACGCGGGCGCGACCGTCGCCACGCACCTGTTCAACGCGATGCCGCCGCTCGCCCACCGCGACCCCGGCCCGATCGCGGCCCTCCTGGAGGACGACCGGATCACCGTCGAGCTGATCAACGACGGGACGCATCTGCACCCGGCCGTCCTGGAGCTGGCCTACCGCCACAAGGGCGCGGGCCGCGTCGCGCTGATCACCGACGCGATGGACGCCGCCGGCTTCGGCGACGGGGAGTACCAGCTCGGCCCGCTCGCGGTCGAGGTCACCGACGGCGTGGCCCGGCTGGTGGAGGGCGGCTCGATCGCCGGCTCCACGCTCACCCTGGACACCGCGTTCCGGCGGGCCGTCACCCTCGACGACATCCCCGTCGAGGACGTCGTCCGGTCCATCTCCGCCAACCCCGCCCGGCTGCTCGGCGTCTACGACCGGGTCGGCTCGCTGGAGGCGGGCAAGGACGCGGACCTGGTCGTCCTCGACGAGGACTTCGTCCTCAAGGGCGTCATGCGCCGCGGCGAGTGGATCATCGAGCCGAAGACCGCCTAGGCGGCGTCCGGCTGTCCGGCTCTCCGGCTCTCCGGCTGTCCGGTGCAGACGTAACGAAGCGATGGCGGTCGGCCCGCGGGACTGGGCCGACCGCCATCGCTTTGACATGATCATCAGATGAGCGCGCCGCGGACGGGTGCGCGCACCGATGGGGCCACGCACCGAGGGAGGGACCGGCAGAGGTGATCCTGACCGTCACTCTGAACACCGCGCTCGACGTGACGTACGCCGTCGATGCGCTCGTCCCGCACCGCAGCCACCGGGTCGGCGAGGTCACCGAACGCCCCGGCGGCAAGGGCCTCAACGTCGCCCGGGTCCTCGGCGCGCTGGGCCACGACTGCGTGGTCACCGGATTCGCCGGAGGCCCGACCGGGGACGTCCTGCGCTCCCTGCTCGCCCCGCTCCCCCCGCGCGACGCCCTCGTGCCCGTTGCCGGGAACACCCGCCGCACCCTCGCGATCACCGACCGCTCGACCGGCGACACCACCCAGCTCAACGAACCCGGACCGCAGGTGAGCCCCGCCGAATGGGCCGCCCTCCTGCGGACGTACGAGGAGCTGCTCGCCGGGGCGGACGCCGTCGCGCTCTGCGGCAGCCTGCCGCCCGGCATCCATGTCGGGGCCTACGCGGATCTGGTCCGGATCGCCCGCGCCGCCGCCGTGCCCGTCCTCCTGGACACCAGCGGGGAACCGCTGCGCCGGGGCATCGCCGCCCGCCCCGATCTGGTCAAGCCGAACGCCGAGGAGCTGGCCCGGCTGACCGGCTCCCGGGAACCGCTGCGGGCCGCCCGCGACGCCCGCCGCCGCGGGGCCCACTCCGTGATCGCGTCCCTGGGCCCGGAGGGCGTGCTCGCACTCACCCCGGACGGCGTCTGGCGGGCCGCCCCGCCCGCCCCCGTGCGCGGCAACCCGACCGGGGCCGGCGACTCCGCGGTGGCCGGACTGCTGTCCGCCCTGGCCGAGGGCCTCGACTGGCCGGACCGCCTCGCCCGGGCGGTGGCCCTGTCGACGGCGACCGTGCTGGCCCCGACGGCCGGCGAGTTCGACGCGGCGGCCTACGCGGAGCTGCTGCCGCGCGTCACGGTGGAGCCGCACACGCCGACGCCCTGACCACCTCGGGGGCGGTCAGGGCGTCGTCGAGCACGGTGTGACTAGCTCTTGATGTGGCCGGACTTCAGCTCCAGCTGGTCGAGATTGGCGTCGCACTGATCGCCCGTCTCGCACGACAGCTTGAGGGTGTTGGAGCCCTTGTCGAGCTGGACGTACGCGTACGTGTTCGTCCAGCCCTTCTCCAGATCGCCCTCGGCGGCCTGCGCGAAGTTCTTCATGTTGATGGAGCGCGGCTCCTGCGCGTTGACCGTCAGGGTCGTCTTCGCGTCCTTGCCGGGCACGCCGTAGGTCACGTACAGGGTGTACGCGCCGTCCTCGGGAACCTCGACCGTCCAGGTGGCCGACCGGCCGACCTCGTTCAGGTTGATGTAGTTGCCGTTGGCGCCCTTGGCGCCCTTGACCGTGGAGTCCAGGGCCGCCGTGCCGCCCAGCGTCAGCGTCGCCGCGTCCTGCTTCGGCAGTTCGACCGGCTTCGGGGTCTCCTTGGGCTTCTTCTCCGGCTTCTTCGACTCCTCGACCTCGCCGGCGGGGCCCTGCGAGGAGGACGCCTCGTCCTTGTTGTCGTCCTTGTCGCCGTCGTCGCCCGTGAGCAGGGCGGCGGCGATGCCGATGACGACGACCGCGACCACGGCGACAGCCGCGATCAGGAGCGCCTTGGTGTTCGGGCCGCCCCGGCCCGGACCGCCGCCATGGCCGCCCTGCGCCGGAGGCTGCCCGCCCGGCCCGCCGCCCGGGTAGGTCTCGGGGGCCGCGTACTGCGGGTTCGGCCGGTTGTACTGCTGCGGGGGCTGCTGGCCGTAGCTCTGCTGGGGCGGGTAGCCGTACCCGCCCTGCTGCTGCGGCGCCTGCTGCTGGCCGTACTGGCGCTCGCCGACGGCCCGCACCTGGTTGTAGGACGTTCTGGGCACGCCCGGCTGCGCGGCCGGCCCCGGGTAGCCGTAGCCGCCCTGGCCGGGCGGCTGGGCGCCTGCCGCCTGTCCGTCCGCGTACAGATAGCCGAACGGATCGTCGTCCTCGGGCTTGCTCGCGCCGTTGTTTCCGGCCGTCATCCCTGGGTCACTCCTCACCATGTCGCCAGCCGTCGCCGACCGGCCGAGCCTACCTCGAACGGAGCAGGCCCCGAATTGCGCTCGGTGACCCGGACGGCCGTCGGGGAACGGGTACGGGGTAGGGGGAGAAACGGGCCGTGAACGTCATCCGGCCCTGCGGTGAACCTTCGACCGGGACCGCTTTTCCACGTACATCCGCTGGTCGGCGGAGCGCAGGACCTCTTCGACGGTCATTCCGCACTCGGCCCAGCCGATGCCGAAACTCGCCCCGACGCGGACCGCGCGCCCATCGACCCTTATGGGCGGAATGATGGCATTTCTCAGGCGAACGGCCAGGTCAGCGGCGTCCGCCGCCCCGAGGCCGTCGGCGAGAACGACGAATTCGTCACCCCCGAGCCGGGCGACGGTGTCACCGTCCCGCACACAGGTGCTCAGCCGCCGGGAGACCTCGATGAGCACGGCGTCACCGGTGTGGTGCCCGAAGCGGTCGTTGATGGACTTGAAGCCGTCGAGGTCGCAGAAGAGGACCGCGAGGCCCTTCGTCCCGTCGTCGTGCTCCGGATCCGGGGCCACCGCGTGCACATGGTGGTCGAAGGGACCGCCGCCCGGGACCGCCTCGCCCTCGTAGCCGTCGGCCTGGTAGCCGTGGGTCAGGGACGACTCGACGTCCCCGTACGCCGCGTCCAGCGCCTCGATCGCGGTCGCGGCCGGGGAGTGCGGCCGCTCGCAGATCCGGGCGCTGAGCCGCGACTTCAGTTCGGCGCTGTTGGGCAGCCCGGTCAGCGCGTCGTGCGAGGCGCGGTGGGCGAGGTTCAGCTCGTGCCGCTTGCGCTCCTCTATGTCCTCGACGTGGGTGAGCAGGAAACGCGGCCCGTCGGCGGTGTCGGCGACGACCGAATTGCGCAGCGAGACCCACAGATAGGTGCCGTCCCGGCGGCTCAGCCGCAGCTCGGCCCGGCCGCCCTCGGCGGAGGTGCGCAGCAGGGTGCCGATGTCCTCGGGGTGGACCAGGTCCGCGAAGGAGTAGCGGCGCATGACGGAGGCCGGGCGGCCGAGCAGCCGGCACAGGGCGTCGTTGGTGCGCAGCAGCCTGCCCTGCTGGTCGCCGCCCATCTCCGCGATGGCCATGCCGCTGGGCGCGTACTCGAAGGCCTGCCGGAAGGACTCCTCGCTGGCCCGCAGCGCCTGCTGCTCCCGCTCCAGGCGGACCAGGGCGCGCTGCATGTTGGCCCGCAGGCGGGCGTTGCTGATCGCGATGGCGGACTGGGAGGCGTACATCTGGAGCGCCTCGCGCCCCCACGCCCCGGGGCGGCGCCCGTTGCGCGGCCGGTCGACGGATATGACCCCGAGGAGGTCCCGGCCGCCCGCGGAGGCGTACATCGGGGCGTAGAGCCGGTCCAGCGGGTGCCATTCGTCCTCGAACCGGGGTTCGGGCCCCTCGGTGTGCCACTGGGGTACGTCGTCGTCGAGGAGGACCCAGCCCTCGGTGTGCGGGATGAAGCGGAGGTTGTCCCAGGCCTCGCCCATGGAGAGCCGGCGTTCCCAGGAGGCGCGGGAGCCGACGCGCCCGGTGATCAGGGCCTCGGCCGCGGCGTTGCCCGCGAAGGCGGCGATCACGAGGTCGCCGTCCGGCCGGACCAGGTTCACGCAGCCCAGCTCGTAGCCGAGGCCCGCGACGATTCCGTCGGCCACGGTCTGGAGCGTGTCCGCCAGACTCCGTGCCGTATTGAGATCAGCGACGGCCTGATGCAGCTGCCGCATGGTCGCAAGGCGGACGTACGGTTCCGACTCGGCCTCCATCGCTCGCACTCCCCGAGACCTCGACAGCAACTCCAGGTTTCATATCGACGTACTTGTTGCAGTGTCACGGCCACTGAATCACAGTGAGCTGTGCACCCGGTACACAGGGTCAGCAGAAAATGGACTCTGTGACTCAAGTCACAACAGATGACCGGGGGATGTCGGTGACTCAGGGTCGCCGTTCCCGTTCGACGCGACGCCGGAAGGGTCCGCTCCGGTGGCGCGTGGAGCCGGAGGGGCCGGTTCCCGTTGTGCGCGCCCGCGTGACGCAACCCTCGTGCGCCCGCGTACGCGGCCCTTCCGGAGTCCTAGGACCGGCCTGGTCCCCTGGCCCGATGCGACCGCCGGGCCCCTGCGGTTAGCGTCGGTATGTGCTCCAGACGAAGCCCCCCACCCCGCGCCGGCCACCACAAATCCGTCGGCCACCCGGCCCGGTCAGCTCCCCGGGCGCGCGGACGCCGCTGTTCGACGGCGAGCAGGTCGACGCCTCCCTGACCGGCGCCCCGGTCCCGCCGCTGCGGTCCG
>NZ_JAAXYC010000276.1 GCF_018619185.1 Streptomyces sp. McG3 | reverse complement strand
CGCACATAGGGCCTGCGTCCGCCCGGCAGCCGGGGCCGCTCCCCGCCCCGGGCCCCGCGCGACTGGAGCCGTATCAGCTCCCGGCCGAGCGCCACCCCCGACGACCACACCGCCGCGTCGGCCGGCAACGGGACCCGGGGGCCGGTGGCGGAGGGCCGGGCGGCGGCCAGGACCCAGGCCAGCACCGCTTCCGGGGTGAACGCGTCCGGCTCCGCCGTGCCGCCGAGCCGCCCGCGCAGCAGCTCCGTGAGCCCCGGAGCCAGGTTGGGTTCCGTGCCGCCTGGCCTGCGGTAGAGCGGCCTGATCCGGCCGGGCCGCCCGGCGGGGGAGTGCCCGTCGGGCAACAGCGCGGTCACGGACAGGGCGGGCCCGGAATCCTCGGGGGCGGAGCTGTGCTCGACCGCGAAGAGCTGCCGCCCGTCGGCGACCCGCCACAGCTCCGGACGGGCCGCGTCGATCAGCCGGTGGTCGGGGAGCAGCCACTGTTCGTCGTAGGGGCCGTGGAGGATCCGTACGGGGTCGGGGCAGGGGCCCGGGGTCCGGGCGAAGCGGCCCGTTCCGGCGGAGCGGCCGGGCAGGGCGGCGACCGAGGAGTGCGGCGTACGGGAACGGCTGGCCGCGAACAGCCGCTCCTGCTCGGCGGGGCCGGCGGCGGCCAGCCGTTCCCAGCGGGCCCGGAGTGCCACGGGGTCGGGGCCGCTCACCCAGGCGCGGCCGGTCCGCAGCGGCCGTACGGACCACGGCATCAGCTCGTCCAGCGACAGCAGCCCGTCCTGGGACAGGGGTCCGTCCGGCGGTCGGGGTGTCCCCGGCGGCGAGGACCGGGCGTTCCCGTCGTCGCCGGCCGCCGCTGTCCCGTGCGCTGTCACCTGCCCGTCCTCCCCTGTCCGCCGTGACCCCTTCGCATCGTAACGGCGGGCCGTGCGCCCGTGGGGCGGGGTCAGTGGGCCTCCACCGTCACGGAGAAGGAGAACCGGTCGCCCCGGTAGCGGATCCGGGCCACGTCCACCACGCGCCCCTCCTCGTCGTACGTCACGCCCGTGTAGTGCAGGATCGGGCTGAGCAGCGGGACCTGGAGCAGCTCGGCGGTGACGGGGTCGGCGAGCCGCGCCTCGACCGTGTCCGTGATCCGGGAGATCCGCACCCCGACGACGTCGCGCAGGACCTTGGTCATCGGCCAGCGTTCGAGGTCGGCCACATCGATCCGGGCGGCGATGTCGGGACGGACCGCGTTCTCCGCCCAGTTGGTGGGCTCGTCGCTCTGCCCGTCGCGGCGCAGCCGCCGGTAGCAGGTCACCTCGGCGCAGTCCGGGAAGAACTCGGCGAGATCACCGGGCACCGCCGTCGGGCCGTGGCCGAGAATGGTCGTCGCCTCCCCGGACTGCTGGGCCACGATCGCGTCGACCGAGCCCAGCAGCCGGACCGGGGAGACCCGCCGGGCGCGCGGCTCGATGAACGTGCCGCGCCGCCGGTGCCGACTGATCAGCCCCTCCGCCTCCAGCTCCTTGAGCGCCTGGCGCATCGTGAGCACGCTGACCCCGTAGTGCGCGGCGAGCTGCTCCTCGGTGGGGAGCCGGGCGGAGGCGTCCTGGGGGCGGCCCAGTATGGAGGCCCGCAGGGACTGGGAGACCTGGTACCAGAGAGGCAGCTTCCGGTTCAGGACGAGGGAGTCGGGGGCGAAGGCGGGCGGGGGCGGCACCGGGGCCGCCCCGGCGTCAGGGGCGTCCGCTGCGTCCCCGCCGGTCCCGGTGACGGCCCCGCCCGTGGTGTCCCGGCCGGTCCTTCGGAGGTCCGCCCCGGCTCTCTCCTGGCTCTCTGTCATGTCGTCCCCGTCCCGTCCCCTCCGGCCTTCCGCCGTCTACGGCCGGAAGTTGCGGCTCAGACCCTGCCATACGTCGTCGTAGCCGCGCTGGAGGTGTCCGGCGGCGGCCGCCTGCGCGGTCGCCGTGACCGGCCAGCGGGTCTCGAACATGAAGGCCAGGCCGTCGTCGATCTTCTGCGGCTTCAGCTCCGCCGCGCTGGCCCGGTCGAAGGTCTCCCGGTCCGGTCCGTGCGCCGACATCATGTTGTGCAGGGAGCCGCCGCCCGGGACGAAGCCGTCCGCCTTGGCGTCGTACGCACCGTCGATCAGGCCCATGTACTCACTCATCACATTGCGGTGGAAGTACGGCGGGCGGAAGGTGTCCTCGCCGACCAGCCAGCGCGGGGCGAAGACGACGAAGTCCACCCCGGCCAGCCCCGGGGTGTCGGACGGCGAGGTCAGCACCGTGAAGATCGACGGGTCGGGGTGGTCGTAGCTGATTGTGCCGATCACGTTGAAACGGCGCAGGTCGTAGACGTACGGGGTGTGGTTGCCGTGCCAGGCCACCACGTCGAGCGGCGAGTGGTCGTACGTCGCCGACCAGAGGTTCCCGCAGAATTTGTTGACCACCTCCACCGGGCCCTCGTGGTCCTCGTACGCGGCGACGGGCGCGAGGAAGTCCCGGGCGTTCGCGAGGCCGTTGGCGCCGATCGGGCCGAGGTCGGGCAGCGCGAACGGGCGGCCGTAGTTCTCGCAGACGTATCCGCGCGCGGTCTCCTCCAGCAGCTCGACCCGGAAGCGGATCCCGCGCGGGATCAGCGCGACATGGCCCGGCTCGGCGCGCAGCAGGCCCAGTTCGGTGCGCAGCAGCAGTCCACCGCGCTCGGGGACGATCAGCATTTCGCCGTCGGAGTCGCTGAACACCCGGTCCGTCATCGAGGAGTCGGCGTTGTACAGGTGGATCGCCATACCCGCGCGCTGCGCGGCGTCGCCGTTGCCGCCGAGCGTCCACAGGCCGCTCAGGAAGTCCGTGCCGGGCGCGGGGTCGGGCAGCGGGTTCCAGCGCAGCCGGTTCGGGTCCGGCGCCGTCTCGGTGAAGGGCGCCGAGCGCAGCCCCCCGTTGTCGACGCGGGTGAACGCGGGGTGGGCGGCCGAGGGGCGGATCCGGTAGAGCCAGGAGCGGTGGTTGTCCGCGCGCGGCTCGGTGAAGGCGGAGCCGCTCAGCTGCTCCGCGTACAGCCCGAGCGGGGCGCGCTGGGGGGAGTTGCGGCCGTGCGGCAGCGCCCCGGGAACCGCCTCCGAGGCGTGCTCGTTGCCGAAGCCCGAGGAATACGTCAGCCCCTCGGCCGTCTTCCTCGCCTGGTCGATCGCGCTCATCCCGCACTCCCGGTGCCCAAGAAAGCCCTCGGATCCGCCGGACGACGAATCCTATGTACTACCGTAGGAATGGGAGCGGGCCACGTCAACGGCATACATCGCGCCATTCGTGGCCCGTGTCGCGCCCATCGTGGCGGGTGCGGGGAGGGGTCCGTGGGCGGACACCGCCGCCGTTCACCGGGTGGCGGGTGCGGTCCGCCGGGTCGTCTCGGGGCACGGCATCATGGGGCCCGTGCCCCAAGTCAACCCGAACCTCCGCCGCGCCCCCGTGCAGCAGCGCAGCGCCGACCGGCTGGCCCGGATACTCGACTCCTGCGCCGGACTCCTCGACGAGACCGGCTACGAGCAGCTCACCACGCGGGCCGTCGCCGAGCGCGCCGACGTGCCCATCGGCTCCGTCTACCGGTTCTTCTCCAACAAACGCGCGCTGGTCGACGCCCTCGCGCTGCGTAACCTGGACAGCTACGCCGACCGTATCGCCGCCCGGCTCGCGGACCTTCCCGCCGACGACTGGCGCGCCGCCATCGACGCGGTGCTCGACGAGTACCTGGCGATGAAGCGGAGCGTCCCCGGCTTCGCGCTCGTCGACTTCGGGCCGCCGTTCCCGGCCGAGGGTGCGGCGGACGACGCCAACCGGCGGCTGGCGGACCGGCTCGCCGCACTGCTCGCCGGCCACCTCGGCCGACGGCCCGACGAGGCGCTGTCCCGGGCGATCCTGGTGAGCGTGGAGGCCGCCGACGCGCTCCTCCAACTGGCCTTCCGCACGGAACCGTCGGGGGACGCGGCCATCGTCGCCGAGACGCGGACGCTGGTCAGGTCCTACCTCGCCCAGACGCTCGACTGAGCGAGGGCCTTCTGCCGGGGAGGTTTCGGCCGCTCGGCTCCGCGTGCCCGGGCGCGGGTGCGCCCGCCTGTCCTTACTCCTTGCGCGTCGCCCTCTGGCTCCGCGTGGCTCGGCTCCGCGTGGCTCGGCTCCGCGTGGCTCGGCTCCGCGTGGCTCGGCTCCGCGTGGCTCGGCTCCGGGCGGGTCCGCGCGGGGCCGCGTGCCCGGGCGCGGGCACGCCCTTCTGCCTGTGCACCTCGCGTGTCGCCCCTGGCCGGGGGGCTTCGGCTCCGGGTGCCGCCTGCCCGTGCGGCTCGCGTCACCCCCTGGCCGGGGGGGGGGCTCCGGCGCTGTGTACCCGTCTGCCCGGGCGCCTTGCGCGGCGCCCCCTGGTCAGGGGCCCTCCGGCTCCGCCTGCCCGCCTGCCTGTGCGCCTTGCGTGCCGCTCCTGGCCGGGCCCGCTCGGCGTCTCCTCCGCGCAACACCTCCCCACCGTGCGTACCGGTCGGTATGCTCGCCCGTGCCGGGGCTTCCACGCTCGCCCGGCCCATGTCCGCGTGCCGTCGCCGCAGCCGCCCCGGGGAGGGCCCATGTCCCACGAAACCCGCACCGCACCGCGTATCTGCCCCCTCTGTGAGGCCACCTGCGGCCTCACCCTCACCATCGAGGGAGCCACCGTCACCGGTGCGCGCGGCGACCGCGACGACATCTTCAGCCGGGGGTTCATCTGCCCCAAGGGAGCCTCGTTCGGGGGGCTCGACGCCGACCCCGACCGGCTGCGCGTCCCCCTCGTGCGCGGCGACGACGGGGAGCTGCGTGAGGCCGCCTGGAGCGAGGCGTTCGACCTGATCGCCGCACGGATACCGGAGCTGACGAAGGCCCACGGGCCGAACGCGGTCGGCGTGGTCCTCGGCAACCCCAACGTGCACACGATGGCGGGCTCCCTCTACCCGCCCCTGCTGCTCGGGGCCCTGCGCACCCGCAACGTGTTCACCGCGAGCACCCTGGACCAGATGCCCAAGCACGTCTCCAGCGGCCTGCTCTTCGGTGACGCGCACGCCATCCCCGTACCGGACCTCGACCGCACCGACCACCTCCTCCTGATCGGCGCCAACCCGCTGGAGTCCAACGGCAGCCTCTGCACCGCCCCGGACTTCCCCGGGCGGCTCAAGGCCCTGCGCCGGCGCGGCGGCACCCTCACCGTCATCGACCCGCGCCGTACCCGCACCGCCCGCATCGCCGACCGGCACGTCGCGATCCGGCCCGGCGCGGACGCCCTGTTGCTGGCCGCGCTCGCGCACACGCTCATCGCCGAGAAGCTCGCCGACCCCGGTCCGCTCGCCGGCCACCTGGAAGGGGTCGATCAACTGGCCGCCGCCCTCGTGGACTTCACCCCGGACGCCGTCGCCGCCGCCTGCGACGTGGACGCGGACACCATCACCGCCATCGCCCGCGAACTCGCCGCCGCCCCCACCGCCGCCGTCTACGGGCGCATCGGCAGCTGCACCGTCGAGCACGGCACCCTCGCCAGCTGGCTGGTGGACGTCCTCAACATCCTCACCGGCAACCTCGACCGGCCGGGCGGCGCGCTGTTCCCGCTCTCCGCGACCGCCCGCGCCCCACGGCCCGCCGCCCCGGGCAAGGGCTTCGCGCTCGGCCGCTGGGCGAGCCGGGTCTCCGGGCACCCCGAGGCCAAGGGCGAACTGCCCATCGCCGCCCTCGCCGAGGAGATCGACACCCCGGGCGAGGACCGCATCCGCGCCCTGTTGGTCATCGCGGCCAACCCCGTGCTCTCCGCGCCCGACGGCGACCGCCTCGACGCGGCCCTCTCCGACGGGCTCGACTTCATGGTCAGCGTCGATCCGTATCTCAACGAGACCTCCCGGCACGCCGATGTCGTCCTGCCACCGCCGCCGCCCTCGCAGAGCGCCCACTTCGACTTCGCGTTCAACGGCTTCGCCGTGCACAACCAGGTCCGCTACACCCGCGCCGCCGTGCCCCTGGACGACGACCGGATGGACGAGAGCGAGATCCACGCCCGACTCGTCCTCGCGGTGAGCGGCACGCACGGCGCGCCGCCCTCCGCCGTCGACGACCTGGCCATCACCACCGCCCTCACCCGTGCCGGAGCCCCGAAGGAGCTGGCCGCCGGCCTCACCGGCGACAACGGCCCCGAACGGCGACTGGACCTGATGCTGCGCCTCGGCCCGTACGGGCTGACGCTGGAGCGGCTCCTCGCCCACCCGCACGGCATCGACCTCGGCCCGCTGAAACCCCGCGTCCCGGAGGTCCTGCGCACCCGCTCCGGCCGCATCGAACTGCTTCCGGAGCCGATCGCCGCCGATCTGCCGCGCCTGCGCCGGGCACTGGGCGACCGGCCGGCCCCCCTCGTCCTCGTCGGCCGCCGCCATCTGCGCTCCAACAACAGCTGGATGCACAACGTCGGCTCGCTCACCGGCGGGACCAACGTCTGCACCCTCCAGATCCACCCCGAGGACGCGGCCCGCCTCGGGCTGCTGGACGGGGCCACCGCCCGGATCGAATCGTCGGGCGGCCGGATCGAGGCTCCCGCCGAGATCACCGACACCGTGCGCAGCGGGGTGGTGAGCCTGCCGCACGGATGGGGCCACAGCCGCCCCGGCACCCGTATGACGGTCGCCGCCGCCCACCCGGGCGCGAACGTGAACCAACTGCTCGACGGCACGCTCCTGGACCCGCTGTCCGGCACCGCCGTACTGAACGCCATTCCGGTCTCCGTGACCCCCGCTCTCTAGCATCACCGTGTTGACCTGGGGTTTTGCTCGTATTGCTCACACGTCAACATCTTGTTAACGCCGCGAGAGCGCCCCTAACGTCATCCGGACCGCCGAGACCGGTGGGAGTTCAAGGATGAACGTTAGGTATCCCCCATGCTGACAATCCTCGGCTTCGCCATGATCGCGACCTTCCTGGTCCTGATCATGACGAAGAAGATGTCGCCGATCGCGGCGCTGGTACTGATCCCCGCACTGTTCTGTGTCGCCGTCGGACAGGGAGCGCAGCTCGGCGACTACGTCATCGAAGGCGTCGGCAACCTCGCGCCCACCGCGGCCATGCTGATGTTCGCCATCGTCTACTTCGGCGTGATGATCGACGTCGGCCTGTTCGACCCGATCGTCCGGGGCATCCTGAAGTTCTGCCAGGCCGACCCGATGCGCATCGTCGTCGGTACGGCGGTGCTCGCCGCGATCGTCTCGCTGGACGGCGACGGCTCCACCACCTTCATGATCACCGTCTCGGCGATGTATCCCCTCTACAAACGCCTGAAGATGAGCCTGGTCGTCATGACCGGCGTCGCGGCCACCGCCAACGGCGTCATGAACACCCTCCCCTGGGGCGGCCCCACCGCCCGTGCCGCCACCGCACTCAAGCTGGACGCCTCCGAGATCTTCGTGCCGATGATCCCGGCGCTGGCCATGGGGCTGCTCGCCGTGTTCGTGCTGGCGTACGTGCTCGGCCTCCGGGAGCGCAAGCGCCTGGGGATGCTCACGCTCGACGAGGCGCTCGCCCGGGAGCCGGAGCCGGAGACCGTGTCCACCGGCGCGGGCGGCGCCGGCGGTGAGGACCGCCTCCGCAAGGGCGCCTCCGCCTCCGCCTCCGTGGGAGGTACGGGCGCCGGCACCGACGCCGACGCCGACCCCGCGGGCGGGGACGACGACGAGTTCCAGGGCCTCGACCCCAACCGGTCCACGCTCCGCCCGAAGCTCTACTGGTTCAACGCCGGACTCACCGCCGCCCTGCTGACGGCGATGATCATGGAACTGATGCCGATCCCGGTGCTCTTCCTGCTCGGCGCGGCCCTCGCGCTCACCGTCAACTTCCCTCACATGCCCGACCAGCGGGCCCGGATCGCCGCGCACGCCGACAACGTCCTCAACGTCTCCGGCATGGTCTTCGCCGCCGCCGTCTTCACCGGAGTCCTCACCGGCACCGGCATGGTCGAGAACATGGCCGACTGGGTCGTCGGCGCGGTCCCCGAGGCGATGGGCCCCCACATGGCCATCGTCACCGGCCTGCTCAGCCTGCCGCTCACCTACTTCATGTCCAACGACGGCTTCTACTTCGGCGTCCTCCCCGTCCTCGCCGAGGCGGGCGCGGCTCACGGGGTCTCACCGCTGGAGATCGCGCGCGCCTCCCTGGCCGGCCAGGCCCTGCACATGTCCTCGCCGCTCGTGCCCGCCGTGTACGTCCTCGTCGGCATGGCGAAGGTCGAGTTCGGCGACCACACCCGCTTCACCGTCAAGTGGGCCGTCCTCACCTCGCTCGTGGTGCTCGCGGCGGGCGTCCTCTTCGGCATCATGTAATGACACGCACACCGCGAACCGGGCCCGGCAGGGGCTGGCTGCTGCGCCTCGTCATCGCCTTCGCCTTCGCGCAGGGGGCGGTGTCGATGGCGCGGCCCGCCGTCTCCTACCGGGCCCTCGCGCTCGGTGCGGACGAGACGGCCGTCGGCGTCATCGCGGGGGTCTACGCCCTGCTCCCGCTGTTCGTCGCCGTGCCGCTCGGCCGCCGCACCGACCACGGCCGCTGCGCTCCGCTGCTGCCGCTCGGCGTGCTCCTGATCTCCGGCGGCTGCGCGCTCAGCGGCATGGTCTCCTCGCTGCCCGCGATGGCCGCCTGGAGCGGGGTGATGGGCCTCGGCCACCTGTGCTTCGTGATCGGCGCGCAGTCGATCGTGGCCCGGCAGTCCGCACCCGACGAACAGGACCGCAACTTCGGGCACTTCACCATCGGGGCCTCGCTCGGCCAGCTCATCGGCCCGGTCGCCGCCGGCGCGCTCATCTCCGGCCAGGGCGGGACCCTGGGGCGTACGAGCGCGCTCGCCCTCCTCGTATCGGCCGCGGTCGCCGCCGTCGCCCTCGCCTCGCTCTGGCGCATCGAGCACCGCCGGGCGACCGGCTCCGGGAGCAGGCCCGGGGACAAGGTCCCGGTCCGCGCGATCCTGGGCGCGCGCGGCGTCCCCGCGGGCATCTTCATCAGCATGGCGGTGCTGTCCGCCACCGACATCCTCACCGCCTACCTGCCGGTCGTCGGCGAGCACCGCTCCATCGCGCCGGCCACCGTCGGTCTGCTGCTGAGCCTGCGGGCCGCCGCCACGATCGCCTGCCGGCTGGTCATGTCGCCGCTGCTGGGGCTGGTGGGCCGCAGAGCCCTGCTGACCACCAGCTGCCTGCTCGCCGGACTCCTCTGCGCGGGCGTCGCCCTCCCCGTGTCCGTCCCGGTCCTCGCCGTCATGCTCGCCGTGCTCGGCTTCTGCCTCGGCGTCGGCCAGCCGCTGTCCATGACCACCGTGGTCCGGGCCGCCCCCGACCGGGCCCGGTCCACCGCGCTCGCCCTCCGGCTGACCGGCAACCGGCTCGGCCAGGTCGCCGCCCCCGCCGCTGCCGGGCTGATCGCGGGCGCGGTGGGAGTGGCCGCCCCGTTCGTGCTGCTCGGCGTGGGCCTGATCGGCGCGGCGGGACTCGGCCTGCGCGGCGACGGGCGCCCGGAACCGGCACCAGAACCCCTGGACACGGGGCCGGCACCGGAACCCCCTGACACGGAGTCGGCACCCACGGACACGGAGTCCGCCCTCGCCCCGCCGGACACGGTGCCCGCGGCCGTACCGCAGGACACGCAGGACACCCCGGCGGGCAGCGGTCCCGTACCGCCGACCGTACGGAACGGGGCCGAGAACCCCGGCTGACCGGCCCCACCGGACCCGTATGCCCCAACCTTCGCGCGAGTCATTCCCACACCCCGCCCGGTGGGCTAGCTTCCCCCCACAGCCGCTCCCCACCGCGATGCCACCACTTCCTCCGGGCGGACCCTCATGACGCGCGCGATCTCCCTGCACCAAGTCAGCAAGAACTACGGCCGGGACCGGCGGGCCGTCGACCGGTTCACGCTCTCCATCGACCCGGGCGAGTTCGTCGTGCTGCTCGGCCCCTCCGGCTGCGGCAAGTCCACCGTGCTGCGCATGATCGCGGGCCTGGAGGAGATCACCGAGGGCGAACTGCTCCTCGACGGGGAGCACGCCAACCACACCCCGCCGCGCGAACGCGGCATGGCGATGGTCTTCCAGAACTTCGCGCTGTACCCGAGCATGACCAACCGGGCCAACATCGGCTTCCCGCTGAAACTGGAGAACCCCCGCGAGGACAACACCGCGCGCGTCGAGGCCACCGCCCGGATGCTCGGGATCGGGCACGTCCTCGACCGCTACCCGGCGCAGCTCTCCGGCGGCGAGCGCCAGCGGGTCGCGATGGGCCGGGCCATCTCCCGCCGGCCCTCGGTGTTCCTGATGGACGAGCCGCTCTCCAACCTCGACGCGAAGCTGCGCAGCCATCTGCGTGCCGAGATCGCCCTGCTCACCAAGGAGCTGGGCGTCACCACGGTCTATGTCACGCATGATCAGGCCGAGGCGATGTCCCTCGGCGACCGGGTGGCCGTGATGCGCGGTGGAGTCCTCCAGCAGGTCAGTCCGCCCCGCGAGGTCTACGCCCTGCCGGACAACGTGTTCGTGGCCGCCTTCATCGGCACCCCGCGCATCAACCTCCTCCAGGCCGTCGTGCACGCCCCGCTGGAGGGCCGGATGTCGATCGACCTCGGCAGGCAGCGGCTCGCCCTGCCCGAACCCCTCAGCCCCGACCACCAGTTGCTCCGGATCCAGCAGGGCCGGCGGATCATCGTGGGGCTGCGCTCGGAGGCGGTCCGGATCGCCCCGCCCAGCCAGGCCCGGCCCGGCGAGGTCGCCCTCAGCGGCGTCGTCGAACACGTCGAATACCAGGGGCACGAGGCGCTGGTCCATCTCAGGACCGGTTCGCGGCCCGCCGTGGTCCCGGATCTCGAATCCGCCCGGCCCCGGGCGATGCCCCGCCGCCGC
>NZ_JAAXYC010000275.1 GCF_018619185.1 Streptomyces sp. McG3 | reverse complement strand
CGCGGCGGGACGGCCGGGGCCGGGCGGTGCGGTGGCGGGAGGCGTCGGGCCGTGCAGGAAGGGCACGACGACCACGGGCCCCATGGAGGGCGGCACATTCTGCCCGGGCCATATCCATACGACCAGTAACACCAGTGTCCCTGCTCCACATCCTGCCAATACCGACCCCACCCCACGCCACAGCATCGGACCAGTCTGCCTTCGCGGGGTCCCGGGGACGGACATGAGGAAAACATTCTCATCTTCGGAGGCCGTCGCCCCGTCCGTCACCGCGTCGGCGTCCCCCGGGCAAGCCGGGCGACCCGCTTCCATCAGGGGCTCTGCGGATGATGCGGCCGGGTTCGCGACCCGCGACCGGAGCCGGCGCCCACGCGACACCGGAAGAGCGGAATCACGCCAAACCGGTCCTGAATGGGGCTGCTTCCCCATGGTTCGGCATTGCCATTCATTGACAGTTGCTCAACCACGCTTTTACATTCAGCGGGCAGGTCGAGGAGAAATCCATTCACCGTCGGCCCGCTTCAGGGAGTACCTTCCGCACTATCATCGGAGGACCTCATGGAACACCTGATCAAGAAGATGGCCCAGGACAACGTCTGGCAGAATTGGCTCGCCGCCAACTCGGCCCAGCAGGCCGCGAAGAACGGCTGCATCAGCGCGGCGCCCAAGAACGGGTGTATCAGCGCCGCACCGAAGGCCGGCTGTATCTCCTGATCGGCCGGGGACGCCCGGGATCAGCCCTGTGAGAGATTTCTCCCCCACCACAGCATGTTCCCGGGCGCCCCGACTCCGTCTCCCTCATAGCCCATATTTCTTCAGCTATGCGAAACATGAGAAGGAATTAATGAAGGGCCAGCCGACCAGCGATGTCATCGAGCATATTCGCGACATACCGATCTATCAGGAGTCCCTGGCGAAGGGCCACTTCCCCCTGCTCGACAAGCCGGAGATCGCCCGCGGGTTCCCCGACAACTGGATGACGCCGCGGCTGGCGGCGGCGCTGGAGAACGGCGAGGCGGAGTTCGTCCTGTCCACGGGCACCAACCACGCCCGGATGCAGATCATCCGGCCTCCGTACTTCCTGCTCCGTTCCTACTACGAGCTGTGGCGGAACCACCCCGACATCGGCGAGACGTGGGAGTCGGGCTGCCGCCGGGTCTCCCTCACCACGGTGCTCGCGACGGAACACGTGGCGCGGGTCAACGCCGCCCGACGCGGCGTGGAGCACAGGGGAATACCCATCCTGGCCGACCGCTGGCTCGACGAGCGCACCTGCTACCTCAACCTGCGGCTGGATCCGGCGCAGTGGGTCCGCAAGGACGTACTGCGGATGCTCCGCGAGATCGACCTGGCACGGAGCACACACCCCCAGGGCCGCTACCACCTCGACTGCTCCGGCTACCACTTGGCGCACCTGGTGCGCAAGGCGGAGGCCTGGGGCCTGCTGGACGCGTTCCCCGCGCCGGCCAGCATCATCACCGCCTACGAGTACACCCCGGTGAACGTACGGCGTTTCCTCCGCCGGCGCTTCGCCTGCCCGGTCATCGACCTCTTCGGCAGTACGGAGTTGGGCTACCTCTACTACAGCGACCGGGCGGGCCGGTACCGGCCCCACCTGGCCGGGATGAGCGTCGAGCTCCTGCCGGTGGCCCCCGGAAGCACGATCCACCAGCTCGTCGTCACCAGTGTGCGCAATCCCTACATGCCGCTCGTCCGCTACCGGTCGGGCGATTGTGTGCGCACTCTGGACGGCTCGCCGGACCCCGCGGCGATCACCCAGTTCTGCGGCCGTCAGAAGGAATTGCTGAGCACACCGAACGGCCCGGTCGCCCAGGGCGACCTCGACCGGCATATCGCGGACGCTTCCCCCCGGATCTTCCTGCACCAACTGCACCTCCAAGGCGACGCCGACGCCGCCCTGTTCTACACGACGTTCGCCGACGAACCCCTCGGGGCCACGGAGGCCGCCGCGTTGCGGCAGGGCGTCGCCGAACTGACCGGACGGAACTGCCGGATCGAACACCGCACCCATATCCCCATCGGGCGCTCCGGCAAGTACGCCTGGCTCGTCAGCGCCGGCACCTGACGCACCCCCACCTCCCCCTCCCCCCTCTCAGAAAACGGAGTGCCATGACCAGCGGACAGACACGCTCCGCCGACGACCTGAAGCGTCTTCTCGGGGACGCGCTGCACACCGAGGTCATACGGTATTTCTGCGACAAGGCGCCGGACACACCCCAGGACTTCGTGGAACGTCAGGTCACGGAATGTCTGCGGTACCTCTACCTCGTCTCCCGGTACCGGGACCGGCTCAGCGGGCTCTTCCTGCCCGTCGAACAGGACATCGACGAGATATGGCACTACCTCATCCTGCAGACCCGCGAATACCGCGCGCTGTGCGAAGAACGGCTCCCGGGGCGGTTCTTCATCAACCACCGCAGCATCGCCTACGAGGACTATCAGGAAGAGCCGGGACGCGAACAGGCATTGGAAGAGGCATTGCGCTGGATCCCCCTCTACTGCGAGGAATTCGGGCCGTTCGACGAAGGCGCGCTGCCGCACTGGACCATGGTCCGGTTCCTCCATGAGCAGCTGGGCATATCCCTCACGGACATCGCGGAGCTGAAACCGATGGCCGTTGCCTGAGTGAGAATCTCCTCGCCCGTATGACGATCGGAAGCTCCCCCTTGTCGACTCGCAGCAGACATCCGGTTGCCACGGGTGAGATTCCGGAACAGCGGCGCATTCTGGCCGTGCTGGTACTGGCCCAGATCTTGAGCGGCGCAGGTCTCACCGCCGGGATAACCGTCGGGGCCCTGCTCGCCGAGGAGATGCTCGGCTCCACCGGCCTCGCGGGAGTGCCGAGCGCGCTCTTCACCGCGGGGGCCGCACTCGGCGCGCTCGGCATCGGCCGGATCTGCACCCGCTGGGGCCGCCGCCCCGGACTGGCGCTGGGCTACGCGACCGGGGCGCTCGGCAGCGTCGGTGTCGTGGCGGCCGCCGCCACCGGCAGCGTGGCGCTCCTCTTCCCGGCCCTCGTGGTGTACGGGATGGGTACGGCGACCGGCCTCATGGCGCGCTACGCCGGCGCCGACCTGGCCTCCCCCGCCCGGCGCGGACGGGCCGTGAGCGCGGTGCTCTTCGCCACCACTCTGGGCGCGGTGACCGGGCCCATGCTGGTGACGCCGGCCGGTGAGGTCGCGCACGCCTGGGGCGTGCCGCGTCTCGCCGGCCCCTTCCTGCTGGCGGCCGCGGCGTTCGCCGCCACCGCGGTCGTCCTCGCCTGCCTCCTGCGGCCCGATCCGCTCCGGCTCGCCCAGGAGCTGGCCGTCCGGGCGGCGGGCGTCCCGGAGGAGGGCGCGGGCACCGGCGAGGAGGGTGACGCGGGTACGGACGGGCCCCGCACCGGGGCCGCGGCGCCCGCCGGGCGTCACGACGTCGCCGTCGGCACCACCGTGATGGTCCTGACCCAGGTCGTGATGATCGGGATCATGACGATGACGCCGGTGCACATGCTGGCGCACGGTCATACCGCCCAGGCCGCGGGGCTCGTGATCTCCCTGCACGTCGGAGCGATGTTCCTGCCCTCCCCGCTCACCGGACTGCTCGTCGACCGGATCGGCAGGCGATGGGTCGCCTGCGCGTCCGGACCGCTGCTGCTGGCGGCCGGGGCACTGGCCGCCCTGTCACCCGCGGGCTCGACGCCCGCACTCGGCGCCGCTCTCGTACTCCTCGGCCTGGGCTGGAACTTCGGGCTGATCAGCGGCACCGCGATCGTCACCGACGCCCTGCCCCCGGACCGGCGCGCCACGACCCAAGGACTGGTGGACGTGGGGCTCGCGGCCGCCGGAGCGGCCGGAAGCCTGGCGTCCGGCCTGGTCGTCGCGCGGGACGGCTACCCGGCGCTGGCCCTGATGGGCGGGCTGGCCGCCCTGTTGGTGCTGCCGGTGGCCGGCCGGTCCCCGCGCCGCGCACCGCGCACGGCCGGTTCCACCGGGGCGGGCGGGTGAGGGCGGCGCCAAAAGCCTTACGAGGGCCGGGGGAAGACAGGGCCTTTCGGGCCGGCGGACGATCTCCGGGACGTCGAACCGTGCGCATCGCGCTTTGGCCAAACGCTATTCGCTTGCCTCCCGGATGCTTCGACACCGTTCCCCTTCACGGACCGGAGCGCGGGGCCGAAGGCCTCGCCCACCAGCGGAAAGGTCCCTCCTGTTAACGAAATCTTTAACGATGCTTTGGCGGGCCGGCCGCACAGAACCAGCGTAAAACGGATAACCAGAAGATTGGGGCTCCCCATACAGCACATCGTGCGCTTAACTTAGGTGGCATGACGTCCCCCCGCTCCACCTTCGGCGGCGGCTACTACGCCGCGTCGTTCCCCGACACTCCGATCTACGACTCCTTGGTCGCGGAGCGGGGAACCCCTCAGATCGCCCCCATCCGGGTTCCGGCCGCCTATGACACCGGCAACAGCTACCTGCCGGCCCTGCCGTCGGCGCTCCCCGCCCTGCCCGCGGCCCCGTCGCAGCAGACCGGTTACGGCTACCCGCAGCAGCAGCCGACGCCGCAGTACCAGCAGGCTCCGGCGCAGCACGCGCCGATGCAGCCCGCCCAACTGCAGCACGCGCCCGCGCCGTACATCCCGCAGCAGCCCTCGGCGGTCCGCGGTTATCCGCAGCAGCCGCAGCAGCCACGGCCCGCGCCCGCCACCGGGTACGAGTCGATGCGCCCGGCCTCGCCGCGGCCCGCGCCGGCGCAGTCGCCGTACGAGGACCCGTACAACCGCCCGTACCAGAGCCGGGGGTACTGAACCCGCGACTCCGTGCGACGAGGTGCGCCGGGGGGACGCACCGGGTATCAGCCGCATCCAGGACATACGGGTATCAGTTGGTACCCGCGAATCCACGCGTACGGGGTCAGAGGGTGCCGGCAGGATGAGCGCATGAGCTTTCCCGTGCTCCGTTCGGCCCACCTCTGTCCGGTGAGGTCGCCGGCCGCCGGCGCCTGCGACCTGGTCGCCGTCGAGCCATGGGGACTCGACGGCGACCGCCACTGGATGCCGGCCGACAAGGCGGCCGGGGCCGTCGCACAGCGTCAGCAGCCGTCGATGGCGCGGATCTCGGCCGAGCCGCTGCCGGGCGGCGGCATGCTCCTGTCCGCGCGGCCGCTGTGTGATCACGACGACCGACCAGCGCACCGCCGAGCGGGGCAGGGAACCCCTGCTCACGCCGGCCCGCCACAGGCGGTTCGGCAAGCAGTTGGTCTTCGGCCAGGATCCGATCCCCGAGGGGGACGGGAGTGATCAGGGTCCGGGACCCCGTCCGGATTCTCGGCCTCCTCGACGGACAGGCGGACAGGCGATAGATCGACCGGGTCGGCGGAAGAGGCAGGGGGGGACGGGCGTGTGGGTGCTGTGGGCGCTGCTGCGTGGGCGGGACAGTCCGCTGCGCCGTGCCACCGACCGCCGCGAGGCCTGGGTGGCGCTCGGGGCGCCGACCACGAGGAGCGTCACCCCGTCGACGCGGTCGTGGTGGGCCCGGCGGGGCGGGAACGGCTCGCCGGTGATCCCGAGGGCGGCGTCGAACGGGCCGCGCGCACCTGGGTGGTGGCGTCCTGGGAGGCCCCGGACGGCGGTCCGCGCACCGGAAGGGTGGCCACCGGGTCGCGGCCGGGCGGCCCGGGGTCCGCGGTGCGGATCTGGACGGACGCGGCGGGCCACCCGGTGCCGCCGCCGATGGACGGGCACACCGCCCGGACCCACGCGGTGCTGGGTGGCATCGGCACGTTCCTGCTCGCCGCCGCATGCGTCGAGGCGGGCCGCCGGCTGACCGTGAGACGCATGGTGCGGCGGCGTTACGCGCGGCTGGACCGGGAGTGGGCCGCGGCCGGTCCGGACTGGGGCAGAGCCGGAAAGGGCGGCTGACCACGGCCTCCCCCGGCCGGGAGCGGACGGGGGGAGACATCGCTCCGCGGGGCGGACTCGTCAACTCCCGCCCCTCACGCGCGCTACGGTGGTCCGACCCCGTCCGCCTCCCCGGCGACGGACGGACCCGAGGCATCGCACAGCACGAGGTGGGGGCACAGCAACGCCATGGCACAGGGCACGGTCCAGGTGACGCACACCGGCACATCGCGATGGCGCCGCCGCACGGGCGAGTACGCCTCCCTCTCCGCGGCCCTGGAGGCGGCAGCCGACGGCGACGTCCTCACCGTCGCGCCCGGGACCTATCGGGAGAACCTCGTCGTCCATCGCGCGGTGACGCTGCGCGGCCCCGAGGGCTCGGTCGGTTCCGTGCGGATCGCGCCGGTCGACGGCGTACCGCTGACCGTGCGCGCCTCCGCCGTCATCCAGGACCTCCATGTCGAGGGCCAGGACTCGGCGGCCCCTGCGCTGCTGGTCGAGGACGGCACGGCGGAGCTCACGGACCTGCGGATCGTGACGCGGTCCGCCGCGGGCATCGAGGTGCGCGGCGCGGCCCGGCCCACCGTGCGGCGCTGCACGGTCGACAATCCGGCCGGGGTCGGCATCGCCGTGCTGGACGGCGCGGGCGGCGTGTTCGAGGAGTGCGAGATCGTCTCCGCGGGCCAGTCCGGGGTCTCGGTCCGCGACGGAGGGCATCCGCGCCTGGACCGCTGCCGGATCCACCACGCGTCCGGGGCGGGCATCGGCGTCACCGGCGAGGGCAGCGGCCTGGAGGCGTTCGGCTGCGAGGTGTACGAGATCAAGGGCAGCGGCATCCAGGTCACCGCCCGTGCCTCGGCCCACCTGACCGACTGCACCGTGCACCGCACCTCCGCGGACGGCGTCACGCTGGACACCGACGCGGTGCTCACCCTCGCCGACTGCGACATCCACGACATCCCGGAGAACGCCGTCGACCTGCGGTCGCGTTCGGTCCTCACGCTGACCCGCTCCACCGTCCGCCGGTTCGGCCGCAACGGGCTCTCGGTCTGGGACCCGGGGACCCGGGTCGACGCCAACCAGTGCGAGATCCACGACAGTACGGGCGACTACCCGGCGGTCTGGGTCAGCGACGGCGCGACGGTGATACTGGACGCCTGCCGGGTGCACGACGTGCCCGACGCCCTCTTCGTCCTCGACCGGGGGTCGCGCGCCGACGTCGTGGACAGCGACCTCTCCCAGATCCGCAACACCGCCGTCTCCGTGAGCGACGGGGCGACGGCCCAGCTGGACGACTGCCGGATCCGGGAGGCGTCCACGGGCGCATGGTTCCGCGACCACGGCAGTGGCGGCACGCTGAACAACTGCACCATCGACGCGGCGCAGACCGGGGTCATCGTCACCAAGGGCGCGGACCCCACCATCGAGCGCTGCACGGTCACCTCGCCGGCCGAGGCGGGGTTCTACGTGTCGGCCGAGGGCAGGGGCACCTTCGACAGCTGCCGGGTGACGGGCAGCGAGGGCTACGGCTTCCACGTCATGGACGGCTGCCGCACCACGCTCACCCGCTGCCGCACCGAGCGGTGCGCCCGGGGCGGCTACGAGTTCCCCGAGGGCGACGCCGGCGCGACCGGCCCGGTGGCCGAGAACTGCACGAGCGACGAGAGCGGTCTGCGGACGGCTTCGGCCCCACCGCCGCCCGCGGTGCTGACGGAGACCCGGTCGACGCCCGGTCTGCTGGGCGCGCTGCCCGGGCAGCGCGCGGTCGAGCCCGCTCCGGAGCCGGTCGTCCCGACGGAGCCGGCCCGGGACTCCTCGGCGGTTCTCGGCGAGCTGGACGCGCTGGTGGGCCTGGACAGCGTCAAGCGCGAGGTGCGGGCGCTGACCGACATGATCGAGGTGGGCCGCCGCCGTCAGGAGGCCGGGCTCAAGGCCGCGTCCGTCCGCCGGCACCTCGTCTTCACCGGCTCCCCCGGTACGGGCAAGACCACGGTCGCCCGGCTGTACGGGGAGATCCTGGCCTCGCTCGGGGTGCTGGAGCGCGGCCACCTGGTCGAGGTGTCCCGGGTGGACCTGGTCGGCGAGCACATCGGCTCGACGGCGATCCGGACCCAGGAGGCGTTCGACCGGGCGCGCGGCGGGGTGCTGTTCGTCGACGAGGCGTACGCCCTCTCGCCCGAGGACTCCGGCCGGGACTTCGGGCGGGAGGCCATCGACACCCTGGTGAAGCTGATGGAGGACCACCGGGACGCGGTGGTCGTGATCGTCGCGGGCTACACCCACGAGATGGAGCGGTTCCTCACCGTCAACCCCGGGGTGGCCTCGCGGTTCTCGCGGACCATCACCTTCCATGACTACCTCCCCGAGGAGTTGCTGCGGATCGTCGAGCAGCAGGCCGAGGAGCATGAGTACAGCCTCGCGGAGGGCACCGGGGAGGCGTTGCTGAAGTACTTCACGGAGCTGCCCAAGGGCCCCGCCTTCGGCAACGGCCGCACCGCCCGGCAGACCTTCGAGTCGATGGTGGAGCGGCACGCGGGCCGGGTCGCCCAGCTCGCCGAGACGAGCACGGACGACCTGACCCTGCTCTACCCGGAGGACCTCCCCGAGCTGCCCTTCTGAAGGCCCGCCTCCGCCTGCTGCCGGGGCACCCGTGGCCGCAGTTCGTCGAGGAGGGCGGCCCGCTCCTCGGCGAAGACCGGGTCGGCCTGGTAGTCGGAGTGCCCGAGGATCGGTTCGGGCAGCGGGAGCTCCGTGGTCCGCCCGTAGGCCAGCGGGTCCTTCAAGGGGCCCCGGTCGACGCCCGGGTCGGGGTCGGCGCAGATGCGGACGGGACCGCCGATCGGGTCGGTCTCCCGCCACAGATTGCGCCAGCAGTGCACCGAGCGGTGCAGCCCGAGCAGCGGCTCGGGGCCGAAGTAGGCCGGGAACCACCGCCCGTACAGCCGCTCCAGGGGCGAGCCGTAGGTGAGCAGCGCGACCCGGCGGCGGGTCGCGTCGGGCAGTTGCCAGACGGCGGACGCGGCGAGCACGCTGCCCTGCGAGTGACCCGAGATGACGAGCCGGCCCCGGGGCGTGGTCGTCGTCCAGGCGGACATCCGGGAGGCGAGGTCGGGAACCGCGCGCTCGGCGTAGCACGGGGGTGCGAAGGGGTGGGCGGCGCGTGGCCAGAAGGTGCCCACGTCCCAGAGGATGCCGATGGTGCGGCGGGCCGAGGCGTCCTTGTAGGCGCGGCGGCCACCGGCGACGAAGAGGACGAAGCCGAGGCCGATCAGCCAGGAGCCGGTCGACTGCGCGGCCTCGGCGAACGACTCGATGAGCGGCCAGCTCCCGTCGGCGGCCCGTCCCGGCACCTCGTCACTGCGCCAGGAGCCGACGACCGCACCTGTCCCGAGCAGCAGGGTCGCCCCGGAGACCACGCCGACGATCCAGGGCGCCGAGTCGGTGAGGGCGGCGGTCGCGCGGATCCGGGCGATGCGGCGGGTACGGCCCGCGTCGGGCGGTTCGGGGGCGTACTCCGCCTCGATGAGCGGGCCCAGCCGGCGGGCGGTGCGCGTGGTGCGGACGACCAGGACCAGGACCGGGACGAGCAGGAGCAGCAGGAGCACCGGGATGACGGAGGCCTGCCAGCTCAGCAGGACGGGAGGCCCGGCGATGTCGGTGCCGTGACCCATGCCCGGGCTCCCCGGCCCGTCGAGCCAGTCGGCGACGCGCTGGGCCACTCCCCCGGTCATCACGCCGCCGAGGGCGCAGGCGAGCATCGCGACCGCGGGGCCGCCGAGTCCGTGCAGGACCGTGCGCGGTTCGGGGGTGCGCCGGTAGAGGCTCCGGGCGACCAGAGCGAGGGCGACGACGAGGAGGCCCTGGCCGAGGGCGAGGAGCCGGAAGGCCGTCTCGCCGGGCAGGCTGCCCGAGGACTGCCAGTCCGGGCGCGACCAGGAGGCGTACACGACGGCGAGGGCGAGCAGGGCGAGCGCGGAGCCGGGCAGATAGGTGATGAGGGCGGCGTCCAGCTTGGTGTCGCGGGTCCGTTCGCTGCGACCCCGGCTGCAGACGACCCGGACGACGACGAGCGCGCACAGGACGATGCCGCCCTCGACGGCCGCGCGGAGGAGCGGGGGCACCGGTCCTTCGGCGCTCCGGTCGTGTCGGGCGGCGGCGCCGGCGACGGCCGCGGCGACGGTCAGGAACCCGGCCGCCGTGTGGGCGGCGCGGAGCCGGGCGACGATGCGCCGGCCGTACCAGAACCCGGGCCTGCCGAGCGCGGGGCGGATCGGGGCGGCCGGGCGCGGGGCCCCGTCGGTGTCCGGGGCGGGTGCGTCGGAGTCGTGGGCCCCGTGCACCCCTTCGGGGTCGTGGGCGTCGATGTCCCCTTCGTCCAGGGGGCGTTGGGACTCGTACGCGCTCCAGGTCCGGTTGGACAGGTACCACAGGAGCCCCACCAGGGCCGCGGGCACGACGGCGGCCAGGGCGAGGCGGCGGCCGGGCTGCGACCACCAGCCGCCCTGCTGGGCCGACAGGAAGCCGAGCCAGGAGCGGCGTTCGGAGCAGGCCTCGGCTCCCGCGCACTGCCAGGCCAGCAGGTCCAGGGCGACTTCGCAGGCGGCCGCCGTGAGCAGCACGGTGAGGCTGAGCGCGACGAGCCGCACCAGCACGCCGTACAGCCGGACGGCGCGGGAGCGGCCGGTGGAGGTGGGGCGCATCCAGTGGGCGAGGTTGACCACCATGAACGGCAGGAGCAGCAGCCACAGGGCGCGGGAGCCGTTGCCGGAGGTGAGGCCGGACCAGCAGTACGCCTCGGCGACGGGCTCGTCCCGGTAGCGCTCGGGGTGCTGCTCGCCGTGGGCGTCCTCGGTGCGCCGGTACACGGCCGCGGTCTCGTCCCCGGTGACCCGGACGGTGCGGGGGTCGCCCAGCATCTCCTGCGGGGTGGCGCCGCCGACGCCGTGGACGAGCAGTTCCAGTGCGGTCCCGGTGAGCTGCGGGGACGCGGAGGAGGGCGGGGACGGGGG